>NZ_BAABLV010000006.1:0-57269 GCF_039544535.1 Tessaracoccus lubricantis
CGAGATCTACACCAACCTCCTCGAAGGCCTCGATCAAGCCACCGCTTGACAGCGATCACCCACATAAGTCGTCGCCGCTTTCAAGATCGCGACCTTGTCGCGCAGCTCCTTGTTCTCCGCCTTCAACCGGCGGATCTCGGCATGCTCTTCGGTGGTCTGCCCATCACGGTTACCCGCGTCGATATCGGCTTGCACGACCCACCGGCGCAGCGACTCCGCGCCGACGCCTTCCTGGCGGGCGACGGCCGCGATGGCTTTCGCGTTCGAGGGGTACTCGGCCCGGTGCTCGAGCACCAGCCGGACAGCGCGCTCACGCACCGCAGGATCGATCTTCTTCGGCATGATGACATCCAATCAACTCAAAAGGATGCGGCACCAAACCTGGGGCGGTTCACCGTGACACTCACCGAACGCGTACACCAAAGGATCACCACCACACCCTTCGAGAGCTACTACGCGACCTCGTGGGACCAAATCGCACACAGATCCATTGCCGCCGCCGCCGCAGAAGCACTTCTCTAGCGTCGCCGAATCCCTACCAGTGGACCCATCGATGGTCACGGGCGCCAGCTCCCAGCGCGAATCCGCGTGCTTACTAATCTCGCGCGGGAGACAGTGCATGCGTCTCCTCGTAGACGGCCATCCACACGCGGTCGTACACGCTTCGCGTGATCCTCCCGTGACGAAGATCCTCTGTTGCGCGCTCCATCAGCAACGACAGCGTCGTGATCATCTCTTCACGATCCTCATCATCACGACGAGGCCAGAACACGAATCGGCTCGACCACGCCATTGCCACCCGTCCACGAAGCGGACGTGCCTTCCACCAAAGGAACACTCCGGCCGACACCCCCACCAGCACGATCCCGACCGCCGACGCCTCAGGAGACGCGCCAACCGCGATAAGCACAAGCCACAGCAGCAGACCCATGCTCAGGGCCGCCGGCACGAAAGCACTCGCCAACCGTGCCCAGAACCGTTCACGCTCCGACGACACCGGCGAATACACGACCAGGCGGGACGTCCCCACACCGTGACGCGCGACAGTGTGACAAACGGATCCCCAGCGCACGGGTCGCGGCAACCGGGAACCGCTGGGCTGTCGCGACCGGCCAGCTGTGGGACTTACACGAGACATGCACTGATGCTCACCCGCTCACGGGACCGCCGCGAGAGCGCCATACGGAGCCCATGCAGCAAACCGGCAGATCACCGCGGTTCGCTAACGCATTCCCAACACTAACGCCCCCGTTTACCGGGCACATCCGACCCATCAAACGCCCGAGCACCGCGCCGCAGGGGGCAGCCGGAGCCGCTGATCGTTCCCAATCCCTTGGCTCTCGCGTACGGATCGAGCGCGATATCGGCAGCAGCTTCGCCATGCTCCGCGTCGGTGAGCATGCTGGCAACAAGCAGGTCCTCACAGTGCTGGTGTATCTCAGAAGTTGAGCATCTTCCGGGCCGCTCCCAAAGCCGCGACAGCTTGCCTCGGGAGAACACCGTTCCCGAGCGACGCAAGTTGTTGGTTGGCGGTCAGCCCATGACACGCATCGGTCACCCATCCGGCCGGTAGCCCCATAAGCCATTCGACGAACGGGGGCGCCGGACGCGGACCGGTCTTGTCGCTCAGAAGCGCCGGTGACGGAGCGGAGCGGCCAGTGATTCGCTCCCATCTGGTCACGGCTTCGGCGTATCGTCCCCAGCGTCGAAGAGCTGCCCGATCAACGACCACAGGCTCTCGGGCTCCTGGGTGCGCGGGTATCCGTGTGGTCCGTGGAGGGCGAGGTCGATAATCTGATGGCTCAGAGCGATCGTGCCCCGCCGTGCTTTCACCTGTTGCAGGGTCTCCCCGCCCCGAGACGCGTCCGACGCGAGTGGGGTCCGGAACAGCGCGGTGGGCGAGGATGAAGACCCGGTATCGGGGATGAGGTGCGCCGATAGCGGAAGCGGGTAAACCGATCCATTGCGCGTCATACCGGAGGTCGGCCAGGTCTCCCAAAACTGCTCCCGCTGCCCGAAGAGGTCGAGTTGCGGTTTCTCCCAAATGCCACGAATCGGATTCCACACTGCGAGAGGCTGCGTCGCTGGGGGTTGCGTCTTTGGGGTTGCGCTGCTCATCGTTGTCTCCTTCGGGAATCGCGCGGATCGCGGGTGCAGATAGCAGCCCGCGCACGTTCTCGATCACCACCCGTTCCGGTTGCAGAACGTCGATCGCTGCTGCCATGTGCGCCCAGAGTCCGGATCGAGTGCCGGGTTTCAGGCCGGCCATCTTCCCGACCGTGGATACGTCTTGGCAGGGGAACCCGCCGCAGAGGATGTCCACCGGCGGGACAGTGTTCCAGTTGATGGTGGTGATGTCGCCGAGGTTGGGGGCGTCGGGCCAGTGGTGGGAGAAGACACGGGAGACGGGTTCGTTTATCTCAGAGAACCAGATCGTCTTCGCTCCGAAGACTTCCTCCACGGCAAGGTCGAGTCCGCCGTAGCCGGAGAACAGCGACCCGACGCGTAGCGGCGCGGCCGGGTCGCTTGGAACCCTATTTGCCATCGGCGAGCCTCCTGGGTCGGTGATCCTCGGAGCCGTGATGCTGCTCCGAGCTGGTCACCAACGAGGTGCACGGTCGGCCCCACCGGCCTACGCCCAGGCCGCTCGCCACGCCCCCGCGTGCCGCGCCCAGAAGTTCGCTCGTCTGACCCCTTCGCGGTTCGCTCAAACGGGTTGTCACGCGTCTTGCAAGCGAGGTTCGCCGCCTCCCGAAAGTGACCTCAGAAGTCACCGCGCCCGCGGGCTGCGGAGCTCACCTTCGTGGTGAGGAGAGGCGGTTCCTGGTGACGGTTTCGATGCGGGTGATGTCCGCCGGCGACGGCTACAAGTACCTCCTGCGCACCGTCGCCACCGGCGACGGTGACAGGGTGCTCTCGACACCGCTCACGAGGTATTACACCGAGCAAGGAACGCCGCCGGGCCGATGGCTCGGATCAGCCGTCACCGCACTCGGCGGCGGAACGGTCGCCGTCGGCGATGAGGTCTCCGAGCAGCAGCTTCAACGCCTGATCGGGCAGGGCCGCGACCCGGTGACCGACAAGGCGCTCGGTAGCCCGTATCGGAAGTACCCGACGGTGACCGAGCGGATCGAGCACCGCACGTCGAGGCTCGACGCTGACCTTCCTGTGACGGAGCGTGCGGAAGCGGTCGCCGCAATCGCGGCTGAGGAGAGTGCTCGTGGGGTGCGGAAGGCGGTTGCGGGGTTCGATTTCACGTTCTCGATTCCGAAGTCCGCATCGGTGCTGTGGGCGGTGGCCGATGCTGGCACGCAATCGCTGATTGCGGACGCGCATCACGCGGCGGTTGCGGAGATGGTTGCGTTCATCGAGCGAGAGGTTGCAGCAACCCGCGTCGGCGCAGCAGGACGCAACGGGGCAGTTGCGCAGGCCGATGTGTCCGGGGTGATCGCGACCGCGTTCGATCACTACGACTCACGGGCGGGTGACCCGCATCTGCACACGCATGTGGTGATCTCGAACAAGGTGCAGACCGTCCACGACGGCAAATGGCGCTCTCTCGACGGCCGCCCCCTCCACGCCGCCACCGTCGCCCTCTCCGAACTCCACGAAGCTGTCTTCGCTGATCATCTCTCCCGTGCCTTTGGCGTCGACTGGGAGGCGCGTGACATGGGGCGCGACCGCAACCCTGCGTGGGCGATCACCACGGTTTCCGAGCGACTGGTGGCGGAGTTCTCGTCGAGGGCCAGGCAGATTGACGAGGAGAAGAACCGTCTGATCGCTGATTACGTTGCGCGTCATGGCAGGCAGCCGTCGCTTGCGACGGTCATTAAGTTGCGTGCGCAGGCGACGTTGGCGACCCGCCCGGAGAAGCAGGTTCGTTCCCTCGCGGACCTCACCGGTGAGTGGCGGGATCGTGCGTCGCACCTTCTCGGTGAAGACGCCACCCGCTGGGCCCGCACCGTCACCGCCAACGGTAAGCCGCTGTTGTTGCGTGCGGACGATGTGCCGTTGGACGTGATCGCCTCACTGGGGCGCAGTGTGGTGGAGGCGGTTGGTGAGAAGCGGTCGACCTGGCGGAGGTGGAACCTCACTGCCGAGGCCGCACGCCAGACCATGCCCTACCGGTTTGCCACCACCCTAGATCGTGAAGCGATCGTCGGCATGGTCGTCGACGCCGCCGAGCACGCCTCGATCCAGCTCACCCCGCCCGAACTCGCCTCCAGCCCAACCGTGTTCCGACGGGCTGACGGCAGCAGCAGGTTCCGACCCGTCGCGTCGACGGTCTACTCATCGCCTGACATCCTTGCGGCGGAAGACCGGCTCCTCGAGCGCGCCCGCACCATGACTGCCCCCACCGTGCCCGTCGAGGTGATCGAGAAGGTCACCCGGCGCCCGGACCGCGACGGCAGGCTCCTCGCGGACGATCAAGCCGCCGCCCTCGCCGGCATTGCGATCTCAGGTCGAGCAGTGGACGTCCTGGTCGGCCCGGCCGGAGCTGGGAAAACCACGGCGATGCGCGCCCTGCGCACAGCGTGGGAGCGTGAGCACGGGCGCGGCAGCGTCGTCGGGCTGGCGCCGTCGGCGGTGGCCGCGCAGGTCCTTGCCGATGATCTCGGCATTCGGACGGAGAACACTGCGAAATGGTGGCAAGACCACCGGAGCACTGGCACCTCGTTCCGTAAGGGGCAGCTCGTGATCGTGGACGAAGCCTCCCTCGCTGGCACGCTCTCGCTGGATCGGATCACGGAGCACGCGGTAGAGGTCGGTGCGAAGGTGCTGTTGGTGGGGGACTGGGCGCAACTGCAATCCGTCACCGCCGGCGGCGCGTTCTCCCTCCTCGTCCACGACCGCGACGACGCACCCGAGCTGGTCGACGTGCACCGCTTCGTCAACGACTGGGAAAAGACCACCTCCCTCGACCTCCGCCACGGCCGGCCAGAAGCCATCGACACCTACGCCGCCCACGGCCGCATCAGCGGCGGGAACACCGAAGCGATGATCGACGCCGCCTACACTGCCTGGCGCACCGACACCCTCGCCGGGACTTCAACCGTATTGATTGCGGAGTCGACCGAGTCCGTCCATGCGTTGAATCAGCGTGCCCGTGCCGACCTCATCCTCGATGGCACAGTGAATGCCCGTCGCGAAGTCGCACTCCAAGGAGATGCCCGTGCCGGGGTCGGCGACACGATCATTACCAGGAAGAACGACCGTCGACTCCACACCCCGCGGGGGTGGGTGCGAAACGGGGACCGGTGGACTGTCACCGACGTCCGAGATGACGGATCGCTCACCGCTCGCCGCGCGAACAGTCGCGGCACCGTAATCCTCCCCGCCGACTACGTCTCGGATCACGTTGATCTGGGATACGCAGTGACCGGCCATAGGGCGCAAGGCATCACTACCGACACCTCGCATGTGCTTGCTGATCCGTCCACGACGAGAGAGAACCTGTATGTCGCGATGACCCGCGGCAGGCACACGAATCTCGTCTACGTCGCCACCGATCGACCCGACGACAACCACACTGCCCCGCACCCGGCGGACGATCCTGAGGCGACTGCGAGGAGCGTCCTCTACGGGATGCTGCAGCACGTCGGCGCCGAGCTCTCCGCGCACGAGACGATCACCGCAGAGCAGGAGGCAATGGGGTCGGTGGGACAGCTCGCGGCCGAGTACGAGACGATCGCGCAAGCCGCCCAACACGACCGCTTCGCCACCCTCATCCGCGAATCCGGTCTCACCCCGGACGAAGCAGAAGACACCATCCACTCCGACGCATTCGGAGCCCTCACCGCAGAACTGCGGCGGGCGGAAGCGAACCACCACAACGTTGACGCGCTCATGCCGCGGCTGGTCGCGGCTCGCGGCTTTGGCGATGCCGATGACATCGCCTCTGTCCTTCACCACCGCCTCGCTCGCGCGACCGAGAGGCCGGCCGGGTCTGGTCGTACCCGCAAGGCGCCCCGTCTGATCGCGGGATTGATCCCCGAAGCAGCGGGACCCATGTCCGCCGAGATGCGGAAGGCTCTGGCGGAGCGGCGCGAGTTGATCCAGCATCGTGCCGAAGCCGTCCTTGACCAAGCCCTCACCGAACGGCAGGAATGGGTGCTCGCGCTCGGAGACACACCCACAGAGACGAGAGCCGCAGCAGCGTGGAAACGGCAAGCGCGAACCGTCGCCGCGTACCGCGACCGGTACGGCATCACCAGACGCACGCCGCTCGGTCCAGCGCCCGATAGCGACGCGCAGAAGATCGACGCTGCACGAGCGAAAGCCGCCCTCGCGAAGCTCCGCGACCTCGCCGGCACCGAGGGCAGTGATTCTCCGTCGCGCGCGGCGCGGCGTGAGGGTGCGAGCCGGGGGCTGTGACCGGTTGCTCTTCCGATTGTCGCTGGTGCGTCGTATCCTGGTGGTGAGGCGGATTTCTCCTTGATATGACGCTCCTTGGGGCAGGCCGCAAGGCCACTCACAAACGCACCGCCTCCGACTATTCGTCGTGCATGTGAGAGGAAACCCCCGTCATGATCCGCCAGCTCTGGACCCTCAGCGTCCACACCCGCGCATTCCTGCGCCGCTACATGCCCACCAACATCCTCCTCGACGCCATCCGCACCCGCCGAGGACTCAAATGGGGCGTACCCGCGATGCTCCTCGCCGTGCCCTACCTCCTCGGCGCGAGCACCTTCACCACCCTCATCGCAGACGGCGGACCCGGGTGGCTCAACCTCCTCGTCCTCCTCTGCTTGTGGAACACGATGAAGTTCATCATCATGGGACCCGTCAGCCTGATCCTGCTCGCCCGCGTCCGGGTACGCGAGGCCGTCGCCGCTCGCGCCGAACGACAAGCATCGACCGAGCTGGTCAAGCAAGCGGTCTGACCGACCCCTGCGGCACCGCTACGCCGCGTCGTCCGAACCGGAGCCACACACGAACTGCCGGTAAGCCGTTGGCGTTGCCCCAAGGCCCCGACGGAACTGGCGGGCTGCGAAGTCGGCATCCGCCCATCCCACATCTGCGGCGATCTGCTTGATCGGAAGCACGGTCGAGCGCAGTAGCTGTGCCATCCGTTCCGTGCGCACCATTGTCAGATACGCGATGGGTGCCTTCCCGAACGCCTCCACGAACACACGCCTCAACTGTGACGGCGACAGGTGAACGGCCTCCGCTAACTCCGGCACGGTCCATTGGTGCGCCGGATCATCTCGTATGAGCTGCGCGATGTGGCGGGCTTCGACGCGAAGTGGCGTGAACTGACGGTGTCGCGGCGCAGCGGGGATCACGGTGCTGCCGCGGCGACCGCTCACCGTAGCGGCTGTTGTCGTCATGAACGGCACGATGACATCGAGCACCGAGAAGAGCAGCGCTTGCGCCCGCAGGAACCGTTCAGGCTGTGGCCCGTCAAGGCTGAGTGCGGTGAGTTCATCCAGCCACGGCATGAGATGACCGGCGCGATCCTCGCCGATATGGACGATCTGCGCGGGTGTCGAATAGTGGGCGTCGAAGAAGTCGCGCGCGTTGTGACGGTCGCAGAACTGCGCGGCGTACTGCCAGAACACCTGATCGATCAGATAGTCACGGTCAAGGTAAAGCGTGGTCGTCGTTATCCAACCCTCAGGCTCTGCTCCGCAGAGGGTGTTCGTCGCCAGCATGACGACATCACCGATGTTGACGTGGTGGTTACCGAACGCGCTGAACAATCGAGCGCCGCCGGCCCGGACGACGATGAGCTTCACGCAGTCAAAGGCAATCGGATTGACCGCAGTATGACGGCTCTCCGTTCGAGCAACGATCGGGGAGAAGGTGCCAGAAGCCGAACTCGGCTTGAGCGACGAAAGCTGCACCCGACACTCACCGCCCACCGGCTTTCGCTGAGCTGCGTGTGCTTCTCTGAGGCCGCATCAAGACATCACACAGCCGTTCAGGACAGGGCAACTGTGTCGCGAGGGTTCCCACGGATCGCAACGAGAGCGGGGACGAGGAGTGAGGTCAGGACGGCGATGATTCCGATTCCTGCGAGAAGGAGCATTTGGCGGAAGTCGATGAGCGGTGTCGCAGGGAGTCCGGTCGCGGTGAGCAAGCCCGCGGCGGTGAGAACGCTCGCGTAGGCGACTGCGAGGCCGAGCCCGATCGCGGTGATGCTGTAGCTGACTGCTTCGGCGAGTGCGATGCTGACGATGGTTCTGGGTGGTGCGCCGGCGGTGCGGATGAGTGCGTATTGGCGGGTGCGTGCTCGGGTGGTGAGCAGGATGCTTGCGACGCTCCCGGTGATCGCGATGACCGCGGCGGGGGTGAGCATGACGTAGGTGTCGATGGTGTTGAGCTCTCCTGCGAGTCCGGCGGTGTGGAGGGCGTTCTGCCAGGTGGCGATGATGCCGAAGAGGATGCCGTACAGGGCGATGCCGATGCTGATGGGCATCACAGCGGTCGACGCTTGCCGGGGGTGCTCGATCGCGGAGTGACGCGCGATGAACCACGACGGCGCGAAACGTGAGGGAACGACCGCCGTCCACAGGCGGATCAGCGCGGGCACGAGGATGGGTGCGAGCGCGCCGATGGTCGCGATCATCATGACGCCGAGGGTGAGCGCCAGCGTCGCGGCGGCGGACTCGACCCCGGAATCCGCACCGAGCGTCTGCGTGGCGAAGACGGTGACGATCACTTGCTGACTGAGTATGAAAACGAGAATGCCGGCGATGATCCATCGTGAGACTGGCATCGTCTTCGACGCTTCGACCGAATCGCGGACGGCGTGCACCGCGGGAATCCGGGCAGCACGACGCGCGGGCGCGAAACTCGCCAGGAAGCAGACGAGCGTTGACCCGGCCAGCGCGACCAGCGCAGGAGCGAGACTGTCGTCGGCGGGGATGGTGTAATCGCCTCGAGTCACCATCCGCACGAGCAAGTCGACTGCTGCTTGACGCAGCGGCAGGGCGATGGAGATTCCGAGGAGCGTGCCGATCGTGTTCACGACAAGCACCTGGACGGTGACCACGGCGCGCACCTGTCGGGGTGTGGCCCCGGCGAGTCGCCAGCGGGCGATTCTGGTGGCGAAGGCCGCGATGGTCGCAGCGCTGGTCGATCCGAGCACCGCAATCGCGGGGATCGCGGTGGAGACGTAGACCACATAGCTCCCAGCTCGGGCTTCCTCGACGGTCGAGCCGAAGCTCTCGATGAGCGCCGCCCCAGACGGGGTGCCGAGCGTCCACCAGTACACCGCTGCGAGATACACGAATACGGAAGCCACGCTCGCAACCAGCAACGGCCCGATCCATAGTCGAGCGTCGGTGCGGAGTTCGGCGAGAGCGAGGCGGATCACGCGGCGTTCCCTTCCATCGCGTCGAGGATCTGCGCACTCGTAGCTCCGGTGAGCATGTGGGTGACGGAGCCGTCGCGCATGACGAGCACATGATCGGCGAGGCTTGCCGCGTCGAGGTCGTGCGTGACCATGACCACGGTGCGTCCGCTGTTCGCGTGCTCTCGGAGCTTCCCGAGCACCAGGCGTGAGGAAGCACTGTCGAGGGCGCCGGTGGGTTCGTCGGCGAACACCAGCTCGGGTGCGTTCGCCATCACTCGGGCGAGCGCGACACGCTGCTGCTCACCGTTGGAGAGCCGGTTCACCCCCGTCCGCGTACGGTCCGCGAGACCGAGCCCGGTGAGTACTGCGTCAGCGTGATCCAGGTCGACGCGCTGGCCGGCGAGCCGCTTGGGGAGCACGACGTTCTCGCGCGCGTTTAGCGCCGAGACGAGGTTGTAGGACTGGAACACGAACCCCACCCGGTCGCGGTAGAGCCGCGCCAGAGCCCCCGGATGCAGTGTGCTGAGGTCGTTGCCGAGCAACTGCACGTTCCCCGCTGTCACCGGGTCCAGGCCCGCGAGACAGAACAGCAACGTCGACTTCCCGCACCCGGAGGGTCCCACGATCGACATCATGCTGCCCGTCGGCACCGTGAACGACACCCCGCGCAGCACCTCCACCTGCGGCAGGCCCCGTTTGCCGCCGAACGACTTCTCAACTGCGTGTGCGACGACTGCCGCTTGACCCTGAAACTCGTGCATACGTCCAGGCTCCCGCCCAGCCACGCGGCAGACGAGAGCGGTTCCCCTCGCCGGGTGAGGGAAACCCCTCATCTTGTTCTCGGGGAACCCCCGAAGTCCACCGATGGCTCGAACGAGACAATAGGAGGATGAGAACCGCGCTTACGCTTCGCCTGCTCCGGGCGAATCCGTTGCGTCTTCTCGCGCGCGCGGCACCGTGGACGGCGGCGGTCTACGGGTTCTCCGGGATGCTGCTGGCTCTGCCGACGATGATGTTCATCGCCCTGTTTCCGCTTCTTCCGGGCTGGGCGTGGCTGTTGAGCGCGATCGAGCGTCAGCGGGTGCGTCTGGTCGGTCATGAGAGCATTCCGGGCCCGCCCACGGCTCTGCGGATACCTCCGTGGCGGCACGTTCCCGCGCGGCTGGCATCGGCGCTCGGGTGGCGTGAGATCGCAGGAACCCTCCTGCACCTGATCTTCGCCGTCCTGACCTTCACCCTCTGGATGTTCGGACTCACCCTGACGCTGACGCTGCTGCTCGCACCGTTCCTACCCTTGTTCGGCTCGGCATTCACAGTTGGCGACTGGCGCATCGATCACCCCGCGGCCACGATCCCGATCGCTCTGCTTGGCATCGTCGTCTTGGCCGTCTTCCTCTACGCGCAGCTTGCGCTTGCCGTCGTACAGTCGATGACCGCTCGGGTGCTGATCGGTTCCCGCGTCGAAGAGCTCGAACAGCAAGTCACCACGCTCGCGGGCGAACGCGTCGCGCTGGTCGATGCGTTCGAGGCAGAACGACGACGCATCGAACGCGACCTCCACGACGGCCCCCAGCAACATCTCGCCGGCGCCGCCCTCCACCTCGGGCTCCTCCGTACCCGCATCGAAGAGGAACAACCCGACCTGCTCCCAGGACTCGACTCCGCACACGATGAAATCGAACGCGCCCTCGACGCCATCCGCGCCGCCGTATCAGGACTGCGCCCACGAGTCCTTATCGAGAAGGGACTGGCAGCCGCCCTGAGCGACCTCGCCGACCGATCCCCGGTACCGGTGAGGGTCGATGTCGATCCTGTGCTCCGGTTCTCTGACGCGGCAGAAGCCAGCCTGTACTCCATCGCCACCGAGTTCGTCGCCAACAGCCTCAAACACAGCGGCGCCCGCCAGATCACGATCACACTCGGCATTGTGCCTGGTGGTGTCCGATTCCTGCTGAACGACGACGGGAACGGTGGCGCGGACCCCGCCCGAGGCACCGGGCTGATCGGTATCACCCACCGTGTCACGCTCCTACGGGGTACCGCCGAGCTCGACAGTCCTATCGGCGGGCACACGACCCTCTCGATCACGCTCCCCAGCGACATCATCAGAACAGGAGCACATGCATGAGAATCGGCATTGCGGAAGACGTTGCCCTGCTCCGTGCGGGCATCACCTCTCTCCTCGAACAATACGGACACACGGTGCTCTGGTCTGTGAGCGACGCAAACGAACTCCGAGCACGAATGGCCGACGACCAGACACCGGAACTGCTGGTCGTTGACGTGCGGATGCCGCCCGACAACACCGACGACGGCCTCCGCGCCGCCATCGACATCCGCAGAAACAACCCCGAGGTCGCGATCCTGGTGCTCTCCCAACACCTCGGGAACGAGTATGCGAAAGAACTGCTGGCCGGCGCTCCCGAAGCATCGGGAGGCACCGGATACCTCCTGAAAGAGCGCGTCGGCCGAGTCACAGACTTCCTCACCGCGATCGACACCGTAGGCAACGGCGGGGTCAGCATCGACCCGAAGGTAGTCGCCGCGCTTCTGGATGCCGGCCCCGGCCGAGGAGCGCTCGCGTCCCTTACCGATCGAGAACGCGAGGTGCTGGCGCGCATGGCTGAGGGGCACACGAACGAACAGATCACCAAGCTGCTCCACCTCAGCGCCCCGACGATCGAACGCCACATCAGCAGCATCTTCACCAAACTCGACCTCAGTGACCGCCGCGGCAACAAACGAGTCCTCGCCGTACTGGAATATCTCAAGAGCTGATAGTGAATCACCTAACTCTCACGGGCGTGGCCGTCTGCCGCGTGGTCGAACGCTGATCCCTTCGGCAACGACAGCGTCTCGAACAGTCTTGGGGTCTACGGCAAGCTGCCCGGCAACTGCATCCAACGTCATCCCCGTCGCGTAGAGAGTGCTCGCACGGACACGATCAGCATCGCTTAACCCAGGCGACCGGAGACGACCCCCGGCACGCCTAACGAACGTCGGGATCGTTCCACGATGCACGCGATACTTCGCCGCTATTTCCCTAACCGGCGTCCCCGACTCATAGTCGGCGACCAGCTCCGCAAGCCGCTCTGACGTCAATCGTGTTTGAGACTTCGTCGGATTTTTCGCAACCGCCCCCCGGGTATCGTGTCTCTCAGAGCTTCGATTACGAGGTCCGCGCCTCTCAGAGCCCCTGAGAACGCGCCGAATCAACGATTTCAGCGCCGGGCGCTTGTTTGAGAATCGCTTGGGAAGGTCCACCAGATGACCCCGGTTCGCCGGGGGTCTTGGTGCTTCTACGCGCGGGAAGGGCCTGGTGGGCTTCAGCTTTCGCGGTCGAGAGCGCGGAGATGTCAGGCATCATGCGCCCCAATGCGCGCCCCAACTGGCTCCCCGAGCGATGGACCTCGGCCGACCTGAGTCCTCGCATCCCCCGCACCATTACCTGGCTTCCACCCCTGCCTGGGCTGCCCTGCTTCGTTCATGGCAACGACTCGAGCGCATGAGACCCCGGGCATGGGAGCGACTCGACACTAGGGGGCGCGGTGGAGTTTTGCGAAGAAGTCCTCAAGGAGGTAGCGCGTATCGAGTCGTTCGCATACGCGAACGGTGTGGCCGCTGGAGCCGCTGATCATCGCGCCGTCTGCGGTGAAGCGAGGGGCGGGATGTCGACGCCAGACGGCCCCAAACGGATTGAGGACTATGCCGATGGCAGGCGAGTCGCCGAGCGAGCGGAAATCGACGCTGCGGTTCATGTTCCTTTCGTTCCAATCCAGGAGTTGACTTACCAGGTAGTCACCGATCCTTCCTCGGGGCCGGACTTTGTGTTCGAGTTCGTCGTAACTGACGCCCACGAGCGTGTAGACGTCCATGGGTACCTGCCAGACGGGCATCGCCGACGAGAACACGACATTGGCTGCGTGGATGTCGTTGGACAGGTTGTACTCCGGCCAGTAGGCGGGCTCGATGTTGTTATACGGGGGTCCCCCGATCCAGATGACGACGACATCGCGCTTGGCGAGATCGGGGTCTAGGAGCAGCGCGCTTGCGACGTCGGTCAGCGGCCCGAGTGCGGCTATGTGGAGGGTCCCACCGCGCTGCGACTCCTCGACAATCTTCCGTGCCGCTGGCGAATCAATGGGGTCGTGCTCGTTGAGCAGAGGCCCGGGGGAGCCAATCGCAATTGGCGTTCGATCCGTCATGCCGAGGAGGCTCAGCAACAGTTTCGCCTCCTCGTGGCTGGCTGCTAGTGAACCTGGGGCACCGAAGTGCGCAGGGAGCACTGCCCGAACGTCGAGAGTGGGTGACAGCAGTGCGTGGACGATGGCGAACTGGTCGTCCGCCTCATTCTTGGCGTCCGTGCTGATGAGAAGTCTGGTCCGTTGCATGGGTCTCACTCTCGCCCTCCCGGGGGTCGTGCCAATGTCATCGATCTTATTTAAGCACTTGAAATTAGTTCTTGTCCTGGTTTAGGCTCTCCCTGTCCGGGGAACCCATCCCCGTTCCGCACGAGTGACGAAGGAGTCCGAAATGCGTCTTGGGGAGTCCGTGCTGGTAGCCGACGGCGCTGCAGCACCGGTGACGCCCGCTGCTTCGCCGGTGGCTCGACCGGTGGAGCGGCGCATTCGTCGCTCCACCGGCGTTCGAGCGCCTTGGTGGTTTCTGTTGCCAGCGGTGGGGATATACCTGTTCGTCGTGGTCGTGCCCAGTCTTCGCGGTGCGTTCTATTCCTTCACTGACTGGAACGGGTTGTCGGCCGGCTGGGACTTCGTCGGCTTCGCGAACTTCGTGGACGTCATCACCGACCGGCGAGCCCTGGCTGCCCTGTGGAACACGGTGATCCTGGCGTTCGTTGTGACCGTCATCCAAAATGCCATCGGTCTGGGTCTGGCACTGGGGCTCAACTCGGTGGTTAAGTCCCGAATGGTGCTGAGAGTTGTCTTCTTCGCCCCCGTGGTGTTGACACCCCTTGTCTCCGGATACATCTGGAGTTACCTTCTGGCCCCCCGGGGCGCAGTGAACGCCGCTTTGATTTCGCTGGGTCTGGAACATTGGGCCCGCGACTGGTTGGGCGATCCTTCTACGGCCCTCTATGCCATCTGCCTATCGATCATCTGGCAGTTCTCCGGTTACTCCATGGTGATCTTCCTCGCCGGGCTGCAGGCTATCCCGGAAGATGTCATCGAAGCGGCAACCATAGATGGAGCTGGCGCTTGGCGCAGATTCTGGAATGTCGTCTTGCCACTGCTCAACGGTGCCGTGGTCATCAATCTGATGCTCTCCCTCATCGGCGGTTTGAAGCAGTTCGATCAGGTGATGGCCATGACTGGTGGCGGTCCGGGGATCGCTACCGAGACCATCTCCACGACCATCTACAAGAGCGCCTTCAGCTCCGGCCAGTACCCGGTCTCGATCGCCCTTGCAGTGGTGATGACGATTCTGATCGCTGTTCTGGCCGCGATTCAGTACCGGCTGACGCTACGGAAGACAGACTGATATGCATCGTTATACCTGGAGATCAGCTGTCCGGGAGGTGGCGCTGATCGTGCTCGCTGTCGGGTTTCTGGTCCCGCTGTTCGCTTTGGTCAACGTGGCCCTTAAGCCCCCCGGCTCTCAGACGACAGCCCTCGAATTGGACCTCCCCCTCACTGCCCAGAACTTGAGCGACGCCTGGCGGCAGGGGGCCTTGGGTGGCGCCATCGCCAACAGTTTCATTGTGGCGGTGCTCAGCGTCTTGGGAGTTGTGGTCATCGCAGCCTTCGCTTCCTATCCCTTGGCCAGAGCGGCACGATGCTGGTCCCGCATGACCTTCTACGGCTTCTTGGCCGGCCTTCTGATCCCGAGCCAACTCGGGTTGCTTCCCCTGTACACGACCATGCGCGACCTTGGCCTTCTCGGGACCTTGTGGGCACTGGTCCTGATCAACATCGGCACCCAACTGCCTTTCTCGATCTTCCTCTACACCACCTTTCTCCGAGAGTTGCCTCTGGATTACGAAGAGGCTGCCCTCGTCGATGGCTGTGGCCCAGGGCACACTTTCGTGAGCGTGGTCTTCCCGCTGCTGCGCGCCGTCACGGGCACCATCGTGGTGCTTAACTCCGTGGGCGTGTGGAACGAGTTCTTCACCCCACTTCTGTACTTGTCGGGAAGCGGCAACACCACTGCACCCGTGGCCATCTACAACTTCGTGGGCCAGTACGTCGCCCAGTGGCCGCTCGTCTTCGCGGCCCTCGTGATCACCGCAATCCCGATCCTCCTCCTTTACTTCCTCCTCCAGAAGCACATCATCAAGGGCTTCGCGGGGGGCCTCAAGGGCTAGTCGCTGACCCCGCACCGAATGACCACCCAGTCGCGCGATGTCGCGACGGACAAAGGAGAACCAATGACACGACCCATCCAACGGCTGCGCCTCGCAGGCGCTGCCACAGTGATCGCTGGAGCGATTGCCCTTGCGGGATGCTCCACTCAAATGCCAGCCCAAGAGGTGGACGGCTCATCGGCCCCGTCTACCGACGCCCAGTCCGTATTGACCTTCGCCAGCGGACAACAGGCGGCCGCCCAGGAGTTGCTCGACGGCTTCCAAGGTGCGTACCCCCAGTACAAGGTCGAGCCGGTGTTCATCGAGCAGGACTCGGCGTACATTCAACAGCTGCGGACGCAGCTTTCTGCCGGGACCGCGCCAGACATCTTCAAGGTCTGGCCGGGAGGCGGTGATTCGATGGCCATCCATTCTGTTGCCGCCGACGGCCTTGTCCAAGACCTCAGCAACGAGGGCTGGGCGTCTCTGGTCCCTGAGAACCTGCGCGGCCTCTCTGGCCTCGACGGTTCCCTCCATTCACTGCCCGCCACGATCGGCGGCATCGGGGCGATCTACAACGACCAAGCCATGAAGGAGATCGGCGCGAGCGCTCCGACCACGTGGACCGAGGTCCTGGACCTCTGCGTGGACGCCAAGGCGGCCGGAAAGGTCGCTTATGCACTTGGCAACAAGGATGCGTGGACCGCGCAATTGCTGCCCTACGCGCTGACCGCTTCCCTCGTATACGGACCAGACCCGGAGTTCACGAACAAGCAGGTCGCTGGCGAAGCCACCTTTGCGGACTCAGGATGGAGCACTGCTCTTGAGAGGATCGACGAGATGCGGAAAGCCCAGTGCTTCAACGAGGGCGCCAACGGCACCGGCTACGACGACCAAATGAAGCTGGTTGCACAAGGTGAGGCGCTGGGAGCCGTCCACGTCAGCCAAGCCGTCTCCGGCGCCCAGCAGTATGCGCCCGAGAACGTCACCTTCTCCTTGGCCCCATTCCCTGCCACGGACAACGCGGACGAGACCTACACTCCGGTCGCACCGGGCCTGAACTTCGCTATGAACGCGAAGGCGAAGAACCCTGAGGCCGCAAGCGCGTTCCTCGAATATGCTGCCTCACCTGAGGGGCAAGCGCTGTTCGCAGTTGCCTCAAACAGCACCCCGGCACTGCCGGCCCCCAGTTACGAGGCTGACGCCATCAACAAGCCACTAATCGCCGCTCAAACAGGGCAGCGGGCAACCGTCTACCCCGATCAGACTTGGCCAAACACTCAGGTGAAGGAGGAGTTCATGATCTCCATGCAGGAACTCTTCAATGGAACTCTCGAGGCAAGCGAGATCCTGAACCGACTCGATGAAGCCATGCAGGGCTGATAGCCACACGCTCGGGCGACAGACAATCTTGAGTCAGCTGTGAGGCGCATTGGTCGAAGCACGGTGCACCAAATGCGCGGTCTCCGCAGGGCTGATCAAAGGGAGCCCGGACTCCACGACGGCCAAGAGGGTCGTGGCGACTTGCTCGCCCAACCCGTGGATATCCCGTCGGAGGGCGGCGATCGGCGGGGTGGCCACTCGACATGCCACTGAGTCGTCCCAGGCGATGATCGAAACGTCGCCTGGGACATCCAGGTTCAAGGCCCGCAGATGGGAAACCGCAGCGACTGCCATGACATCGTTATCAAACACCAGCGCCGTCGGAGTCGGTACGGCACTCAGAAGAAGGTCCGTCGCGGAGCGTCCTCCCTCTGCCGTGTAGTCCCCTTCTGCCAGTACTCCGATGGCTCCGACTGCGTCGCACGCCGACCGAAAGGCCTCCGAGCGGCTCGAGGTGTGCGCGAAGTCGGTCGGGCCAGACACGCGTCCGATTGTCCGGTGTCCTAGAGTCGTCAAGTGCTGAACGATCTCAAGCATCGGTGAGCGTTCGTCGACGCTGACCGCCGATTGACCGGGTGGAGCGGGGTGGGGTGTGAGCATCACGGAGTGGATGCCCAGTTCCCGGACTAGAGCTGGGCGTGGGTCGTCGTGTTCGAGAAGGTCAACCAGGATCACGCCGTCGACGCGCCCGCCCTCGCTCCACCGCCGGTATGCGTCAAGTTCGCTGGCCAGATCCGGGACTACTTGCAATACGAGCGGCTTCTCGCGGGCAGCCAGCACCTCCTCGACACCGCTCATGAAGGAGGTGTAGAACTCTTCGATGCCCAAGGTCCGCACAGGGCGCCGCAACACCAGACCGACGGCAGCGTGGTCCTGCTGGGTTCCATCCACCCCCGTACACTACCCAAATCCTCGCCTAATCTTGGCGCCTGGGGCGGGCTAGTAGAGACCTTCAGCGCAACGATCAACCCTAGGAGGCAGCGGATGGCTGGACAGTTGAGCAATCGCTCGCTCGTGCTCGAGGCGATTCGGACCCACGCTCCCACCAGCCGCATTGAACTCGCGCATTTGACGGGACTCACCGCGGCGTCGATCACCAACATCGTCCGCGTCCTTCTCCGGGACGGATTGGTTGCCGAGGTCGGTCACAGTGAATCAACCGGTGGCAAGCGCCGAGTGCTGCTCGATATCAACCACGAGGCCCGCTACGCCCTCGGCGTTCAGTTCGGCGGAGGGGCCATCGCCGTCGCAATCTCCAATCTCTGGGGAGCCGTGGTAGGCCGTTCCCGGTCGCGCTCAGGATCCGCTCTTGATCCTCATGCCTCCGTGGTCCGGATGGCGTCAGCCGCCAACGGGCTAGTGGACTCCCTCGGGATCGACCGTTCGGCGTTGGTCGGAGCCGGTGTCGCTGCCCCGGGACCTCTTGACCAAGCACGAGGGGCATTGGGCCCAGCCCGAAACCTCCCCGGCTGGCACGGATTTCCCCTTCGAGAGGAGTTCGCACGAGCGGCTGGAATCCCCACCTCGATTCATCACGACGCTACCGCAGCAGCCGCAGGCGAAGCTTGGAGCGGTGCCGCGCGGGCCAGCGAGTCACTCGCCATGGTCTACATGGATGTGGGAATCGGCGCTGGACTCATTCTCAACGGCCTACCGGTAGGAGGATCCAGTGGGAATGCTGGCGAGTTTGGGCACACGGTGGTCACCCAAGGTGGCCCCATGTGCAGATGCGGGGGCCGAGGATGCCTAGAAGCCGTCGCCGGGCCTCATGCGGTAGAGAGCGCCTACGAGGCACTCACTGGAAGACGCCAGAACTTCGCCAAGATCGGCGCCGCGGCGCTCGCGGAAGAGCCCGAAGCTCTATCCCTCCTGCGGCAGTCAGCAGGTGCGATGTCCACCGCCGTGTTGTCGCTAGCCAACGTGCTGGACCTCGATCAGGTCATTCTGGCGGGTCCCGGGTTCGGGGACGTGGCCTCCCTGTACGTTGAATCGGTAGCGGCTCGGCTCAACAGCGAGTTCGCGTCACGGAGCTCCCACGGTGTTCAAGTGGGTATATCCCTGAACATGCGCGACGCCGCAGCCGTCGGAGCGTCCGTTCTGGCGTTGCGAGCCCACCTTGCGTGAATCGGCCGCAGCCAAGATGCCGGCACGATCAGAGAACTGAGGCCTGAGCCTTGAGCAAGAACGATATTGACCCCATCGGGAACATAGCGTCGGGGCCGCTTTTCTACCTCACCCACCGCCAGATGCCGGGGCCCAGCAGGATCGCGTCGCCCTGTGAGAAGGGCAGCCGCACTTCACAGGTGGAACCGTCAGGAACCTCCAGCTCAAAATGCGCGGAGTCGCGACTTCTGTCCCAAGCTACGCCCACATGCCCACGTGCCGTTTGCCGTCGCCAAGCCAGCTGGTCCAAATGGTCGTAGCCCAAGGGATCGACCCGGAAATGCGTCCACCCGGGCTCCACTCGTCGGAGGCCGGCTAGATCCTCATAGATCCAGATCAAGCCACTTCCTTGGAAGAAGTGTGCGTGTGAGCGGGAGTCCTGGTTCCAGGACTCCAGGAGAGTCTGGTGACCGGCCCGCCGCCATGCTTCTATGCTGGGGCCTTCGGGATTCGAGGCGATTCTTAGGGCCAAGTCCGTGGCGCCGCGTCGAGTGAGCAGGGAGTAGAGGTACCTGTTGCCGAGATGGCCCATATTGTGGCGATCTCCTCTCTGCTTTAGATCGCTCAGCAAGTGGTCAAAGACGGCCTCGGCATAGTCTTCGGGCACCTGTCCCAGGGCTAGCGGTAGCAAGTTGGCGGTCTGCCGATACTCATCGCCGACTACGTACTGCCCCTGCTCGCGGCGAAAGAACTGACTGTTCATGGCTGCGACGAGGTTGCTTGACATCTCTCGGCACCGGTCACTGAATGTCAACTCACCGATCCAGCTAGTCGTGCCCGCGAGCTGGGTGAGCGTTGCAGCGAGGATGCTCGTGGCCGTTAGGCGGAGGTCCTCGTGTGGCGCTCCCTCCGTCCCCGGTGAGAGGAAGTCGCCTAGGACACCCACGGCAAGGCCATCCGAATCGAGGCGTGAAGCCTCATACCCGACCCATGCTTGGATGGTGTCCAACCTCTTTGTCACATACGTCGGGTCTCCAGTGTCGTCAGCCAGATCACAGGCAACCTGCGCCAATGTCGCGGTCCACTCGGGTGCCGGGGCGCACTCGTCATACCCCCATCCCGGTGTTGGGGCGATCACGGCCAGTTGACCCGAATCGAGTTGGGTGTCTGCCAAGTGGTCTAGATAGGCGTCTAGGGTTGAATGGATCTTCAGCGTCGCAAGCATCGCATGGCTGCTGACCTTGATGTCCCCGGACCAGCCATTCTTCTCGTAGGTGGGGGTGTCCGTAGGAACGGCGTGAAGGTTGGCTCGCACGGTGTTGATGAACGCACGATGCCACCAAGCCAGTACCTCGTTCGAGATGTGGAGCTCGCCGGACTCCGCCACGTCCCCGTGCGCCTCCACCCCCCAGACCTCGGGCACTTCCGGAGTGCCGGTGACCAGAATGAAGCGGTAGCCACACCAGCTGAAGTTCGGTTCCCATGGCCTCTTGGCGGTCCTCACGTCGAATCGCTGGAACCTGCTGGAACTCAGGTACTGGTTGTGGGCCTGCACACCCTGATCCTCGAGCTTCTCGACCAACGTGATCTGCAATTGCCTGGCGGGACCTGGCGCCACGAGGGGCCAACCCGCAATGACCGAGCCCACATCGCCCAGCCACGTCTCCTCCCCAAGCCGTCGCCACGCGGGGGACACGCGACGCTGCACCCGGATGGGCGCATGGCTACCGGCCCGGTACCGGCCGGGAAACCGACGCCCCCGGGCCAGCGGCCAAGCACCGTCGTCAAACCCGACCGACTTCCAACCCTCGGGTTCGTGGAACTCGTCCCACGTTTCACCTTCGAAGATGGAGTCGAACAGCGTGCCTCCCGTCGAGCACCGCCATTCCTGAGGTACCACCAGTTGGCCGTCAAGTTCCAACACCAGCGCAAAGGCCGGGGCTGCCCGCCACGGCGCCTTGTGCCAGTTCCACACCGTAGGGACCTCCATGTCGAAGAACCCGTGTCCCAATTCGACGGCGATCGAGTTGCGTGGCATCTGGAGCAGATGCGTCACGTCCCACTCCGAAGTGAGCACGACCTTGTCATAGGCCGAGTGGCCCGGAAAGTGCCGGTCAGGGCTGGCGGGCGAACCGTTGATGCTGACCACGCCAATTCCTTGGGCTGTGAAGTGGAGGACCGCCCTTGTAGGACTATGCGTGAGGCTCACTTCACACCGGAAGATCGGCGGAAGGCGGTCCGCATTCGGGTGGAACATCCAAGGCGTATCTGCCCCGAAAGCGGCGCGTGTGGACACTGGGACTCCTGACTGCGATGTCGAACGGTATTCGACACTATGGGCCAGCAGTGTATAAGTCAAGGGCAAGCGGCATCCTTGACCGGCCTATGCAAGCGCGCTACCCTCACCGTAATATCAAGGACGATTCGATATTGTAGAATGGAACCATGGCTGACAACTCTGCATCAGACACGAGCGGGCCCGTCGTTCGTACGCCGATTCAGGTCATCGACAGGGCAATCGCACTCCTTTCGGCCCTTGCCGAGGCGGGTGCGGGTGGAGTCCCACTGAAAGATCTGACGGCTGCCGTAGGGCTCCGGCCGTCCACGGCGCGTACGCTGTTGGCAGCGCTGGTGACGCATGGGATGGTGCGGCAAGAGGAGACCAGCCGCAGGTACCAGCTAGGCTCGGCCTTCTTACGGCTCAGTCAACGCTACGTTGCACGGTCAGACCTCACATCTATCGCTGCGCCCATCCTCCGGGAGTTGTGGCAGAAGAGCCGTGAGACGGTGCACCTCTCAATCTTGGCCAATGCTCAGCGTGTCGACCTGATGGTGCTCGTCAGCCCGCAGATTCTGAACATCAACCCAACCGCTGGACGCCTTCCGGATACACCATCAACTCCCCCATATCTCACCGCAGCCGGCAAAGTCCTGCTCGCAGGATGGATGGAAGCGGAGAGGTCTGCGCTGTTCGACCGCGCGGGGTGGGCGGAGGCCGTGCGATCTCGGGAGGGTGTTGAGGCGATGCTGGAGCAGGTG
This sequence comes from Tessaracoccus lubricantis, assembly GCF_039544535.1. Taxonomy (NCBI): domain Bacteria; kingdom Bacillati; phylum Actinomycetota; class Actinomycetes; order Propionibacteriales; family Propionibacteriaceae; genus Tessaracoccus; species Tessaracoccus lubricantis. The sequence goes on from NZ_BAABLV010000006.1 coordinate 22,128, forward strand.
GCGTCCAGCGGGTGGGCAATCAACCAGGAAGAGGAGGAGCCAGGGGTGTGCGGTGTCGCTGCGCCTGTCCGAGACCACACTGGCCGGGTCATCGCAGCACTGTGTATCGGCTACCCCTCTGTACGCTACACACGGGAGTACGAGGAAATGCTCCGCCTCTCTGTGATCGACGCAGCCGAGGAACTGACCTCGCTACTCGGAGCTGGTCATGCGGAGGCCGGGATATGAGGTCACATTACGACATTGTCGTCGTGGGAGGTGGGGCGGCTGGGTGTCCTGCCGCGGTCCAGGCGGCTCGCATGGGTGCTCGTACCCTGCTCGTGGAGAAGAACGGGGCTCTGGGTGGGACGACCACGGTGGCCGGTGTGGCGCTCCCCGGTTTGTTCCACGCTTGGGGACAGCAGATCATCTCAGGCATTGGCTGGGAGTTGGTCCGCCGGGCGGTCGACATCACAGCCGGCACTTTCCCGGACTTTTCTCAATGGCAATTGCCACACTTCAAGCTCCAAGTCCCCGTAGACCCGGCCATATATGCCTGCGTACTGGACGAGGCCGTTGCCAACTCCGGCGTCGACCTGCTGCTCCACTCGATGGTCGGCGACGTCGAGTTTCGTGGTGATCACTGGGCGGTGCTGCTCTGCCTCAAGGAGGGGCTGGCCCCGATCACTGCTTCGAGGCTCATCGATGCCACCGGGGACGCAGACGTCGTGGGGCGTGCCGGGCTCGAAAGGTTCGTCAGTACGCACCGTCAACCCGGCACCCCTATGGTGCGCTTCGGTGGCTATGATCCGAGCGCCCTGAACTTCAATGCGCTTGACAGCGCGCGCACTGAAGCAGTTAGGGAGGGGGCTCTCGAGCTCAGTGACATGCTGGTTTTCGACAGTCCCATGCGCAAGTTCCTGAACAACAGGGGCGAGAACTGCATCCACATACCGGGCGCAACAGGCGGCAGCAGTGCAGAGCGGACCAGTGCGGAACTGGCCGGTCGTCGGGCAGTGCTGCGCATTTACGAGTTCCTGAAGCGCCAACCGGGCCTAGAGGGCCTCACCATCGATCGTTGGGCCACTGAGACCGGGATCCGGGAGAGCTGCACGATCGATGGCATTGCACGGATAACAGCCGACGACTACGTCAGTGGCCGCCGATGGCCGGATGGGGTCAGTTACTCGTTCTACCCCATCGACATCCACAGCCCCGATGGTGATGGAGTCCGGATCGAGCCGCTCGAGTATGGCACCTTCCCCACCATCCCTCGCGGCGCCATGGTGCCACGCGAAAACGGCCACCTCGTGGTGGCGGGGAGGGCGGTCGCCGGGGACCAAGCCGCGAATTCCGCGTACCGCGTCCAAGCGTCGTGCATGGCTATGGGTCAAGCGGCAGGAGCCATGGCGGTGTTGGCGGCCCGCAACGGTACCCAGATTCAGGATGTTCCGATCGACCACATCCGGGACGAGCTGTACCGCAGCGGTGCCATCGTGCCAGAGCGTCCGGGTGCACCCACTGCGGACGGCAGTCACTCCAGGGCGACTCTCGCCGCAAGCTCCTCGAGGACATGAGTGTAGATTCGGCCGGTGGCGCGGGTGAGTGCGAGCTCACAGGTGCGGTTGCACGACAGATGGAGGTCGGCGTCGAGCCGCTCGACCGCCGCCGCCTGGTCCCGCGTGGCACTGGCGGTGAGCTCCTCATGGAGCAAACCCCGGTCTCCAGCGAACCCGCAGCAGCGCCAACCGTTGGGTACCACGACCTCATCGGCGACGAGACCTGCCAGCAGGGTGAGATGCCGGTTGATGTCCAAGTGCGTGGAGGAGCACGTGGGGTGCACCACCGCCCGGGCCGTGCGTTGGAGAGTGGGCAGCCGTGGTACGACGTTCTCGACCACCCACTCAGTGGCGTCGAGAACCCGAACCGGCTGCGCTCCGGCGGTTCTCAACGCAACGATGACGCCCTCCGTGCAGGACGCGTTGTCGCATACCAGGGGAAGCTCACCGGCACGGGTGTGCTCGATCACCCAAGCCACGAGGCGATCACGCATGACGTCGTACCCGGCCGGTAGCCCCTTCGACTTCCATGGAGTGCCGCAGCAGAGCGTTTCGATGCCGTCGGGGGTACTGAGCGTCAGCCCTGCTGCCACCGCCAGCTTGCGCACGGCCCCGGCCACACCGTCGCCACAAGCGTGACCGCTACCGAACATCGTGCCGACGCACGCCGGCATGAAGATGGCATCGGGCTGATCGTGGCGCGCCACCCTCCGCCTTGGCCCACCGCCGGGCAGTTCAGCGCTCAGCATCGGTATCATGTCGTCCCCGATCGCAGCACGCACAGCCTTGAGCGGTGCTCGCACCAAGGGCGCCGGCAGCTTGTTGGCAACCGTCATCCCGAGAGAGGCGATGTTGACCACTTCGGCCCAATGATCGGCGGCCACTTTCCACGCACCGTCGACCGCCCGAGAGCGCTCCTCGCGGCGCAGAGTACGAACGAGGTCGCCGGTGTTGATCTGCACTGGGCACGCGGTTTCACACATTCCGTCGACAGCGCAGGTCTGGATGACGTCATAGGTCTGCTGCGATCGGAGGCGTTCGGCGACGGCGGGTTCGCCGGCCTGCTCAGCCGCCGCGATCGCTCGCTGGATGACGATTCGCTGCCTCGGGGTGGTGGTCAGGTGTTGGCTGGGGCACACGGGCTCGCAGTAGCCACACTCGACGCAGTCGTCGAAAAGCTGTCGTACGGGTGGAGTGGGTTTGATGTCCTTCAGATGCAGTCTGGGATCCTCCGTCAATACCGCTCCAGGGTTGAGGATCCCGGCTGGGTCACAGGCGTTCTTGATCTGCCACATCGCGGCGTAGAGCGAGTCTCCGTACTGACGGCGGACAAAGGGAGCCATGATCCGGCCCGTGCCATGCTCGGCCTTCAGCGTTCCCTGCGCGCTGAGGACCAGTTCGACCATGTCCTCGGTGAAGTTCTCGTATCGCTTCAGAGCAGCTTCTCCGTCGAAGTCCTCCGTGACCAGGAAGTGGATGTTGCCGTCCTTTGCGTGTCCGAAGATCACGGCATCCTCGTAGCCGTAGCGGTCGAACAGTTCGTGCAGCCCGGAGCAGACGCCGCCGAGGCGCAACATGGGGACCGCGACATCCTCAAGGAGTGCAGCGGTACCAGCGGGACGGTTCCGCGCGACCTTGGTGTAGAGCCCCTTGCGCACGACCCACATCCTCGCCCTGCGCGCGCTGTCCTGGGTCAGCTCGGGCTGCGCAGACACGCCGGTCAGGCCCTCGAATGCTGCCGTGCCCTTGCCGATGGCTTCCTCGATGCCCGTGTCCGTGCCGGCGTGATACTCCACCAACAGAGAAGCGTGACGAGAAACACGGAACCGGGCAGGGAGAACGTCACGGGCAGCCTCGCCCATCGCCCGGATCGAAGCTGCATCGATCAATTCGACCACCGCCGCTCCGGAGTCCGCCAGCACGGGCAGTGCCTCTGTCGCGTCATTCAATGAGTCGAACACCAGGAGCCCCGTGGCCGTGCGCGCCGGGACGGGAACCGTCCGGAACACCGCTTCTGCGACGAAGCCCAGCGTCCCTTCGGAACCCACCATGAGGTGCTCGAGGATCTTTACCGGCCGGTCATGGTCAAGGAAGGAATTGATCCCGTAGCCCATAGTGTTCTTGATGGCGAAGCGACGCTGGATGTCCCCTCGGAACCGTTCGCTGCGGAGCACATCCCGCAGGGAGGAGAGAAGTTTGACCAGCGCAGGCTCAGATCGGGCCAACTGATCATCGGCGTCAGAGGCGGCCGTGTCCACAATGGTGCCGCTGGGCAGCACGATCGTCATCGATTCCACAGTCCTATAGGCGTTGGCAACCGTGCCGCAGGTCATCCCGGACGAGTTGTTGGCGATCATGCCGCCGACGGTGCACGCGATCTCGGAGGCCGGATCTGGGCCCAACTTCTGGCCCATGCGTCCGAGCACCGTGTTCACCTCGCGGATGGTCGCCCCGGGCTGCACCCTAACGCGTGCCCCCTCGTCGAGTACCTCGATGCCACGGAAGTGACGGCGGACGTCCACCGCGAGACCCGCTGCCTGTGCTTGCCCCGACAGGCTTGTCCCGCCCGCACGCAGCGTCAGCGGCCAACCACACTCGACCGCCACCATCATCGCCACACGCACATCGTCCGAGGAACGCGCGCGCAGCACAGCATCTGGAACTCGCAGATAGTGGGAGGCATCCACCGCCGCAGCTGCCCGGTCCAGCTCGCGCGTGCTGACGACATCGTCGCCAAGCAGCTGACGCAGACGTTTGACGGCCGCGGATGGCGGCTCAGCGAAACCGACGCGTGACGAGTGGGAGTGGGACATTGTTGGGCCTTCCTGGGGGATGATCAGCCTTTGAGCCCGCTGGCGAACCCGCGGATGACGTACTTCTGGAGCACGAAGAAGAGCACGACCACGGGACTGATCGCGATGAGGATCCCGGCGAAGACGACGCCCCACTGGGTCGCGAACTCTCCCCGGAAGGAGAAGATGGCGACCGTCAACGTCTGTGCACCGCTGCCGCTCAGGTAGAGCAGCGGGGTCAGGAAGTCGTTCCACACGTGGATGGAAGTCACGATGACAACGGTCCCGGTCACAGCACGCAGGAGCGGAAAGACCACGTGCACGAAGGTCTGTAACGCGCTGGCGCCATCGACGTGGGCGGCTTGTTCGTACTCCGTGGGGAGGAGGACAAGAAAACCGCTGTAGAGGAACACAGTCAGGGGTAGCTGGGAACCTACGCTAAACAAGATCACGGACCAAGGGGTTTGAAGCAAACCTAGGTCGCGCATCAGCTGATAGAGCGGGACCATCCCGAGTTGGATCGGGACCGTGATGCCAAGGGCGATGATGATCAGCAACACTCGGTGCAGGCGACGGCCGCCTCGAACCAGGCCATAGGCGGCCGCGGAGCCTACCGCCACCAGGGCCGTGACACTAAGAGCGGTGATCAAAGCCGTCTGCACGAAAGCGCCGGCGATGTCGGCCTTCACCCACGCTGTGACGAAGTTGTCGAGGTCAAGCCTCTCGGGCGGAGCTAGGCTGGAGGCCGCGACTGCGGCTGGGTCCTTGAACGCGACGACTACGAGAACGTAGATGGGGAATAGCGCAACGGCGCCCAACGCGATGAAGATCAACTCGAGGGCCAGGTGCCGGATGGAATACCGCGGGTTCATCTATTCTCCATTCGCCCACGGGCCCAAATCTGAATGACGGCTGCTGCAGCAACGATCATTGTCAACACCAGTGCCACGGCGGAGCCGTATCCCCAGTTGCCAAGTACGAACGACTGCTTGTAAGTAATGAGGGAAAGCACTTCGGTCGCGTATCCGGGGCCGCCGCCCGTCATCACGAAGATCTGGTCGAAAATCTTGAGTGCGCCGACCAAGGTCAAGGTCAGATTGATCGTGGTGGCTGACCCCAGCAGGGGCCGGGTCACGTTCCAGAAGGTCTTCCAGCCCGTGGCTCCGTCGATGGCTGCAGCCTCGAAGAGCTCTCTGGGGATTTGCTCGAGCCCGGCGAGGTAAATCACGATGGAGAAACCGACGTTCTGCCAGATGAGTGCGACAATGACCGACCAGAGTGCGACCGAGGTATCGCCCAGCCACAGTTTGATCACCCAACCGAGACCCGCGCCCTCCAACACGGTGTCCACGGGCCCGCCCGGGTTGTAAAGAAATTGCCACAGCACCCCGACGATCAGGGAAGGGAGAATGAACGGGAGGAAGAACACGGTTCGCAGAGCCCCGCGCAGCTTCAGCGGCCTGTGCAGACCCAGCGCGATAATGAGGGCCAGGCCGGTTTGGAGGGCAACCATGGACACGGTAAGCACTACGGTGTTGATGATTGACCCTAGGGCTGCCTGATCTCCGAGTAAGCGCCGGAAGTTATCCAGGTAGACGAAATCGTAAGATCCGCCGCCCCTCGAGTTGGTGAAGGCGAGGGCCGCGCCCTTCAGGGTCGGATAGATCATCACCAAGCCGTAGAGGATCAGCGCGGGTGCTGCGAACAGCAAAAGGGCGTAGCCCCTACTGGCCGCTTTTGACTGGGCCTTCAGTGGCGTTGAGCGCTTGAGCAACTCCGCACCCGCACTGGTTCTCATAGCCTTTTAACTTCCGGTCAGCCGAGTTGGTAGGCCGAGTCCATCGCGGCCAATAGTTCGGGGATGGTGATCTCATGGGACGCCAGGAGCGGGCCGTTCTGTAGCAGAGCCGCCTGCGTGTCCCCGTTGACCCAGCGGTGGTTCACGAACGGAGTGAAGCGCTGTTCGGTGAGGAACGGCTTGAGGACGTCTCCGAGCTCCGACTGCACGGGGGTGACGCCTTCGAGGACCGGCAGGGTATTGGTCCGGTCGGCGTACTCCGCTGCGCGCTGGGGGTCGGAGAGGAATTCGAACCACGCCTTCGCGCCATCCGGGTTCTTTGCCTCGGCATTGAGGGCGAGGAGTTCCGGGGAGAGGGGAATGTGGGTGTCGTCAGGGTCGTCTGTCGCGGGAAGTGCAAAGACGCCCACATCTGCTCGGTCCTCGAAATAGTCGAGAAGGACAGGCGAGTTGGAGGAGACCAACGGCACCATGGCCGCCTCGCCGGCAGCTGTCTGTTGCATGGCCCCGTCGAGAGTCACACCGATGGCGTCAGGGGTGATGTACCCCAGGTCGATCAATTCGACGTACTTGGTGAAGACGTCGTTCCAACCGGGATCGTCCACGAAAGAGGTGTCTCCTGCGCGCATCTGTTCGTCGATGTCAGGGTTCTCAGCACTCACGAGCGTGGCAGCCAACATGTAGGGGATGAACTGCACCATGGCGGGGGTGCCCAGACCCTGAGCGATCGGTGTCGTCCCAGCATCCTTGAGGTCTTGGCAGACCTGTAGGAACTCGCTCCACGTGCTCGGGGGCGTGACTCCGACCCGCTCGAAGACGGGCTTGTTGTAGAACATGACGATCGCCTGCCCTGAGGTCGGGTAGGCCCAGATCTTGTCATCGGACTGGAGGAGGCCCCGGTATGACTCTGGAACGCGGTCAACCCACGGTTCGGAGGTCAGGTCGGCCAGTGCACCCTCGTCCGCAAGGGGGAGCACGCCCACGGTGAGGCTGCCGAGGGAGGCCCTCAGCACGTCGGGTGCGGTGCCGGAGTTGATCTGGATGCGAAGTTGCTCGACCAGTGCGTTCACCTCCGAGGTGGTTGGGTCGAAGGAATAGGAGGTTTCTTCGGCGAAGTCGTCGTAGAACTCCTGAAGGCCGGCATCCTGTTCGGTGGTGATGAGTGCCGTGATTTCCGGGGGGGAATCCTGGGCGGACGGTCCGCCCGAACAACCAGCAATGGCAAGGGCGGACGCGAGCAGGCAGGCAGCGCCGATCACAGGCCGCCGACGTAGGGTCGTGTGGGAATTGTGCATCTTCGGGTCTCCAAGTGGGTGGTGGTTTACGGACTTGCGCCGCGGGTGCGACAGCTTGGCGGGAAAGTCTCAGTCATCCTGCGAAACAACGACGGATTCGATGCCCAAGACGTCAGCGACCTTCTTGATGGTTTGGGCGTGGTGGCCCACGCCGAGTGCGTAATGATGGGTCGGCGCCTCGGCCACCCACCGCTTCAGGAAGGTTCGAATGTCGGGCCGGAAGCGACCCAACGTGTTGGTGTTACCGGTCGGCGGAACAGGCAGGTGCAGAGACTCCCCCTCTGCGATGACGAACTTGAACCGGCCTTCGGCAGTAAGGGTGTTGCCCAACATGGTGATGGGCCCCTCCTTGATGTTGAACTCAACGCTCGCTCCACTGCCTGGCTTGCCGTGGTACTTGCGGAGGCTGCGGATGGAAGGTCTACCCTCGGCGATATTGATGTGGTGGGGGCCATCGTGACCCACCAGCACGGCATCGCGATCGAAATCGATCGGGTGGAACTCTGCGAAGCTCCCGCCGATATCCATACGGTCCATGACCATCATCGCCAGACATGTCTTCAGGTCGAACTCGCCGCACATGGGGAAGCCCTCTGCTTGCAGGAGAGAGTTGCCAACCGTCAGGTTCGTCATGACGGTTCGGACATCGGAACCGGGAAGACCCTCGTAGTAATAGGCGAGCCCGTCAAGTTGCTTCTCCTCGATGAAGCCGTCCAGCGCCACGGCCGCCTTAGCGGCGGTCTGCAGGTCGCCGTCCGTGAGCTTCATGGTGACCGGGTCTGAGACGGGGTCCGGTGTGTCGAAGAAGCGGAGTATCTCCTCGGCCTTGGCCTTGACTCGAGCGGGGTCTGGATTCAGGTAGTGGCGCAGGATGTCCTCCGGCTCGCACAGGACCACATGGCTGCCAAACGCTGCCGTCACGGCAGTGGGGTCCGTATGCATGTCCAGCATGGCTTCGAGGACGTGCCCCATCAGCCCGATGCGTGCGTTCCGCAGACTGTGGTAGACGGTCGCTATCCGACACCACTCCGCAATTTCGGCGTCGGCAATGGGATCATCGTGCAGGGTGCCGATGATTACTTCCGGCGGCCGCTTCCCCATCCGCACTGCTACCGCCGCGAACTCGGGCACGGAGCAGAAGTCGTCGTTGCTGAGTTGCATGTACGTCGTGCCTTGGGCGTAATCCAGTGCAGAGAGCGGCTGGAGTGCAACCATCACCACGGGGACGTCAAGTGCGCGGATGAGGACCCCGAACGTGGAGGACGTGGCGTAGGTCACCATGTCCACCATGAGCAGATCCAGGTCTGCAGCTCGAATCTTTGGTAGCACTGAGTAGGCACTCTGGGCCTCGTCGATCAGGCCGAAGTTCACGACTTCGACCCCATGCGCAGCGACCTTGCGCTCCAGGACTGCGGACTTGGCATGCATGTCATCCAGCAACCCCTCGAACTGGTCCCAGTACACGTGGTGCCCCACGGAAACTATGCCAACGCGGGCTGTGAGCGGTTTTCGACGGTCGATCTTCATTGTGGTGAGGGCCTTTCGGGGGCTCGTATGGCTGCTGACTGCCGTGTTGTCGAATCTGCGTTGAATCGATTCATTCACTCTATGGCGCACTGGTCGGCGAGTCAAGCCCCATTTGCGGTTGATCACGAGCCTCGGTTCGGCTGAGGAGCGCCGCTCGGAGCCTTGGGTGCGTAGGCTGGGCTGAAGCGATTCATGCGCCTTGGGCACAGAGCGCATGGATCTGCTGGCTGGGATCGGAAGCCCAGCTGTGCTGGTTACGCTTCCGGGTCATTAGGAAGGTGGAGGATCGTGGTGAGAACCGGCAAGGTGCGGCTCAGCGACGTTGCCAAGGCTGCAGGCGTATCGTCGGGTACCGTCTCGAACACAATCAACCGTCCCGACAGTGTCTCAGAGGTCACCAAGCGCAAAGTGATGGCCGCTATCCGCAAACTGGACTTCGTGCCCAACGAGGGGGCGGCTACGTTGCGCAGCGGCACGAGCAAGCTCCTGGGCCTCGTGATCCCCGACGTAACCAGCTCCTTCTACGCCGAGATTGCCAAGGGAGTGGCTCGGCGGGCGGAGACACTGGGGTATGCCATGCTTCTCTTCAACACGGACGATGATCCGGGAAGAGAGCTGCACCAACTGGAGATCCTCGCTCGGCATCGGTCTATCGGGGCACTCATCGTGCCTCGGCTGGCCGATGAGCAGCGGCTCGCGCGTCTGCGTGAACTCGGCATGCACATGGTGCTCATCGACAGAACGTCGTCAGATCATGATGGCTGTTCGGTTTCGATCGACGATGTCCGGGGAGGGTACTTGGCGGGTCAGCACCTCGTCCGGCTCGGGCGGAGCCGTCTCGCGTATGTGGGGGGTCCTGAAGGGGTCCCGCAGGCCGAACGACGGCTGCAGGGCTTCCGGCGCGCCCAAGCCGCTGCGGGGATGACCCTCTCCACCGAGATGACAGTTCGAGTGGAGAATCCCAGTTACGCAGGAGGCGAGGAGGCCGCGAGTCTCCTTCTTGCGACCGAGACGCTGCCTGACGGCATCTTTTGCCTCAACGACCAGATGGCTGTAGGTCTGCTCAACGGCTTGGTGCGCGCTGGGGTCGATGTGCCCCGCCAGACTGCAGTCATCGGCTACGGCGACTCCGCGGCCGCGCAAGGCGCCGTCCTGCCCTTGACGACCATTCACCAACCAATGATCGAGTTGGGCGCTGCGGCGGTCAACCTCCTGCTCGCAGAGGCTGAGGGGAGTGGCGGTGATCACACTCACTCCTCAACCGTGTTCAACCCCAGGATTGTGGTGCGCAGATCAGCACCGTCCCAGGCTTGAAACTGCGCTCACAGTTCTCTGGTGACGTCTGACCCTGAGGCCCAGCGCTCCACGCCGATGACCTCGGGACCCAAGGGGTTGCTTCAAGAGAATCAGCGCCGGGGTTGACACGCGCCACGTCATACGCATAACCTCTGGTTATACGAATAACTCACCGTGGAGGTTCGATGAAGGACAGGCCGACAATGAACGACGTGGCAGCAGCCGCCGGCGTGTCGCAGGCCACCGTCTCCATGGTCCTCAACCAGTCCCAGGCCGGCCGCGTCTCGGCCGAGACTTCCAAGCGCGTCCTGGAAGCCGCCAAGGAACTGGGGTTCCGCACCAACGTGCATGCCAAGGTCCTGCGTGAGGGCAGGTCCCGGATGATCGGGTTCGTCGGCGACGAGGTGGCCACCACTCCGTTTGCAGGCGAGATGATTCTCGGCGCCCAGCAGGAGGCTTGGCGTCGGGGCTACGTGCTCCTGACGGTGGACACGGCTGGAGACGGCAAGCTCGAGCGTGCCGCCGTCTCCATGATGCAGAGTTATCAGGTGGCGGGGATGATCTTCGCCGCCATGTACCACCGTCCCCTCGAGGCACCACAAGGCTTGGGCGGGATGCCCACGGTGTTCGTCAACGCACAGGACCCGACGGGCACCTTCACCAGCGTCTTTCCCGACGAGGTGGCCGGTGGCCGAGCGGCAGCCCGAGTCCTCCTCGACGCTGGCCATCGCGACATGGCGATGATCAACATCGCTCCGGAGGGATCCTCCCTGCCGGCGGCCTCCGGCCGGCTCCAGGGTTTCGTAGACGCTCTCGCCGAGGCCGGTGTCGCCCTCTCGCCCGAACGGCTCCGCTACGGAGCCGGCGGGTATGAGGACGGGCTCCTGCACGGCACGGACTTGCTGTCCGCCCAGGATCGCCCCACCGCCATCTTCTGCGGCAACGACCGCACCGCGCTCGGCGCCTACCACGCCGCCCAGGCCCTCGGCCTGTCCGTGCCCGACGACGTGAGCATCGTCGGCTTCGACAACCAGGGCCTGCTCATGCCCATGTTCTCGCCCCGCCTCACGACGTTCCAGCTCCCTCTCGCGGAGATGGGGCGCCTCGCGGTCGCCCGGGTTCTCGATGGAGACAAGGAACCCACGCGGCTCGCCGTTGAATGCTCGCTTCAGCTCCGCGACTCCGTCGCTCCCGTGAAGGTCCTCCGATGACGTCCACCTCCATCACCACGCCCCCGACAACCTCCACCAGGCCTGACCCGGCTCCCGCGCTGGCTCCGACGGCGACGTCGCCGCGGCGCCGGGTATCACGCCGCACCGCCATCTTGAGGTCATGGCAGTTATACGTATTACTAACGCCCGGCCTCATCTACTTGGTGATCTTCAAGTACTGGCCCATGTACGGAGCGCAGATCGCCTTCCGCAACTACAACCCGGCCGACGGCTTCCTGGGCAGCCAGTGGGTTGGGCTCGCGCACTTCGAGCGCTTCATCAACTCGTTCCAGTTCCAGGACCTGTTGGTCAACACCCTGACGATCAACACGGTGGGCCTGCTCGTCGCCTTCCCCGTGCCGATCGTGCTCGCGCTCATCGTCAACCAGTTGTCGTCCCAGCGGTTCAAGAAGTTCATCCAGTCCGTGCTGTACTCACCGTCGTTCATCTCCGTGGTGGTCGTGGTCGGCATGGTCTTCCTGCTGTTCAGCCCCAGCTCCGGGGTGGTCAACAACGTGTTGACCCTGGCCGGTGCTGAGCCCATCTTCTTCATGGGTGACCCGTCGTGGTTCCGGCCCCTCTACATCGGCTCCGATGTGTGGCAGAACGCCGGCTTCTCCATGATCATCTACCTGGCAGCCCTCACCGCAATCGACCCCTCCCTCCACGAGGCCGCGAAGATGGACGGCGCCAACAAGTTCCGCCGCATCTGGCACATCGACCTCCCGGGCATCCTGCCCGTGATCACGATCCTGTTCGTGTTGGCCATCGGCAACATCTTCAACCTCGGGTTCGAAAAGGTCTACCTGATGCAGACCCCGCTCAACCTCGAGACCTCCGAGATCATCAACACCTACGTGTACAAGGCGGGCCTCCAGCAGGCGCAGTTCAGCTACTCAGCGGCGATCGGGCTGTTCAACTCCGTCCTCAACCTCATCCTTCTCGTGACCTTCAACTGGGTCGCGAAGAAGGCGAACCAATCGTCCCTCTGGTGAGCCCCATGACCGCGACAACCGCACCCCTGCCCCTGTCCCCCAAGAAGCGCGACGGCGTGCTCACCCGCATGGCCGACCCCACGTTCAACGTCGTCACCGTCGGTCTCCTCCTGCTGGCGGCCGCAGCCATCATCTACCCGCTGTACTTCATCGTGATCGCCTCGGTGAGCGACCCCAACCTCATCGCTCAGGGCAAGGTCTGGCTCCTTCCCCAGGGCTTCACGCTGGAGGGTTACCAGACTCTCTTCAAGAACGACGCCCTCATCCGCGGCTTCGGCAACTCCCTGCTGTACACCGGGGTCGGCACGTTCGTCAGCGTGTCCATCATCTTGTGCACCGGCTACGCGTTGTCGCGCCGTGACATGCCGGGGCGCAACCTCTTCATGATCCTGTTCATCATCACCATGTTCTTCGACGGCGGACTGATCGCCCGCTACCTCGTCGTGCGTGACCTGGGCCTGTTGAACACCATGTGGGCCGTGATCCTGCCGGGCGCCGTCGGCGTCTGGAACCTGATCATCGCCCGCACCTTCTTCGAGACCAACGTCCCCTCGGAGCTCCGGGAAGCCGCCCAGATCGACGGCGCCAACGACTTCCGGTTCTTCTTCAAGGTGGCGTTGCCGCTCACCAAGCCGCTCATCGCGTTGATGGCCATGACGCACATCGTGGCGTACTGGAACTCCTACTTCGACGCGATGATCTACCTCAACGACGAGTCGATGTACCCGCTGCAGCTGGTGCTGCGCAACGTCCTGATCCAGTCGCAGGCCTCCGCCTCCCTGGACACCGGCTCCATCGATTCGTATGCCGCCGCGCAGCGCCTGGGCGAACTGATCAAGTACGGAATGATCGTCGTCTCCACGGTGCCGTTGCTGATCCTGTTCCCCTTCCTCCAGAAGTACTTCGTCAAGGGCGCCACGCTCGGCGCGCTCAAGTGACCCCCACGCCCCGAAAGGACACCACCACCATGATCAAGCGCCGCAGCCTCCTGGCCGGCTTCGCCGCCCTGGCCATTTCCGGCATCGTCGCCGGCTGCTCCAACGGCTCCTCTGGCCGTGACCTCCCGGCCGATGAGACCGACGCCTTCGGCTTCAAGAAGGAGGGCCTGCCCATCGTCGAGAAGACCCTGCCCCTGGTCTTCTCCGGCACCAAGTCCGCGCTGGCCCCCGACTACGAGTCGATGGAGCTGGTACAGCGCTGGAAGGCCGACACCAACATCGACATCACCTGGGACAACCTCCCCGACAACGTCTACGCCGAGCGCAAGAACCTCATGCTCGCCTCCGGCGACCTGCCCGATGCACTGTTCAACACGGGCCTCAGCGACTCCGAGGTCGTGACCAACGGCGCCAACGGCACCCTGATCCCCCTCGAAGCCCTGATCGACGAGTACGCCCCCAACCTCAAGGGCATCCTCGACGAGCGCCCCGACATCCGCGGCGCCATCACCGCCTCGGACGGCCACATCTACACGTTGCCCGCCGTCGAGGAGCTGGGCATCCTGGCCTACCCGAACTTCCTGTTCGTCAACAAGACGTGGCTGGACGAGGCCGGGCTGCCCGTGCCCACCACGATCGACGAGTACGAGGATGCGCTCCGCGCGTTCAAGGCCCGCGGCGGCGGCGTGCTGCCGCTGTCCTTCCGCGTCGACTCCTTCTGCGCCAACGTGGCAGACCTCATCGCCGCCATCGGCGGGCTCCCGGACAACAACGACCACCGCATCGTCCAGGACGACGAAGTCATCTTCACGGCCACGCGCGACGAGTGGCGCACTGCGGTGCGCCGTCTGGGAGAGTGGTACCAGGAGGGCCTCATCGATCCCGAGAGCTTCTCGCAGGACGACCCCACCTACCTCGCCAAGGGCAAGGCCGACCCCATGACCCTCGGGTCGTTCATCTGGTGGGAGATGAAGGAGGCGGTCGGCGAGGACCGTGTCGCCGACTACGTCCACGTCGGCGTGCTGAAGGGTTTCGACGGCAAGCAGCGCGCGTCAGTGTCCAACTACGCGGAGATCAACCGGGGCGCCTTTGCCATCACCCGCGCCAACAAGTACCCCGCCGCCACGATGCGCTGGGCGGACCGCCTCTACGACCCCGTCATGTCGGCGGAGACCCGGTGGGGACCCGTCGGCGTGACGCTGGAGGAGAAGGACGGCATCCTCGTCCAGATCCCTGCGAAGGCCGGCGAGTCCGAAGGCGAAAGGCGCCAGAAGGTCTCCCCGATGGGGCCCTGCATCACCACGCGGGAGGACTTCGAGACCGTCGTCGCGCCCGAGCCCCGCGCCAAGGAGCGTCAGGACATGTGCCGCGAGTTCTACGAGCCGTACCGCGCCAACGACGCCTACCCGCCGGTCATGCTCAGCAACGAGGAACTGCAGCAGATCAACGACGCCCAGACCGAGATCAACACGCTCGTCGGACGCAAGTTCGCCACCTGGATCGTGGACGGGACCATCGACGCCGAGTGGGACGCCTACGTGGCGCAGCTCGAACAGATGGGCCTGTCGAAGGTCATCGAGGTCTACCAGACCGCGTACGACCGCTACAAGAACGCCTGATACCCGCCCCCGACCGAGGTCTGATCGACATGCACCGTGACACCCCCCAGTTCCGCCCCTCGCTCCACTTCACGCCGGAGCGAAACTGGATGAACGACCCCAACGGGTTGGTCCTCCACAAGGGCACGTACCACCTGTTCTTCCAGCACAACCCGCAGGGACGGACGTGGGGCAACATCGGGTGGGGTCACGCCACGTCAACCGACCTCCTCACCTGGCATGAACTACCCGTGGCCATCCCGGCCACGGACACCGAGATGGCCTTCTCGGGCTCCGTCGTCTGGGACCGGGACAACACCTCGGGCCTGGGCGCCGGGTCCGAGGGGCCGCTCGTGGCCTTCTTCACCAGTGCCTACCCCGCCGGCAACCCGACCAGGCCCGGTCAGCAGGCCCAGTCCATCGCCTACAGCCTCGACGATGGCGCCACCTGGGCCCGACATGCCGGCAACCCCGTCCTCGAGCGCGGCTCTGAGAACTTCAGGGACCCCAAGGTGTTCCGTCACGAGCAGTCCGGTCGCTGGGTGATGGCCACCGTCGAGGCGGCGGGCCGTCAGGTCCTCTTCCACTCGTCGGAGAACCTGCTCGACTGGCGCTTCGAGAGCGCCTTCGGGCCGGTCGGGGAGGAGGGCGTTCTGTGGGAATGTCCCGACCTGGTCGAGCTTCCCGTCGACGGCGGCGGCACCCGGTGGGTCCTCGTCCTGAGCACCAACCCCGGGGGGTTCTCGGGCGGCTCGGGGATGCGGTACTTCGTCGGCTCGTTCGACGGCCACCAGTTCGTGGCGGACGGGGATCCCCGCTGGCTCGACTACGGGCCCGACTTCTACGCCGCCGTCTCGTTCCACGGGGCCGGCTCCACCTTCATCGGCTGGATGAGCAACTGGGCCTACGCCAACCAGACCCCCACGTTCCCGTGGCAGTCGGCCATGAGCGTCCCCCGCCGGCTCAGCCTGACCCCGGTTGGAGATGGACTCGTCGTTCGGCAGGAGCCGGTGTTGCCTGAGGTCATGCCCGAGGGCGTGACCAGGGCGGCCATCGAACTCTCGGCGGGTGAGGAGGTGGTGCTCGTCACGGGCAACGGCGACGCCCCCAGTCGCTGCGTCATCCGGCGGCTGGAGGACGGCTCGCTCGTCGTCGACCGGAGCGAGGCCGACCCCCACGGCGTGCACCGCGCCATCGTCGCGACGCCGCCCATCCCGCTGCCCGACGGCCCAGCCACGGGCTGGCTCATCGAGGACCATGGCCTCATCGAGTTGTTCCTCGCTGAGGGCACTGTCGCGGTCACGATGCAGACCTTCCCCCACGCCGGCCCGGTGAGGGTCGTCACCGAGCCCGACGCCGTGGCCGCAGCCGGATGAGACACGATGCAACTGGAGCAACTGCCTCCGCGGGGGTCCGTGCCATGCGGTTCGTGGTCTGCGGGGAGGCGCTCATCGATCTGATGCCAGAGGGCGTTCCATCCGCCGCCCCGGGGAAATGGATCGCGCACTCGGGCGGAGGGCCCTTCAACACTGCGACCGCCTTGGCGAAGCTGGGCGAGGACACGCATTTCCTCGGCAGGCTCAGCACCGATGCCTTCGGGCAGCAACTGCGGCACCACCTGCTGGCGGCCGGCGTGGGCCTGGACCTTGCGGTCTCCACGGAGGAGGCGACATCGCTCGCGATCGTCTCCCTGGATCAGGAGGGGAAGGCCACCTACTCCTTCCACTTCGACCAGACGTCGAACTTCCAATGGCGGGCAGGTGAGTTCCCCCAACTCCACGCCGATGACTGGCTGCACTTCGGGTCCATCGGATCAGTGATCGGGCCAGGCGCGGCTGTCCTGACCGAGTTCGTGCGGAGCACACCCGCAGCGTTGAGCTTCGACATCAACGTGCGACCGTCGACCCTGCCTGACCGGGAGGTCTACGCTGACCAGGTCGAGGAGCTCATGCGGGAGGTGGGGAGGAACGCGGGCATCGTGAAGGCCAGCGATGAGGACATCCTCTGGCTGGCCGATGATGAGGCAGACCCGGTCCAGTACGCGCGACGGTGCGTCGATGAGTTCGGATTGTCGATGTTCGTCATCACCGTGGGTGCGGAGGGTGCGGTGGCTGTCCTCTCCGACGGAAGCACGATCGGGTCACCCGGCCGCCGGGTCTCCGTGGTGGACACGGTGGGTGCCGGCGACACATTCATGGCCGGCTTCCTGTCGGCCTATACCCGTGATCGCCATGATGTCCGCCGCGCGCTGGAGCACGGCATCGCCGCCGCAGCCATCGTCTGCGGCCGCCAGGGGGCACAGCCCCCGACCCGCGACGAGGTGGCCGCGCTGGTGGGGGCCGCGCAACGCAGTTGACCGCCTCGGAGCGTGGCGTATCCCCGGCTTGACCGCTGTCTACTCGGCGAGCGCTGATTCCGAGGCCCGGAAGGCGGCCAGCTCCTCACCGTCGATTCCGTAGCAGTGCTCCGGGGCAGGGTAGGAGCCGTCCCGGACCTCATCGACGAACTGGCGGAGCCCGTCGACCGCCTGGGTGTGCAGGTCCGCGTACCTGCGCACGAAGCGGGCGGAGCCCCCGGTGCCCAGGCCGAGCAGGTCGTGGAACACCAACACCTGCCCGTCGGTGGCCGGTCCGGCGCCGATGCCGATCACCACGACGTCCAGCGTCGACATGATGTCGGCGGCGACTTCGGCGGGGATCGCCTCGAACACGACGGCGAAGCAGCCGAGGTCCTGCAGCCTGCGGGCCTCCTCGGCGACTCTCGCGGCGCTGGCAGCCGTACGCCCCTGCGCCTTGAACCCGCCCAGGGCGTTGGCGGTCTGCGGGGTGAGCCCCACGTGGCCCATCACCGGGATGCCCGCCGCGACGATGGCCGCCGCCCGCGACGCCGGCATGGCGCCGCCACCCTCGAGCTTCACGGCGTCACAGCCGGCCTCCTTCATGAAGCGCAGCGCCGTGGCGACGGCCTGCTCGTCGCTGATCTCATAGGAGCCGAACGGCAGGTCCGCCACCAGTAGCGGGGTGGTGAGCCCACGCCGGACCGCCTTGGCGAGGACGAGCATCTCGTCGACCGTGACGGAGGCGGTGTCCTCATGTCCCAGCACCGTCATGGCGCCGGAGTCGCCAACCAGCACCACGTCGACTTCGGCCTCCTCGGCGGCCAACGCGCCGGGGTAGTCGTAGGCGGTCACCATCACGATGCGCTCACCGGCGCGCTTCATGGCCCCCAACGACGGCGGGGTCAGGCGGCGGCGGGCGGCATCGCGCTGTGCGGGGCGGCTGGACATCGGCTCACTGCTCCTCGGTGAGGAGCGTCGCCACGGCGGTGTCCACGGCGATCATCTTGTTGGTGTCCCGCTCCACGTGCACGACGACGGGCTGGTGCTCGGCGAGCTCCTCGCGGCTGTACTGGCCGTAGGAGATGACGATGATGGTGTCGCCGCGGTGCACCAGCCTGGCCGCAGCGCCGTTGACCTTCATCTGGCCGGTGCCGCGCTCGCCGGCGATCGTGTAGGTCTCGAAGCGGGCGCCGTTGTCGACGTTGACCACGCTGACCTGCTCGAACTCGAGGATGTCGGCGGCCTCGAGCAGGTCGGGGTCGATCGTGATGGACCCCACGTAGTGGAGGTCGGCGTCGGTGACCGTGGCGCGGTGGATCTTCGACTTCAGCATGGTGCGCTGCATCAGGAGGGCTCCTCGGTGTGGGGCTGGGGGCAGATGGGCAGGTTGTCGATGAGCCGCACGTCGCCGACCTTCGCGGCGACGACGGCGAGGCTCGGCAGTGCGAGATCCGTGGCGGGGGCGAAGGAACCAGGATCCACCAGTGCGAGGTACTCCGGCTCGACGCCCCGCTCCCGCATCACGTCGACGCCGTGGGCTTCCGCGCCTCGGGGGTCGGCTCCGGACGCGACCGCCTCGGCCACGGCGTCCAGCCCGGCCTTGAGGGCCAGGGCCCGCGGGCGGTCGGCTGCGGTGAGGCGCATATTGCGGCTCGACATCGCCAGCCCGTCCGGCTCACGCACAGTCGGCGCCGTCTCGATCCGCACCGGCAGGCCCAGGTCCGTCACCAGCCGCCGCACGACGGCCACCTGCTGGGCGTCCTTCTGCCCGAACCAGGCCACGTCCGGCGCGACTGCCACCAGCAGCTTCGTCACGACGGTGGCCACACCGTCGAAGTGGGACGCGCCGCGGTGCGCACCCTCCAGGGGCTCGCTGACCCCGCGGACGTGCACCGAGGTGGCGTAGCCGTCGGGGTACATCTCCGTCACGCCGGGGGCGAAGAGGATGTCCGCGCCGGCGCCCGCAGCCAGCGCGGCGTCGCGCTCCTCGTCACGCGGGTAGGCGGCCAGGTCGGCCTGGTCGTTGAACTGCGTGGGGTTGACGAACAGTGACACCACGACGACCCCGCTCGCGGCGCGGGCCGCCGAGACCAGCGACAGGTGGCCCTCGTGCAGCGCCCCCATCGTCGGGACGAAGCCGACGCGCTGCCCGCTGCGGCGGGCCTCGCCGACTTCCCGGCGCAGCTCGTCGACGGTACGGATGACTCTCATGCGGCGTCCTTTCGGTGGGCGAGCCGGAGCGTGGCCTCGACCAACGCGTCGAAGAGGGCGAGGTCCTCCGGGCACCGCTCGGCGACGGCGGCCCGCTGCCGCGCCACGGTCTCGGCGTCGCCCCGCGCCACCGGGCCGGTGAGTGCAGCCGGGGCGCCCGAAGCCGCCCAGTTGGCCACCGTCGCCCGCACCATCGGCAGCAGGCGCTCGCGGGGCACCCCGGCCGAGGCCGCGAGGCGCTCGGCGAAGTCCTCGAGCGTGACCAGGAAGTTGGACGCCACCGACGCGGCGGCGTGGTACGCGGCGCGGTCCTCGTCGCGCACGCGCACCGGCACCATCCCGACGGAGCGGGCGATGAGCTCAGCCGCGTCCAGCGCGCGGGCCGTGCCACCGTCGACGGCGGCCGCGACCCCCGTGAAGCTGGCGCCGGCCTCCGGGACGGTCATCAACGGGTGGAGCGAGAAGGACTCGTGCGGCTGGAGCGGGGCGAGCGACGTGGCGCCCGAGCAGTGGCCGACGAGCTGGCCGGGCCACGTGGTGAGCGCGGCCGCAGCGACGGCGATCTCACGGTCCGGCACGCAGAGCAGCACCAGACGGGCGGCGGTGTCCGCTCCGCGGCCCAGCGGGCCCTCGACCTGCCAGCCGGCCGTGCGGAGCGCCCCGGTCAGTGCGGTGCCGAGGCGCCCGCCACCCACGACGGCGACGCCGTCGCGCGGCAGCACTGGTGCATCCATCGGCGGGGGCTCCTTGGGTCTGGGGGCGCTTCCCACGACACTAAGCCACGCAGCGCCCCGCGAAAAGTATCGGTCACGCAGCCTCGGCGCTGACATACCGCCCAATTGTCGGGCGCCCCTGTGCTGCGGGCATGGGGCAGCGGCCGGGAGAAGGGGATGTCCCGGCCGCTGCTGATCATCGGGGGAGGGCCTCAGCCCCCGCTCGGGCTTACTCGCCGATCTCGTTCTCGAGGTCGGTCTGGGCCTGGTCGAGGGCTTCCTTGACCGGCGTGTCGTTCTCGTAGACCTCGTTGAGGGTCACGGTGCGGAACCAGTTGTCCACGGCCGGCAGGTTCGGGTTGGCGAACGAGTTGAAGTGGCCGATGCCGTCCTTGACGGAGTTGAGGACGTCGAACAGGTTGGTGGTGAAGTACTTGTTGAACTTGTTGTCAGGGTTGTGGGTGACGGCGTCGTCCTCCCAGACGGACATGTTCACCGGGTCGAAGCCGAGGACTTCCCAGACGGCGACGTTCGCGGGCAGCGACAGCTTGGCGAACGCGTTGAACTCGGTGGCGAGCTCCAGGTTCTCGGACTTGGCCGACACCGCAGTGCCCGTGCCGCCACCGCCGATGGTGAGGATGTCGGAGCCCTCGATCTGCGGCGCGGGGGCGATGGCCACCTTGCCGGCCAGGTCGGGCATGTAGTCCACGAACCGCGAGGTGTACCACGCCGGGTACACGATGGCGGCGTAGTCGCCGTTGTTGATGGCGCCGTAGGCCTCCTCGGCGTCGGGGCTGCCGCCGGCGATGGGGGACAGCGCGCCGGCCTTCTCCATGTCGGCGAGCATCTCGAGCGCCTCCACGGCCTCGGGGTTGTTGACCGACACCTTGCCCATGCCGTCGTCCTCGAACACCTGGCCGCCCAGCTGCGCGGTCACCAGCGGCTCGACGAACCACACGCCGGTGTTGGCGGTGCCGAACGCCTTGCCCGTGGCGTCGTGGTACTTCACGCCGGCGTTCTTGAAGTCCTCCCACGTCTTGATCGTGGTGTAGTCGATGCCCTGCGCCTCGAGGAGTTCCTCGTTGTAGAACGCGACGAACGCGCCGACGTGGGTCGGGTAGCCATAGATCTTGCCGTTGCGGCTGTAGAGGTCCAGCCGGGCCTTGACGATGTCGTCGACGTAGGGCTCGGCCGCGGCGGACAGGTCCGCGAGCGGCGGGTTGTCGCCCTTGACGAAGTTCGAGAACTTGTTGACCTCGATGTCGACCAGGTCGGGCATGCCCTGGCCGGAGTTGGCGGCCAGCAGCAGCTTGTCGTGCATGTCCTGGTACGGGTAGACGGTGATGTCGAGGTCGATGGCCTTGTCGGGGTTCTCCTCGTTCCACTGCGTGGCCATCTCGTCATAGACGGCGGCGTGGAGCTCTGCGAACACCCACATGCTCAGCTTGGTGGCGCCCTCGGGGGCGGGCGCGCCGCTGACGACCTCGCCGTCGGCGGTGGGCTCGGACGAGCTGCCGCCACCGCCGCCGCAGGCCGCCAAGGTCAGGGACAGGGCGGCAGCCGCCACGGCGGCTGTCAGCTTGGTCAATCTCATGGTTCACTCCTTTGTGGTTGTTTTCCGGGGAATCGGAGGGTGGGCCGGTCAGCCCTTGAGGGCACCAGCGGTCATGCCTTCGATGAAGAACCGCTGGAAGGCGAGGAACAGCAGCAGGATGGGGATCAGCGAGAAGAAGGCCCCGATGATCAGCAGCTCGTAGTTGTTGCCGTAGGGCGTCAACAGGGTGTTGAGGCCGATGGGCAGCGTGAACTTCTCGGCCGAGCGCAGCACCAGGAGCGGCCACAGGAAGTTGTTCCAGATGATCATGCCGTTGAGGATCGCCATCGCCGCGAACGCGGGCTTGGAGATGGGCAGCACGATGCGGAAGAACATGCCGAACTCGGAGACCCCGTCGACGCGCCCGGCCTCGAGCAGTTCGCGGGGGATGCCGATGAAGTACTGGCGGAAGAAGAAGATGGTCACGGCCTGCGCCAGGAACGGCAGCACGACGATCCAGTACTGGTCTGCCGCGTTGAAGTTGTTGACCTGCACGTAGAGCGGCAGCATCAGCATCTCGAAGGGGATGGTCATCATGACCAGGACGAGGATGAAGCCAGCGTTCTTGCCGGGGAAGTCGTACATGGCGAAGCCGTAGGCCACGAACGAACTCACCAGCAGGGTGCCGACCACCTGCACCACCGTCAGGATGAGGCTGTTCCAGAACCATTGGAAGTACAGCCCGGAGTCGGTGAACAGCATCACGTAGTTGTCGAGGCTCAGCTCGGAGGGGTCGACGGCGAACGAGATGCCGTTGCGGATGATCTCGCCGCCGTCCTGGAAGGTGCCGATGATGATGGCCGCGATGGGGACGAGGGAGACCAGGGCGAGCACCAGCAGGATCGTGCCCTGCACGATGGCGGCGGTGCGCCGCGTCGGTCGCTTCCGCGGCTGCTCGGTGCGGTCGTCGGTCAGCGGGGCAGGAGTTGCCAGGGTGGACATGGCTCAGGCCTCCTTCTTGAAGGTGCCGGCGAAGGTGAGTTGCGTCAGGTTGATCACCAGCACGAGCCCGAGCAGCACCACGCCCACCGCGGAGGCGAAGCCCAGGTCGTTCTCCTGGATGCCCTTGCGGTAGAGGTAGCCGACGATGGTGAGGCCCTGGTTGTTCGGCGAGCTGTTGCCGGCATAGAGCATGAAGCTCTCGAGGAACATCGCCAAGCCGCCGTAGACGCTGATGGTGGTGACGTACACGATGGTGGGCTTGAGCCCCGGCAGCGTCACGAAGAAGAACTTCTGGACGGCGTTGGCGCCGTCGATGGCGGCGGCCTCGTAGTGCTCCTCCGGGATGGCCTGCAGGCCGGCGAGGAAGTACATGGTGTTGACGCCGGTCCACCGCCACAGGGCCAGCAACAGCAGCGCGGCCAGGCCGGTGAGGTCGTTGCGCAGCCAGCGGACGGGCCCGAAGCCGAGGAAGTCGGCGACCTGGTTCATCATGCCCGTGTCGCTCTCGGAGAACATCAGCCGGAAGATGATGCCCGCGACGACGATGGAGGTCAGCGCCGGCACGAACAGCGAGGCCTTGAAGAAGTTCTTCAGCTTGGGGCTGCCGATCTTCGTGTTGATCATCACCGCCAGCAACAGCGGGATGGGGATGAGCAGCAGCAGCGTCAGCACCATGTAGCGCAGGCTGTTGTAGAGGGCCTTCCAGAAGATCTGGTCGCGCCACAGGCGCTCGTAGTTGCGGGCGCCGATGAACTCGCCCTGCCCGTAGACGATCTCCTGGAAGCTCATGATGACCGACTGGATGACGGGGATCAGCCAGAACACGGCCACCGTCAACAGGAAGGGCAGGATGAACAGGTAGGGGGCCAGGCGCTTGGAATAGAGAAGCCTCGTCATCCCGGTGATCCTCCTCGATCTTCACTTGCGGCACAGCGCGCGGACGGCGGCGGGCACAACTCCGTGACCCTTTGTTTCGTCGGGCGACTAATTGCCTTGAGGCTAACAATCTGAAAAGTGGCCGGTCAACCTTCAGGACAGAAAAGTTCCCGGTTCGTTATAAAAGTTTCGAGCCCGGGCCGGGGTGCGACCCGGCCCGGCCCGGGGGTCACTGCGTCGAGAGGGTGATCATCGTCCACGAGATGGGCGGCAGGGTGACGGTGAGCGTGCCGCCGTCGATGGCGGCGGTCCCGTTCGGCGTGACGCCGACGCTGGAGTCGTCCTCGGCGCTCGCCTTCCAGTTGTGGTCGTCGTGGTGGAGCGTGACGGCCTCCTTGATGGAGCAGCCCGCCGGGAGCGTGATCGACGCGTCGACCGCCTCGTCGGCGTGCCTGTTGACGACGAAGACGCTGGCCTCGCCGTCGGCCCAGGTGGCCACTGCGTCGAGTGCCTGGACGCTGCCGAACTGGGTGGACTCGATCGTGGGGCCGTCGACGATGACGCGCAGCACTTCGCCGCTCGCGTTGGCCGAGGTGAGCGCGAACGGGTGGAAGGTGGTCTGCTTCCACGCCGGCCCGCCCGGCTCGGCCATGATCGGCGCGATCACGTTGACGAGCTGGGCCTGGTTGGCGGACCACACGCGGTCCGTGTGGCGCAGCAGCGAGATCAGCAGGTTACCGACGACGACGGCGTCCGCCACCGAGTAGTTGTCCTCGAGCAGGCGCGGCGCCACCGGCCAGTCGTCGCCCGACGGCGGCTTGGACGGGTCTCGGTCCAGGTACCAGACGTTCCACTCGTCGAACGAGATGCCGATCCTCTTGTCGGTCTTCCTCGCGGCGGCGACGGTGTCGATGGTGGCGCCCACCTGGTCGATGAAGCGGTCCATGTCCTCGGCGCTGACGAGGAACTCCTGCAGCCCGGACTCCTTCTCCCAGTAGTAGGCGTGCGCGGAGATCATGTCGACCTGGTCGTAGGCCTCGGTGAGCACGATGCGCTCCCACTCCCCGAACGTGGGCATGCTGCGGCTGGAGGAGCCGCAGGCCACGAGTTCGACGTCGGGGTCGATCATGCGCATGGCGCGCGCCGCCTCGGTGGCGATGCGGCCGTACTCCTCGGGGGTCTTGTGGCCCATCTGCCACGGCCCGTCCATCTCGTTGCCCAGGCACCACATCTTGACCCGGTAGGGCTCGTCGGCGCCGTTGGCGCGGCGCTGCTCGGCCCAGTCGGACCCGCCGGGCACGTTGCAGTACTCTACGATGTCCATGGCCTCCAGCACGCCACGGGTGCCCAGGTTGATGGCCATCATCGGCTCAATGCCGGCCTTCTTCGCCCAGGCCATGAACTCGTCGGTGCCGACCTCGTTGGGCTCCAGGCTGTGCCACGCGAGGTCCAGGCGCTTCGGGCGGTCCTCGACGGGGCCGATGCCGTCCTCCCAGCGGTAGCCGGAGACGAAGTTGCCGCCGGGGTAGCGCACCGTGGAGACGCCCATCTCGCGGACGAGGTCGAGGACGTCACCGCGGAAGCCCTGCTCATCCGCCGACGGGTGGCTGGGCTCGTAGATGCCGGTGTAGACGCAGCGGCCGAGGTGCTCCACGAAGGAGCCGAACGTGCGCCGTCGCACGGGACCGACCCTGAACGCCGGGTCGATCGTCAACTTGGCTTGCATGGCACTCGCTTTCGTTGTGTAGGTGAACCAAAGCGTGCCATGAAGAACCAGATTTGTGGAGGGATTTTCAGAAATATTTCGGAGAAGTTCTGAAACGTGTAGTGGATGCCTTGTCAGGCAGGCGGCGCCCCCGTCGACCCGCGCACCACGAGCGTCGTGGCCAACTCGATGTGCCGCGACTCGGGCTCCTGGCCGAGGTGGATGGTGAAGGCGGTCTCGACCGCCCGGCGGCCGATGTCGGCCAACGGCTGGCGCACGGACGTGAGGCCGGGGCTGGCCCACGCCGCCATGAGGGTGTCGTCGTATCCGACGACGCTCAGCTCGTCGGGGATCCGCACCCCCAGCGCATGCGCCGCCCGCAACACGCCCAGGGCCTGCGAGTCGCTGCCCGTCATGATCGCCGTGGGCGGGGCGTCCCCGGCCGTCAGCCACTCGGTGGCGACGGCGGCGGCCTCGTCGGCGTCGAAGGCGCAGCGCCGGAGCCACTCGTCGGGAACGGGAGTGCCGGCGGCGCGGCAGGCGGAGAGGAATCCGTCAAGCCGCGCCGTGGCGCTCATGGAGTTGCCCGGCCCCCCGAGCGCGGCGATCCGCCGGTGTCCCAACCCGAGGAGGTGCTCGGCGGCCGAGCGGCCGCCCAGCCAGTTGGTGGAGCCCACCGAGATCACGTCGGGGTGCGTCGAGTCGATGGGGTCGATGACCACCATGGGCAGGCGGGCCCCCACCAGGGATGAGTAGACGTCCTCGCGCACCCCGCTGGTCAGCAGGACGGCGCCCACCCGGTTGGCGGCCAACAGCCGCTGCGTGAGGCTGGCGCTGGTCGGCGGGCCAGCCGGGTCGTTGCTGCGGTGCGTGCGCTCCACCGCCAGGTCGATGCCCAGTTGCTCGGCGGCCTCCACCGCACCCCGCAGCACCTCCATGGCGTAGGCACTGGTGAGGATGTCGGCGAGGAAGGCGATGGACGGACGGCTGCCGGGGGTCTGGCGCCGGTTCGTCTCGTAGCCCAGGTCGAAGATCGCCTGTTCGACGCGCGCGCGGGTGCCCGCCGCGACGTCGGGCCGTCCGTTGGCGACCTTCGAGGCGGTTGCAAGCGAAACTTTTGCCCGAGCCGCGACCTCCGCGAGCGTCGGTTTCCCGACGGGGAGCGTTGTGTCCATGAAACCCCTTGGCGGTTCGGTGTGCTCCCATCCTATCGTTGCGCCACCGCTTTGTCGCTGATACCGTGATTGAAAGTTTCGGCACACACCAAAAAGTTTAGCGACCGCTCACAGGGGATCGGACGCCGTCGTGCCACTGATCACGGAGGACCCTGCCCATGGGATACAGCGCAGCCACGTGGCCCATCGCTGCGGCGATGCTCCCGTTCCCCGGTTCCCAGGATGCCCACCCCGCCGTATGGCTTGGCCACCTCAGCCAGGTGGCGAGGGAGGGCTTCACGGAGGTCGACCTCACCGACAGCTGGCTCCGCATCGGCGACCTCGACGACGCCAGGCGCCGGCTGCTCACGCAGGCGCTGGCGGAGGTCGGCCTCGACCCCATCGCGGTCTCGGCCATCCGCCGGAGCGTGCTCGACCCCGTCGACGGGGAGGCGAACCTGGCCTACTCCCACCGCGTGCTCGACGCGGCCGGGGAGATGGGCGCCACCGTCGTGTCGTTCGGCCTCCACCGGCCGTTGACCCCGGCGCAGCAGCGGGCCTTCTGGTTCTGGACGGCGCAGGGCCCCGTCGACCCCACCGACGACGCGACGTGGAGGTTGGCCGTGCGCCGGTTGCGGGAGCTCGGTGCCCACGCGGCCGAGCTCGGCCTCCAGGTGTCGTTGGAGATGTACGAGGACACGCTGCTCGGCACGTCCGAGTCGGCCGTGCGCCTGGTCGGCGACATCGGCCTCGACAACGTCGGCCTCAACCCCGACCTCGGCAACCTCTTCCGCCTCCACCGCCCCGTCGAGGACTTCCTCACCGCGGTGGAGCGCTGCCTCCCGCACGCGAACTACTGGCACGTGAAGAACTACTTCCGCAGCGAGGACGCCGCCGGCAACGTGGTGAGCGTGCCCGCGCCGATGGCGCACGGCAGCGCCAACTATCGGCGGGCCATCGAGATCGCCGTCGACGCGGGCTTCGTCGGTGCGTTCTGCGTTGAGCACTACGGAGGCGACGGGCTCACCGTCTCCGCGGACAACCGCGACTACATCCGCCGCATGCTAGCCGTCGCCCTTCGGGAGCCGAGATGAGCACCGTCGTTGCAGTACTGGGTTTGGGCGCCATGGGCCTACCGATGGCGGCCCGGCTGGCGGAACGCTGGCCCGTGCGCGCGTTCGACGTCTCGGCCGAGCGGCGCGAACTCGCGGCGGCCGACGGCGCCACCCCGGCCGCCACGGTCGCCGAGGCGGTCCACGGCGCCACGCACGTCGTCGTGGCGGTGCGCGACGGGGCCCAACTCGAGGCGGCGCTCTTCGGGCCCGACGGCGCGGCAGGTGCACTGTCGCCCGGGTCGGTGGTCATCGTGACCTCGACGGTGGGCTCCGAGGCCGTCGTCGACGTCGCCACCCGGCTCGACGGGAGCGGGATCGGCACGGTCGACGCCCCCGTCTCGGGCGGCGCCGTCCGTGCCCGCACCGGTGACCTCCTGATCACCGCCGGAGGGGCCCCCGCCGTCCTCGAGCGGGCCGACGACGTCCTGCGCGCCCTCGCCTCGAACCTGGTGGTCATGGGTGGCGTCGGCGCGGGCCAGGACATGAAGAGCGTCAACCAGTTATTGTGCGGCATCCACACCGCCGCAGCCGCCGAGGCCCTGGCCCTGGCCGAGGCGATGGGCCTCGACCTGGAACTCTGCGTCGACGTCCTCAACAGGGGAGCCGCCGCCTCGTTCATGCTCCAGGACCGCGGCCCCCGCATGGCGCAGCAACTGCGCGGCGAGACGCCGGAGGTGCGCTCACGCGTGGACGTCATCGCCAAGGACATGGGGATCGTCGGCGGCCTCACCCGGCGGCATCGCCTGCCCACGGGCGTCGCGCAGGCGGCCGAGAACCTCTACCGCACCGCCCTGAAGGCCGGCCTCGACGCCGAGGACGACTCCGTCATCGCCGCCTTCCTGTCCCACGGAAACACGCACTGAGGAGCCCTTGCATGGACATCCACGTCTCGACCCACGGGTCCGACCACCACGACGGCACCGTCGGGTCACCCCTGGCGACCATCAACGCCGCAGCGCGGAAGGCCCGCCCCGGCGACACCGTCGTGGTCCACGAGGGCGTCTACCGCGAATGGGTGAAACCGCCCCACGGCGGCTTGAGCAACCAGCGGCGCATCACGTTCACCGCCGCGCCCGGCGAGCACGTCGTGATCAAGGGCTCCGAGGAGGTCTCAGGCTGGGAGCGCGTCGACGGCGCACACTGGAAGGCCGTCGTCGACAACGCGCTGTTCCGGGGGTTCAACCCGTTCGCCCAGGTCGTCGAGGGCGACTGGCTGGTGCGGCCGACGGGTGACGAGCCCCCGGTGCACCTCGGTGAGGTCTACCTGGCCGGCGCTGCGTTGTACGAGGTGCCCAGCGTCGCCGACGTGCGGGACCCCGGCGCGCTGGAGGACGTCGTCGACGACTGGACGGGCATCCCGCAACCCGGCACCGGCGCGCCCACCCGCATGGTGTGGTGCGCGGAGGTGCACGACGACCACACGGTCATCCACGCCAACTTCGGCGACGCCGACCCGCGCCGAGAACTCGTCGAGATCAACGTGCGCCGCTCCGTGTTCTACCCGGAGGCCAACCACGTCGACTGGATCACGGTGCGCGGCTTCGAGATGTGCCACGCCGCCACGCCCTGGGTGCCGCCGACGGCGGACCAGCCCGGCATGGTGGGCCCCAACTGGGCCAAGGGCTGGATCATCGAGGACAACCTGCTGCACCACGCGAAGTGCTCGGCCATCTCGCTGGGCAAGGAGCGCACCACCGGCCACAACCACGCCACCGTCCGCGGCGACAAGCCCGGGTACCAGTACCAGCTGGAGTCGGTCTTCACGGCCGAGGACCACGGCTGGAGCCGGGAGCACATCGGCTCGCACGTGGTGCGCCGCAACACCATCCACGACTGCGGCCAGAACGGCATCGTCGGCCACCTGGGCTGCGTCTTCTCCACCATCGAGGACAACCGCATCCACCGCATCGCGCTGCGCCGCCAGTTCTACGGCCACGAGATCGCCGGCATCAAGCTGCACGCGCCCATCGACGTGCAGATCGTGGGCAACCACATCCACGACTGCTCCCTCGGCCTCTGGCTCGACTGGCAGACCCAGGGCACCCGCATCAGCGGCAACGTGCTGCACTCCAACAGCCGCGACTTCTTCGTCGAGGTCAGCCACGGCCCCTACGTGGTCGACCACAACGTGTTCGCCTCTCCCGCCTCACTCGAGAGCTTCAGCCAGGGCGGCGCCTACGTCGGCAACCTGTTCCTCGGCAGCCTCCGCATCGAGCCCGTTCCAGACCGCGCCACGCCGTACCACCGGCCGCACAGCACCCGCGTGGCCGGGTACGCCGTCATCGTCGGCGGCGACGACCGCTACGTCGGCAACGTCTTCGCCGGCGATGAGGCACGTGAGAACTACCGCGTCGAGCTGCCGGAGATCGCCACGGTGGGGCACGGCCTCTCCGTCTACGACGGGCACCCGGCCAGCTTCGAGAAGTTCATGGAACTGACCACGTCACGCTCGGGCGACCACCGCCGCTTCGCCGGCATCAAGCAGCCGGTCATGGCCCGCGACAACGTGTACCTCGGCGCCGCGCGCCCCTTCGAGGGGGAGGCGCGCCCGGTGCGGATCGACGGCGGCCGGGTGGCCGTCGAGTTCGCCGACGGCGTGGTCACCGTGCACGCCGACCTCCCTGCGGCCGCGTCCCGGGCGGAGACGGTGCGGGGCCCGGAGCTGGGGCGGGTGCGGTTCGTGGACGCCGACTTCGAGGCGCCCGACGGTTCCGAACTGGTCATCGCCCCCGTCGGCACCTCGCCGGTGGCGTCGCTGCCGGCGGGTGTCTCGTCGACGGTGGTGTGGCCCTGACGGCGCTGCGCCGCGCCGGTTGACGGGTCGCGCCCAGCGGCCGGAAGGCCCCATAGGATGGCCGGGTACGGCGTCGACGAGGAGACTCCATGGCCATGACCATCCACCTGCGGGCCGACGGCGTCTCGCTGCTGCTCACCACTGACGGCGGGCTCCCCGAGGTCAAGCACTGGGGGGCCGACTTGGGCCCGGTCACCGCTGACGATGCCGCCGCCCTGTTCAGGGCCGCCGGCTACACCGCGGAGCACAACGCCATCCTCGCGCCGCTGCGCGTCGGGATCGTCCCCGAGGCCCGGCACGGCTGGATGGGCACCCCCGGCCTGGTCGGCTCGCGCGGCGGGCGCGGCTGGACCCCGGCCTGGCGCCTCACCGGCACCACGTTCGACGGACGCGCGCTGGCCGACGGCTTCGCCGAGGAGGGCCCGGGTGCGCTCGAGTTCAGCGCCACTGCGGACGACGCCGGGCTGGCGCTCGCGCTCCGGGTGGAGCTCCTGCCCACGGGGCTCGTCCGGGCCCAGGCCACGGTGACCAACACGGCCGACGACGAGTACTCCGTCGACCAGCTCGCGCTGGCCATGCCCGTGCCGAAGCGCGCCACCGAGGTGCTGGACTTCGGCGGCCGGTGGGCGTCTGAGCGGGTGCCGCAGCGGTTCGACCTCACCATCGGCACGCACCGGCGCGAGGGCAGGCGCGGCCGCACGGGTCACGACGCCGCCTACGTCCTCCACGTCGGCGAGCGCGGCTTCGGCTACGACTCCGGCGAGATCTGGGCGGTGCACACCGCGTGGAGCGGCAACCACCTCCACTACGCCGAGCAGGTCATGCCCGGCGTGCAGGTGATCGGCGGCGGCGAGCTGCTGCTGCCGGGCGAGGGGCGGCTCGCGGCGGGCGCGTCCTACACGTCGCCGTGGGTCTACTTCAACCACGCCGTCGGCCTCGACCCGCAGGCGTGGCGCTTCCACCGCCACCTCCGGTCGCTGCCCGTGCACCCCGACACGCCCCGTCCGGTGACCCTCAACTCCTGGGAGGCCGTCTACTTCGACCACGACGCCGAGCACCTGCGGCGGTTGGTGGACAGGGCGGCCGAGGTCGGCGTCGAGCGTTTCGTGCTCGACGACGGCTGGTTCGGCGCGCGACGCAGCGACGCCGCGGGGCTGGGGGACTGGGTGGTCAGCGCCGACGCCCACCCCGAGGGCCTGCACCCGCTCGTTTCCCACGTGCGGGGGCGCGGCATGCAGTTCGGGCTGTGGTTCGAACCCGAGATGGTCAACCCCGATTCGGACCTTGCCCGGGAGCACCCCGAGTGGATCCTGCAGCCGGAGGGTCGCCTCCCCGGCGAGTGGCGCAACCAGCAGGTGCTCAACCTCGCCATCGACGGCGCCTACCGCCACGTGCGCGACCAGGTCTCCGCCATCCTGGCCGAGTACGCCGTCGACTACGTGAAGTGGGACCACAACCGCGACCTGGTCGACGCCGGCTCGGCGCTGGACGACGGCCGCCCGGGCGTCTCCGCGCAGACCCGGGCGTTCTACCGCCTCCTGGACGAGCTGCGCGAGCGCCATCCCGACACCGAGTTCGAGTCGTGCAGCAGCGGCGGCGCCCGCATCGACCTCGAGGTGCTGGAGCGCGTCGAGCGCGTGTGGGTCTCCGACAACATCGACCCGCACTCGCGTCAACGGATGCTCTGGTGGACCGGCCAGCTGCTGCCGCTCGAACTCATGGGCAGCCACATCGCGTCGGGCACCTCCCACACCACCGGCCGCAGCCACACCATCGAGTACCGCGCCGCCACCGCGCTGTTCGGCCACCTCGGCATCGAATGGGACCTCACGAAGGCCACGGAGGAGGAGCTCGCCGCGCTCCGGCTCGCCGTAGGGCTCTACAAGGAGGTCCGTGGCTTGCTGCACACGGGCCGGGTCGTGCGCGTCGACATGGGCAGCCCCCACCTGTACCTCAAGGGAGTCGTCAGCCCCGAGCGCGCCCTGTTCTCGTTCGCCGTGATCGACGAGCCGATGATGCCGGAGCTGGGCGAGATCCGCCTCCCCGGCCTCGAGCCGGAGTCCCGGTACCGGGTGTCGCTGGTGGGCCTGGGCCACGAGCTCGGCGTCATGACGGGCCGGCAGCTCGCCACCGTCGGCATCCGGTTGGCGGGCCGGTTCCCGGAGGTCGCGCTGCTGATCGACGTGGCACGCGTCTAGCTGGTGCCCTCGAGGTAGCGCACCACGGCCAGGACGCGGCGGTGGTCGTCTGCCGTGACTGGCAGCCCCATGGCGTCGTAGATGTTCGACGTGTGCTGCACCACGGCCTTCTCGGTGAGGAAGAGGCGTTTGGCGATCCAGGCGTTGGACCGGCCCTCCGCCATCAGCCCGAGCACCTCCCGCTGGCGGGGGGTCAGCCGCCGCACCGGCATCTTCGAGCCGTCCGCGCGGTGCAGCATGAGCTCGACGACCTCGGGGTCCAGCACCGTGCCGCCGTCGGCGACCCGGCTCAGGTCGTCGATGAACGTGGGGATGTCGGCGATCCGCTGCTTCAACAGGTACCCCACGCCGCCGCCGTCGGCCTCGAGCAACTCGACGGCGTAGCGGCGCTGCACGTACTGCGACAGCACCACCACGGGCGTGTCCCGGTGGTGCGCCCGGATCCGCAGCGCTGCTTGGATGCCTTCGTCGGTGAACGACGGCGGCATCCTGATGTCGGTGACCACCAGGTCGGGTGCATGCTCGGCGACGGCGGCGAGCAGGTCGTCGGCATTGCCGACGATGGCCACCACCTCGAAACCGCCCTCTTCGAGCACCAACGTGAGGCCCTGCCGCAGCAGCGCCTCGTCCTCCGCGATCACGACCCGCACGGCAGCACCGCCTTCATCCTCGTTCCGACGCCCACCGGGCTGATGACGTCCAGCTTCCCGCCCACGGCCTCCACGCGATCCCGCAGCCCGGCCAGGCCCGATCCCGGTCGGGGTTGGGCGCCGCCCGTGCCGTCGTCGCTCACCTCCACCACGAGGGAGCC
This sequence comes from Tessaracoccus lubricantis, assembly GCF_039544535.1. NCBI lineage: Bacteria > Bacillati > Actinomycetota > Actinomycetes > Propionibacteriales > Propionibacteriaceae > Tessaracoccus > Tessaracoccus lubricantis. Next base: position 55,567 of record NZ_BAABLV010000006.1, read on the forward strand.
GTCGTCCTGCCCCACGACGACGTCGGCCCGCGTCGCGCCGCTGTGTCGGGTGGCGTTGGTGAGTGCCTCCGCCACCACGAAGTAGGCGGTGAGCTCGACGGCGGGTGGCAGGTCGGTGGGCACGCCCGCCATGTCGTAGTTCGTGGTGATCGGCATCCGGTCGGTGAGGTCCTCGAGTGCGCTGGCCAGGCCGCGCTGCTCCAGCGCAGACGGCATGATCTGCTGCGCCACCCGGCGCAGCTCGGAGGCGGCCTCGTCGATGTTGTGCCGCAGCGACGTGGCGGAGGCGTGCAGTTCGTCGATGTCGGTCTGCGCGGTCATGCGCTGGGCCTGCACGCCCAGCAGGACCAGCCTGACCTGGAGCCCGTCGTGCAGGTCGCGCGCAATCGCCGCGCGGACGGCGTCACCGGCCTGGACGAGACGAGCCCGGGAACGCTGCAGCGCTGCCTGGCTGGCGCGCAGGTCTGCGGTGAGCCGCTCGCCCTGCACCGCCAGTGCGACGGTGGCCGCGGCCTCCCGGACGGTTCGGGGCGTGGCGAGCCTGGGGTCGAACACGATGGCGCCCACCAGTTCACCCGAGACCTCCACCGGCTCCATGGCCCGCTCGGCGGTGGGTTGTTCCGGCACGCTCAGGCCGGTGCCGGCGCCGTCGACGAACTCGTCGCGGGTGGGGACCCAGTAGGCGAGCTGGACGGTGGGGTCGCCCAGCGCCCGCTTGAGTGCGTCCTCGACGGCGGGCCGGTCCGTGTCGGCGCTCAGCCATGCGGCCAGCGCTTCGGCTTCGGCGGTGCGGGCGAAGCTACCGAGCATGGTGGCGGCGAGGAATGCGATGGGCACACCGAGGATCAGGCCCAACTGGATCCCCGCGACGGTGAGCGCGTCCATGCCCAACCCGCGCTTCAGGATGATGGACGCGCCGGGGATGAGGACCGCCACGGCCATGCCGTAGCCGTACAGCGGGATGAGGGTGCGGCGCCGGGCAGGCGTGGCCCTGCGCAGCCTCCCCAGCAGCACCCAGGCCAGGCCCAACATCGTGAGCACGCCGAAGGCAGACTGCACCCAGTTCCACACGGCGCCCCCCGCCTCGTCGGGGACCAGGTTGACCGGGATCTGTAGGACGACGGACGTGAAGTAGGCCAGGGCCGCGATCACGATGCTGGACGGGCTGCGCAGCCGGCCGTTGGGAAACCCGAGGAGGAGGTGCACGATCACCGCGAGGATCCAGGTGGCGGACAGCAGTCCCACCACGGCGACACCGGGCACTTCGGTGTTGGCCAGGCCCTCCACGACGAGGCACGCCCCGCCCAGTGAGATGAGTGCACCCATCATGGAGGCGGGTCGCAGCCACCACGCCGTCGCGCCCGCCATGAAGTAGACGGCTGCGATGAGGGGAAAGGTCACGGCAAGGGGATGGGCGCCGACTGCATACAGCAGGATGATTTCGAGCGCGACCGCGCCCAATCCGCCCACGAGCCCCGCAACCAGGGCGGCGCGAAGCGAATCGACGACCTGGGGCCGGCTAGCTGCCACTGAAGTTCCCCCATCCAGTTGGCTCACCCTAGCGTCACGCCACTGACAAAAACAGGGGGCCTGGGTCGCCTGTTTCGCCCCCTGAGCGTGGCGCGTGTCGGTCCCTGAGCCTTGATCCACCGGTTCTGGTGGGTGGGGTGGATGGACGTGTTGTGGGTGTCTGGCTGGGGGTG
>NZ_BAABLV010000007.1:0-1998 GCF_039544535.1 Tessaracoccus lubricantis
CGAGATCTACACCAACCTCCTCGAAGGCCTCGATCAAGCCACCGCTTGACAGCGATCACCCACATAAGTCGTGGCCGCTTTCAGGATCGCGACATCCTCCCGCAGCCGGGCGTTCTCGGCCTTGAGCCGCTTGATCTGCTCGTGCTCCTCCGACGTGGTTCCTGGCCGGGTCCCTTCGTCGATCTCGGCCTGCAACGCCCACCGGCGCAACGTTTCGGCGCCGATGCGTTCTTGCCGGGCTACCGCTGCGCACGCGGCAGTCAACGACGGGTACTGCCCGCGATGCTCACGCAGCAGACGCAACGCCCGCTCCTTCACAGCGGGATCGATTCTCTTTGGCATGGTGCCATCCTTCCTGACTCAGAAAGATCCGGCACGAAACCTCAGGCGGTTCAAACTGGCTCTTCACAATGCAGGGTGTAGGTGGGGTTTGAATCCTCCGGTTTCGAGGAGGCTTCTGGCTATGTAGTGGGTCAGGTTCCTAAATCCCAAGGCGATCCCGCGGAGGTGTTCGAGGCGTCCGTTGAATCTCCTATGTTTTGTCAAGCGCCTGCGTGGGCGGTTTGCGCTGAGTTGAGGTGCCGGTAGATCTGGCGGGCGAGGTAGCGCTTGAGGCTGCGTCGGATCTCTCGCAGGGTGCGTCCTTCGGCGGTGCGCTTCTCCACGTAGGCGCGGGTGTCGGGGTCCATGCGCATGCGGGTGACGACGGCCATGTGTAGGGCGCGGTTGAGTCGGCGGTCGCCGCCGCGGTTGATCCGGTGCCGGATGGTGTTTCCCGACGAGGCGGGGATCGGGTTGACTCCCGCGAGGCTGGCGAACGCGGCTTCGGAACGCACGCGTCCGGTGTGTGACCAGGCGGCATACGCGATGGCTGCTGTGACTGGTCCGATTCCGGGCTTGTCGAGCAGGCCTGCAGCGGGGCCTTTCTCGAGCAGGGTCCTCATCCGTCGAGTGAGGTCCGACAGCTCTTGGTCCGCAGAGCGGACTCGCCGGGCCAGCCTGACCGCCTCGGCGCGAGCGACACTGAGCGAGAGTTCCTCTGTGCGGCTGCGCCACGCGGCGATGGCGCTGATCTGGCCGGCGGTCAGGGTGCCGCGAGCGTCGATGCCCAGGTCAACGACCCGCAAGATCGCGATGAGCGCGTTGATCGCCGCGGTCCGTTCGTTGGTGATGTGATCGCGGGACGCGATCAGGACACGCAGTGCCGCCCGAGCTCCGTCGTCACGACGGGGTCGACGCAGTTGTACGTCGGTGAGCGGTAGCACGGCCTGGGCGATACGGCGGGCGTCCAGTGGGTCCGACTTGCCGACCCCGCGGTTGGCGCGCGCGTTCATCCTGGGCGCTTCGACCACGGCGTATCCGGCGTCGGCGGCCGCGTGGGCGAGGCGGGCGCCGTAGGTGCCGACGCCTTCGACGACCCAGAGCGTGTCAAGGTCGCCTTCGGTGCGCCGGGAAGCCCAAGCGATGGCGCGCTGCAACCCAGCGGCTGTTGTGGGGAATCGGCCCTCGTCGAGGATCTCTCCTGTGGGGCAGGCAAGGATCGCCAGGGCGTGGGAGCGGGCGTGAGCGTCCACGCCGATGATGAATGGACAGGTATGCGCGATGATCGACATGGCTAGTCGACGTTCCTTCCTCTTAACGGAATGGTTGTACTGGCCGACGAGCGGCCGGCACCGGACCGGGCAGAGGTCACATCGGGACGTATCTGTGATGAGCCACGACTCCGTGATGCCGATGGGGTCGGACAGTCTCCTGATCAGGTCACCGAGGTGGGCCGGACGGTGCCGACCGCGCCTCCCCGCGTGGACAATTCAACGGAAGAGCACCGCTGCCGCGGGCCAATTGCCTCGAGAGTCACACGAAGGGCGGCACGACCGACATCCATCATGGCCAGCCAGTCCCGGACCAGCCGAACCCAGACTCACAGATCGCTTCGGTTGGGCCGTTGCTGGTGCCTGGGCGGTCGAAGAAGGCGAGCACGTCGGCCGCCCTTCGGTG
>NZ_BAABLV010000008.1:0-256228 GCF_039544535.1 Tessaracoccus lubricantis
CTTGGATTACGAGACCCCTGCTGAGAAACTGGCCAAACTAGTTGGTGTTGCACCCACCGATTGAATCCGCCGGGCCGTTTTTCGGCGTGTCGCGACGGTGACCCCATCCAATTGCTCACGGCTGGGGCCGGCAACGAGCGCAGGTCGGGGTTGATGACGGTGCCGGAGCGGTCGCGCGCGACGAGGTATTCCTCGGCGACGAGCTGGTCGTAGGCGGCGGCGACGGTGCCGCGCGAGACGCCGAGGGCGGCGGCGGCGGCGCGTGTCGACGGCACCGCCTCGCCCGGCAGCAGTGAGCCGAGCGCCACGAACTCGCGGATCCCCGCCGCCACCTGCACGGGCAGCGGCGCCGCGCCGGGGGAGCGGTCCAGCGGCAGCTCGCGGAACGCGTCGATGTGCATGGCGGCGAGCCTACAACTGGGCGGCATACCAGCCGAAGGTGACGACGTCGTCGCCAAGTGTTCATCCAAAGGTCACCTGAGCGGCGGACTCCTGCCAACCGGGTCCGATGGGATGGCTGTGCCCGATCGCCTACCACCAGAGGGGACATCGAAATGAAGCGCCTGCTTCCCATGCTCGGCCACACCCGCGGCAACCGCTCGCCCATCACCTGTGACCTCAAGTGCGGCAACGCCTGCTCACACCCTGAGCCCAACACCAGCGACAACGAGTCGTTCCGCGACATCGTCTCCGCCGTGTTCTCCCGTCGCGCGGCCCTCGGTGGCGCCGCCGGCATCACCGGCGCCCTGGTGGTCTCGCACGTGACGGCAGGCACCGCCGCCGCGGACAACGGCACCTTCCCGCTGGGTGGCGGCAAGCTGCCCTTCGAGGCGATCGCGCCCGTCCCGCGCACCGTCGACACCGTCACGGTGCCCCGCGGCTACCGCTGGGACCCGATCATCCGCTGGGGCGACCCGATCTTCGCCGACGCGCCCGACTTCGACGTCGAGAACCAGTCCGGTGTCGCGCAGGCCCGCCAGTTCGGCTACAACTGCGACTACCTCAACGTGATCTCCGACGGCGGCAACGACCGTTCCGGCTACCTCGTGTGCAACCACGAGTACACCAACGAGAACATCATGTTCTCCGACGCCTTCCGCGCGGCCAACCCCAAGGAGGTCGTCGACGTCGCGCTCGCCGCGCACGGCTTCTCCGTCGTCGACCTCAAGCGCGACAAGCAGGGCCAGCCCTGGAGCTACGTCCGCGCCGGCCGCCGCAACCGCCGCATCACCGGCCACACCCCGTTCGCCGTCTCCGGCCCGGCGGCCGGCTCCGACCTGCTCAAGACCGCCGACGACCCCACGGGCACCGTCGTGGAGGGCACCCTCAACAACTGCGCCGGCGGCACCACGCCGTGGGGCACCGTGCTCTCCGGCGAGGAGAACTTCAACCAGTACTTCCGCGGCAACGGCTCGCCGGAGCACGCGCGCTACGGCATCGGCTCGGGCGCCACCGGCCGTGGCTGGGAGACCGTCTACGACCGCTTCGACCTGCGCAACGCGGAGTACGCCAACGAGGGCAACCGCTTCGGGTGGATCGTCGAGATCGACCCCGAGGACCCCACCTCGACCCCGGTGAAGCACACCGCGCTGGGCCGCTTCAAGCACGAGGCCGGCACCTGCGTGCTCGCGCCGTCGGGCCAGGCCGTCGTCTACTCCGGCGACGACGAGCGCCACGACTACGTCTACAAGTTCGTGTCGTCGCGCACGTTCATCGAGGGTGACAAGGAGCACAACAAGCGCCTCCTCGAGGACGGCACCCTGTACGTGGCCCGCTACCACGGCAACTCGCCCGCCGCCGAGATCACCGGCAACGGCGACCTGCCCGCCGACGGCGCCTTCGACGGCCACGGCGAATGGGTCCCGCTGGTGCGCGGCACCGAGTCGCTCGTACCGGGCATGTCCACCGAGGAGGTGCTGGTGTTCACGCGCCTGGCAGCGGACCGCGTCGGCGCGACGAAGATGGACCGCCCCGAGGACCTCGAGACCAACCCGGTCACCGGCAAGGTGTACCTGGCGCTGACCAACAACTCGCGCCGTACCGCCGTCGACGAGGCCAACCCGCTCACCGCCAACCGTGACGGCCACATCGTCGAGATGGTCGAGGCCGGCAACGACCACGCCGCCGAGACGTTCAGCTGGAACATCCTGATGCTGTGCGGCGACCCGAGCCGGTCCACCCGCACCTACTTCTCCGGCTACCCGGCCGACAAGGTCTCGCCGATCTCGTGCCCCGACAACATCGCGTTCGACTCGCTGGGCAACCTGTGGATCTCCACCGACGGCCAGCCCGGCACGCTCGGCCTGTGCGACGCGCTGCACAAGGTCACCGTCGACGGCCCCAACCGCGGTCGCGTCGAGCAGTTCCTCGCCGTGCCCCGCGACGCCGAGACCTGCGGCCCGGTCATCCACGACCGCGACGACTCCGTCTTCGTGGCCGTGCAGCACCCCGGTGAGGACGGCAGCTGGGGTGCGCACACCTCGCTGTGGCCCGACCAGCTCCCGGCCGGCGGCCCGGTGCAGGTGGGCGACAAGGTCGCGGCGCCCCGGCCCTCCGTCGTGCAGGTGACCCGCACGTCGGGCAACCGTTCCGCCACGATCAAGTAACGCTGGTAGGAGGGGGCGGGTCGCTGCGGCGGCCCGCCCCCTTCCGCGTCCCACTACGGTGGATGGGTGATCCCCGAAACGTTGCGCGCGCTGATCGCCGGTCGCCCAGCGGACGAGCTGAGCGCGCGGCCGGTCGACGGCGACGCCTGGCTGGCGCGGCTGCCCAAGCTGGTCGACGAGCACCTCGCCCGCTGGGGCCTGACGCCCGACGGCGACCCACTGCACGGCGAGAACGCGCTGGTCCTGCCGGTGGTCCACGACGGGGCCCCCGCCGTCGCGAAGTTCACCTGGCCGCACGTGGAGGCCGACCTCGAGCACCTCGCGCTGCGCCACTGGGACGGCCGAGGTGCCGTGCGGCTCCTTTCGGCGAACCCGGCGGCGGATGCGTTGCTGCTGGAGCGGCTCGACGCCACCCGGCCGCTGACCACGGTCTCGGTCCTGGAGTCCTGCGAGGTGATCGGCGGGCTGTTCCGCAGCCTGGACCGCGCCGGCTCGCCCCAGTTCCCCACGGTCGCCGACAAGGCACCACGGTGGCGCGGGCAGCTCGCCGACGCCCACCGCAGCGTCCCTCCCCGCCTCGCGGAGCAGGCGCTCAGCACCCTCGACGACCTCCTCGCGGAGGCGCCGCCCGGCCGGCTGGTGCACGAGGACCTGCACGACGCCAACGTCCTCGCCCCGCTGGGCCCGGCGCGCGGCGACTGGCTCGCGATCGACCCCAAGCCCGTCATCGGGGAATGGGAGTACGCGGTGGCGCCGGTGGTGTGGAACCGCGCCGATGTCGCGGCCCGCGCGCACAACCACAGGGCGCACGTGCGGCTGCGCGCCGACGTCGTCGCCGACGGCGCGGGCCTCGACCTCGACCGCGCCTACGCCTGGACGTTCGTCCGGCTGGTGCTCAACGCCGTGTGGGCGGCCCGGTACGCGCCGGCCTCCGACGACTTCCGCGGCCGCATGATCGCCCTGGCCAAGGCCTTCGCCGATCCGCCCGCCTGACGGGCCGGGGATTGTCCGGGGCAGGTTGTAGGTTGCAGGGGTGCCCCTTCCAGTGATCACCGCCCGCGGGCTGACGAAGCGCTACGGCAGCTTCACGGCCGTCGACGGCATCGACTTCGACATCGCGCCCGGCGAGTCCTTCGGCTTCCTCGGCCCCAACGGCGCCGGCAAGTCCACCACCATGCGGATGATCGCGGCCACCTCCACCCGTTCCGACGGCGAACTCAGCGTGCTGGGCCTCGACACCAACCGGCACGGGCCGGAGATCCGCGCGCAGCTCGGCATCGTGCCCCAGGGGGACCTGCTCGACGAGGAGTTGCGCGTCATCGACAACCTCTACGTCTACGGCCGCTACTTCGGGCTGCCCCGCGCCTACGTCAAGGCGCGCGCCGAGGAACTCCTCGACTTCGCGCAGCTGCGCGAGAAGCGCACCGCCCGGGTCGACGGGCTCTCCGGCGGCATGAAGCGTCGCCTCACCATCGCGCGCGGCCTGATCAACAACCCCAAGGTGATGCTGCTCGACGAACCCACCACCGGCCTGGACCCGCAGGCCCGGCACGTGCTGTGGGACCGCCTGTTCCGGCTGAAGGAGGAGGGCGTCACGCTGGTTGTCACCACCCACTTCATGGACGAGGCCGAACAGCTGTGTGACCGGCTCGTGGTCATCGACAAGGGCCGGATCGTCGCGGAGGGCTCGCCGCAGGGCCTCATCCGCGAGTACTCCACCCGCGAGGTGCTGGAGGTGCGGTTCGGCTCCGCCCGCAACGAGGCCGCCGCCGGCAGGCTCGAGGGCATCGGCCAGCGGCAGGAACTCCTCCCCGACAGGGTGCTGATCTACGCCGACAACGGCGAACACGCCTTGCAGGAGGTGGTCGAGCGGGGGCTCGAGCCGGTGACCTCGCTGGTGCGCCGCTCATCGCTGGAGGACGTGTTCCTCCGCCTCACCGGCCGGAGCCTGGTCGAATGAGCCTCGTCACGGACAAGCCCGTCATCGACACCCGCCTCAGCGCAGACCACCGGGTCGTGGCCCGCATGGGCTGGTGGGCCGTGGTGGAGCAGTGGGTGCTGCACATGCGCGCCTACCTCGGCACGCTGCTGATGACCGGCATCGGCTCGCCGTTCATCTACCTGCTGGGCCTGGGCGCCGGGCTGGGCGTCCTCGTCGACGACGGCAAGGGCATCGACGGCGTGCCCTACCTCACCTTCGTCGCGCCCGCGCTGGTGCTGGCCGGCGCCATGCAGGTGGCGTCGCAGGAGAACACCTTCGGCGTGTTCGGCGGCTTCAAGTGGAACAACCTGTTCAACGCCATGCGGCTGAGCCCCATCACGCCGGGCCAGATGGCCGGCGGCTTCCAGGCGGCGGTGTTGGTGCGCGTCATCCCCATGGTGGCGTTCTACCTGCTGGCGCTGCTGGTGTTCGGCATCGGGCGCTGGTGGGGCGTGCTGCTGTTGCTGCCCGTCGGCCTGCTGCTGGCCGTCGCGGTGGGGTTCTGCGTCATGGCGTGGGTGTCCACGCAGAAGGACGAGCGGGGCCAACTGAGCTTCATCGAGCGGTTCATCATCGTGCCGCTCACGCTGTTCTCCGGCACGTACTTCCCGCTGGAGACGCTGCCGGTGTACCTGCAGCCCATCGGCTGGGCCTCCCCGCTGTGGCACGCCGTCGAACTGGGGCGAACGGCGCTGTACGGCGCGCCGCTCACGCTGGGGAGGGCGCTGCTGCACGTGGGGTTCCTGACGGCGATGGCCGTGGTGGGCGGCGTGCTGTCGGTGCGGCACTTCCGCAGGAGGCTGGACCAGTGAGCACCGGGACGCAACCCCGCCAAGTCAGGGTGCCGCAGGCGCTGCGGGGCGTCTACCGCGGCAACACCCGCTCCGTCGTGGCCAGAGGCATGCGCGTGGTGGCCCGCAACAACTACCTGGTGATCCTGTCGGGGTTCTTCGAGCCGGTGTTCTACCTGCTGTCGATGGGTCTCGGGCTCGGCACGCTGATCGGCGCCGTGGAGTTCTACGGCCACGACGTGCCCTACGCGGCCTACATCGCGCCGGCGCTGATGGCGGTCTCGGCGATGAACGGCGCGCTGTACGACTCCACCACCAACGTGTTCTTCCGGATGCGCTACGGCAAGCTCTACGAGCAGATGCTGTCCACGTCGCTGGGTCCCATGGACGTGGCGCTGGGGGAGATCTTCATGGCGCTGTTCCGCGGCCTGCTCTACGCGTGCGGCTTCATGGTGGTCACCACGCTGCTGGGCCTCAACCTGTCGTGGACGGCGCTGCTGGCCATCCCCGCGGCGCTGGTGGTGGCGTTCGGGTTCGCCTCCGTCGGCCTGGCGGCCACCAGCTACATGAAGTCGTTCCAGCACCTCGACATCGTGTTCTTCGTGATGCTGCCGATGTTCCTGCTCTCCGCCACGTTCTTCCCCATCACGGTGTATCCCGAGGCGGTGCAGTGGGTCATCATGGCGTTCCCGCTGTGGCACGCCGTCGACATGATCCGGCAGCTGACGACGGGGCTGATCCAGCCGTCGATGTGGGCGCACGTGGGCTACTTCGGCGTGATGATCCTCGTGGGCACCACGGTGGCCACCAAGCGGCTCAAGGCGCTGTTCCTGCGCTAGGCGCCGCCGCCCGGCGCGAGGGTGGGCAACAGGTGGTCGATGCGTTCCACGACGTACGTGGGCCGGCTCCGTTCCTCCCGCGCCAGCACGTCGTCGACGGTGGACTCGCCGGTGAGCACCAGCGCCGACGCCATGCCGGCGTCGATCGCCATCTGGATGTCGGTCATCAGCCTGTCGCCCACCATGAGGCAGCGGCCCGGGTCCAGGTCGTGTCCGCCCAGCGCGGCCTCGAGCATCAGCGGCGACGGCTTGCCCAGCGACACCTGGCACTTGACCCCGGTGCACGCCTCGATGGCTGCGGTGATGGCCGCGCAGTCGGGCTCGCCCCGGCCCCCGGGGAACGGGCAGTACCGGTCCGGGTTGGTCTCGATCAGGAAGGCCCGCTTGTGGAACCAGATGGCATCGAACGCGATCTGCAGCTTGCGGTAGTCGAAGGCACGGTCGTAGGAGGCCACCACGATGTCGACCTCGGCCGGGTCCTCGGTCAGACGGAAACGCGCCTCGCGCAACGCCCGCTGCAGCGGTTCCTCACCGATGACGAACAGCGACGCGCCGGGATGATGCGCCACCAACCACTGCGTCGTGGTCACCACGGTGTTGGCGATGTCCTCGACGGGCACCTCCAGGCCCATCCCGGCCAGCTTCTCGCGGTACTGGGCCGGGTCCTTCGTGGCGTTGTTCGACAGGAACTTGACGGTCCGCCCCCGTGCGCGCAGCTCGGCCATGAGCCGCTCGACGCCCGGCAGGAGTTCGTCGCCGAGGAAGATCGTCCCGTCGAGGTCGAACAGGTAGGCGTCGTACCACTGGAGCGGAGAGCGCAACATCGGGTTCCTCCCTGGGCCTGACGACAGTCACAGCGTAGTCACAGGAGGCTCCGACCGCCCCCACATCGGCGGGGGTACGGTGGAGGGACAAGGACATTGCGAAAGCGGGTTGTTGCCGATGACGGCTCCTGTCTACACCAGGTCAGCTGAAGAAGTGGCCCACGAGACCGCCGTGGACCCGGGACGTGGTCTCACCTCCGAGGAGGCGGCGGAAAGGCTCGCCCGGTACGGCCCCAACGAGTTGCGCTGCGCGGAGGCGGAGCCAGCCTGGCGGCGCTTCCTGCGTCAGTTCGCCGACCCGCTGATCCACCTGCTGCTGGCCGCCATCGTGATCTCGCTCGTGGCCTGGTTCGCCGAGGGCGCGGCGGGCCTGCCGGTCGACGCGCTGGTCATCGCGGTCATCGTCATCGCCAACGCGGTGCTGGGCTTCGTGCAGGAGAACAAGGCAGAGAACGCCGTCGCCGCGCTGTCGGACATGACGGCCACGCACTCCACGGTCCTGCGCGACGGCAGGCTCACCGACGTCGCGTCCTCGCAGATCGTGCCCGGCGACATCCTCGTGCTGTCCGAGGGCGACGCCGTGGGCGCCGACGGCAGGCTCCTCACCGCCTCGTCGCTGCGCGTGCAGGAGGCGTCGCTGACCGGCGAGTCCGAGGCCGTGGAGAAGAGTGCCACGCCCCTGTCGGACGAGGTGCCACTGGGTGACCGGGTCAACATGGTCTACAAGGGCACCGCGGTGGCGCGCGGCGTGGGCCGCGCCGTCGTCACGGGCACCGGCATGGACACCGAGATGGGGCGCATCGCCACGCTGCTCGACGAGACGCAGCGCGACCCCTCGCCGCTGCAGCAGGAGATCGCGAAGATCTCCAAGATGCTCGGGCTGCTGGTCGTCGTCATCGCCATCGTGGTGATGGGTGCCGTGGCGCTCGTCAACGGCGTCGACAGCCTCGAGGAGGGCGTCGACATCCTGCTCATGGGCGTCTCGCTCGCCGTCGCGGCCGTCCCGGAGGGCCTGCCGGCCATCCTGTCGCTGGTCCTGGCCATCGGCGTGCAGGTCATGGCCCGCCGCAACGCCGTCATGAAGGACCTCCACTCCGTCGAGACCCTGGGCTCGGTGTCGGTGATCTGTTCCGACAAGACCGGCACCCTGACCCGCAACGAGATGACGCTGCGCGAGATCGTCACGGCGTCGGGCCGGGTGCGCCTCACCGGCACCGGCTATGCGCCCGAGGGCGACGTCGAGATCGACGGTGGGGACGAGGCCGCGGCGGAGGCCCGCCGTCTGCTCGCCTCCGGCGTCATCGCCAACAATGCGCAGCTGAGCAGGGGCGACGACGGTCAATGGGGCATCCAGGGTGACCCCACGGAGGCGGCGTTCCTCGTCGCGCAACACAAGCTGGAGGGCGTCGCCGAGCGCGTCGGCTGGTACGAGCGCGACGCCGAAGCCCCCTTCGACTCCGACCGCAAGCTCATGTCCGTGCTGGGCCACCGCGAGGACCAGCACCGCGTGTTCGCCAAGGGCGCGCCCGACGTGCTGCTCGGCAAGTGCGTGCAGGAGCAGGTCGGCCGCGGGCAGCGGCCGCTCACGGATGAGCGTCGCGACGAGTTGTCGCGCACCATCGAGCGGCTCTCCGAGCAGGGCTACCGCACCCTCGGCGTCGCCTGGCGGGAGGCTGAGGACGCCGACCGCGACGGCTTCGACGAGTCCGCCGAGCACGACCTCGTCTGGGTCGGCGTGGTCGGCATCATCGACCCGCCCCGGGACGAGGCGGCCACCGCCATCGCGGAGGCGCACGGCGCCGGCATCAAGACCGTCATGATCACCGGCGACCACCCCGTCACCGCCGCCCGCATCGCCCGCGACCTCGGCATCATCGAGGACGGCTCGTCGCAGCGCGCCGTCACCGGCCGCGACCTCGACGCTCTCTCCGACGGTGAACTCACCGACGTCGTCCGCCGCACCTCCGTCTACGCCCGGGTCTCGCCCGAGCACAAGCTGCGCATCGTCGACGCGTTGCAGGCCGACAAGCAGATCGTCTCGATGACCGGTGACGGCGTCAACGACGCCCCGGCGCTCAAGTCGGCCGACATCGGCATCGCCATGGGCATCACCGGCACCGAGGTGACCAAGGAGGCCGGGGAGATGATCCTCGGCGACGACAACTACGCCACGATCGTCGCCGCCGTCCGTCAGGGCCGGGTGATCTTCGACAACATCAAGAAGTTCATCCGCTACCTCCTCAGCTCCAACATGGGCGAGGTCGCCACGGTGTTCCTCGGCGTGGTGCTCGGCTCGTTCATCGGCCTGGCGGACCCCGGCAACCCCGGCGCCACCGTCGTGCCGCTGCTGGCCACGCAGATCCTGTGGATCAACCTCGTCACCGACTCCGGCCCTGCGCTGGCGATGGGCGTGGACCCGGAGATCGACGACGTCATGCACCGCAAGCCCCGTGCCCATGACGAGCGGATCATCGACGGCCACATGTGGGGCCGCATCATTGGCACCGGCCTGGTGATGGGCCTCACCAGCCTCGTCATCTACGACCTCACGCTACCCGGCGGGTTCCTCGGCGGCCTCGAGCACCTCGTCGGCACCGACCAGCAACTCGACGTGGCCCGCACCACGGTGTTCACCTCGCTGGTCATGATGCAGCTGTTCAACGCCCTGAACTCCCGCTCCGACATGGGCAGCGCCTTCCACCACCTGTTCACCAACAAGTGGCTGTGGCTCTCCATCCTCGGCGCGGCCGCCGCCCAGGTCGCCGTCGTGCAGGTGCCGTTCCTGCAGCACGCGTTCGGCACCACGTCGCTCGACTGGATCCACTGGGCCGTCGCCGTGGGCGCAGGCCTGACCGTGCTGGTGTACGAGGAGATCGTGAAGGCGGTCAGGCGCGCGGCAACCCGTCGATGAGCTGCTGCATCGTGCCCATCACGGCGAGCGTCTCGTCCCACGGCATCAGCTCGGACTCGACGCGGCCCTCGGCCACCATCGTCGCGAAGTGCGCCGCCTCGTACGCCAGGCCCTCATGCGCGACGAGCGTCGGCTCCTCGCTCAACACCGTCGCGCCGTCGACAGTGCGCAGCGTGAACCGCTGGGGGCCGTAGAAGAACGTGGGGACGTCGACGGTGGCCTTGGTACCGGCGATGAACGCCCGGGTGGGGGTCAGGGACTTGCACGTGGTGGTGATGAGCGCGTTCGCGCCCGGGTGGGCGTCGAAGCCGTCGAACACCGCCGAGATCTGGCGGTCGACCCCGGTGAACGCGCGGGTGCCCAGGGAGAGGGAACGGCCCGGCGCGCCCAGCGCGAAGTGCATGAAGGAGACGGGGTAGACGCCCAGGTCGAGCATGGCGCCGCCAGCCCTGGCGGGGTCGAACAGCCGCGAGTCGGCGTCGTCGGCGAACCACTGGCCGTGGTCGGCGAAGACGGTCTCGATGTCGCCGAGTGCGCCGTCGGCGAGGAGTTGGCGGATGACGTCCATGTGGGGGATGAACCGCGTCCACATGGCCTCCATGACGGCGACGCCGGCGTCGCGGGCCGCGTCGAGGAGTTCACGCGCCTCGGCCGTCGTCTGGGTGAAGGCCTTCTCGACGAGCACCGGCTTGCCCGCCTCAGTGGCGAGCTTCGCGTTGGCCAGGTGTTCGCTGTGTGGGGTGGCGACGTAGACGATGTCGACGTCGGGGTCGGCCACCAGCGCCTCGTAGCTGCCGTGGGCTCGCGGGGCCCCGAAGCGGGCGGCGAACTCGTCGGCCTTGGCCTGGGTGCGGGAGCCGACGGCGGCCACGCGCTGCTGGGTGTGCTTGTGGGCGGCGTCGAAGAAGCGGTCTGCGATCCAGCCGGTGCCGAGCACCCCCCAACGCAGTGGGGGAGCGGTCATGGGGTCCGGAACGCGGGAGTGCGGCAGCGTGGTCATGCGGCCATTATGTCGCCGATGCCCGTTCCCTGAGCGTGGCACGAACATTGCTCCCTGAGCGTGCCATGCGAGCGTGCGCTTGTCCTGAGTGTTCGCGAGGAACGAGCGAATCGATCGAAGGAAGCATCGAGCCACCACGAAGGGCCGCACACGGTCCCTGAGCGTGGCCCGTGCGAGCTTGCGCTTGTCCTGAGTGTTCGCGAGGAACGAGCGAATCAATCGAAGGAAGCACGCGAGCCACGACGAAGGGCGGCCGCAGCCGACCCAGCACCCACCAAAGACGCTGACGAGTCGATGACAAACGTCATCTATATTGACCCCGTGTTCGTTTAGAATAGTGGTCATGAACGAGACAGTCGAGTTGCTGCAACGCGCGATGGCCGCGTTGTGGGATTCTGCTGCCTCCCTCAGCCCAGACGGCGCCCGCCGGCCCGAACGCCTCCGCCTGGTCGAACTGATCGCCGAAACCAAGGCACAACTGGCCGGGCTGGAGCTCCACCTCCTCGAGGACGCCTGGACTTCCGGTGACCTGATGACCGTCGAAGGCGTGCGCAACTCCGTGCGTGCGAATACGGGTCAGTCGCGGGCCGCGTTCAAGCTGGCGCTCGACTTGGGCGGCCGCTTCCCACTGATCGCCGCCGCGTTGCGCGACGGCACGGTCTCGTTGGAGCAGGTCCAGGCCATCGTGCATGCGCTGCGGAAACTGCCCGTCTCCCTGGGCCGCGCCGAACTCGAGAAGTGTCAGGAGTCGATCCTGCGGCACGCCCACGAACTGGGCCCCGACGAACTACGCGCCCTGTCGGTCAAGCTGTACGAGATGGTCGACCCCGACGGCGCCGAAGCAGACGAGAAGAAGAAACTCGAAGCGCAGGACCGTCGCGCGATGCGCAACAGGTTCCTGCGGATCACCCCCGACCACCACGGCGGGATGAAGATCACCGGACTCCTCCCCATCGCCAGAGCAGAACTACTCCGCGCGCAACTCGAAGCAGTGGAGCCGCCCCTGTCGTCCTACCGGGAAGCCGACGAACTGCCCGACAAGGAAACGCGCCGCGCGGATGCGTTCATGGCACTGATCCAGACCGCCGCCGCCGGCGGGAACCTGCCCGCGCACGGTGGGGACCGGCCCCAGGTGCACATCACCCTCGACTACCACACCCTGATCACCGGACTGGGGAAGGTGGGCGTCATCGGCGCGGAGAACCTCGACGGGCTCTCCCCGGGGGATGCGCGGCGGTTGGCGTGTGACGCCGACATCATCCCCGTCGTCCTGGGGTCCGATTCGAAACCGTTGGATGTGGGTAGGGCCCACCGGATGTTCCCCGCCACCATCCGTACCGCGCTGATCCTGCGCGACGGGGGCTGCGCATTCCCCGGCTGCACCACCACACCCCGCGCCTGCGAAGCACACCACATCGTCCCCTGGTGGACAGGCGGCATCACCTGCCTCGCCAACGCCGTACTCCTCTGCCCCCACCATCACCGGCTGGTCGAACCAGACCCCGACCAGTCACCCGAATCGCAGTGGCACGTCCACCTCGACCCCGACACCGGACTGCCCTGGTTCACCCCACCCACACACATCGACCCCGGCAGAACACCCAAACTCCACCGGCGCTTCCAACTCCGCGCGATCCTCTACGAACACTCGCCGGATCAGCCACCGGGCAGGAACCGGGACGGCAGCCGACGCCGAGCACCCCGCCGACTCAACCTCGGCCGTCGACTACCACGCGGACTCACCGCACCCACAAAGGCACCACCACAACCCCCACCCCGACAAAGCGAATCCTCACCAGCCTGGCGCCATGAAGGGTGAGTCAGCTCCCGTGCGTCACCTCGCCGGCGCAGAGGGTGGCGACGATCTCCATCGACTTCAGTGCCGCAGCGGTGGCCTCCGTCGACCCGTGTTCGGCCAAGGGGTCAGCCCCGAGGAGCACCATGTCGCCGGGGGCGCCCACGGTGAGGCGCTGCCCGTGGACCGACGCGGCCAGCGCCTCGCGGGCGGTGAGTTGTTCCTCCGGCTGCAGCGCCGGGCGGTCGTCGCCGCTGCGGTGCACCGCGGCCGCCAGGCCCAGCCAGGGGTCGGGTGGGGAGACGGGCGCATCGGAGCCCAGCGCGAGGGTGGCGCCGGCGTCGAGGAGCGACTTGGCCAGGAAGGTGCGGTCGGCGCGGTCGGCCCACAAGCGTTGCGTCATGTCGCGGTCGTCGACGAGGTGGTGTGGCTGCATGCTCGCGGTCAGGCCCAGCTCCGCGAACCGGGGCACGTCCTCGCGGCGCAGCAACTGCGCGTGCTCGATGGAGCCCCGGGCGTCGGTCGCGGCGAACGCGTCGAGCGCGGCCTGGTTCGCGCGGTCGCCGATGGCGTGCACGGCCAACCGGAGCCCGGCCGCGTGCGCCTTGCTCATCAGCGCCTCGAGTTCCTCGCCGGCGACGTTGATCAGGCCGCAGGGGTGTGGATCGTCGGCGGGCAACCCGAGGTAGGGCTCACAGCACCAGGCAGTGCGGGTGCCCAGGGACCCGTCGCTGATGATCTTCAGCGGCCCCATGGTGACCAGCCCGTCACCGCCCGGCAGCACGTCGCCGGTGCGCAAGCCTGCGTCGAGCACCTCGTCGAGCTGTGGTGGGTAGACCCCGGCCCGCACCCGCAGCCCGCGGATGCCTGCGGCCACCCGCCGGGGCCAGTCGCGGAAGGCGTCGGAGAACTCCAGGTCCACGATGCCCACCAGCCCGCGCGAGGCCAGGTGTGCGACGGCGGCCTTCTCTTCCTCGACGGTGGCGGCCTGCTCGGGCATGGCGGTCATCCGGGCCAGCGTCTCGAACCACTCGTTCTCGGTCATGGGATCGCGGCGTGCCGGCACGCCCAGCCGCTCGAGTGCCGCGGTGTTGAGCCAGCCGTTGTGCGCGTCGCCCGAGACCAGCACCACCGGTTGCGAACCCGACACCGCGTCGAGTTCCGCCACTGTTCCCACTCGTTCCCAGCCGGCGGAGCGGTAGCCGAAGCCGACGCTGATCCTGCCGCCGTCGTGGCGCACCTCCAGGGCCTGCGCCACCCGGCTGCAGGCATCCTCCGGGCTGAGCGTGCCGGCGAGGTCGATCCACGTGGTCGAACGCGACCACTGACCGAAGTGCACGTGCTTGTCCCACAACCCCGGGATGAGCCAACTCCCTGAGGCGTCCAGGATCTCCTGGCCGCGCCCGGGCAGGTCTTCGCCCACCTCGGTGACCACGCCATCGATGATGCGCACGTCGGCGATGCGCTCATCCTCGCCGTCCAGGCCGACGATCCGGCCACCCTGCACCAGCACAGAACCACTCATGCGGGCACGGTCTCACCAGGCGGAGGCAGTGTCAATCGCCGCCCCAACGAGAAGGCGACCAGACACATTGGTCGCCGACGCCGTTCGTCCTTGCTCCCAGGGGGGCTGCTAGGGTCCTGCGAAAGCGTCAATGGAGGCGCTCGATCCATTGGGGGAGACCATGCGTTCCTTGTCCAAGCTCCTGCTCGCCGCGGTCCTCGCGGTCACGCCGGCTCACGCGCTGCCCGCCGGGCAGGCGCGGGCCGACATCGACGTGTACACCACGGAGGGGACGCACGTCGTCAACGGCAGGCAGTGGCGCACCGCGTGCGAGCCGTACTCCCAGACGACCCGCTGCCGCACGGAGATCAAGGCCACCGTCATCACCTACGAGCAGCTGGGGGATGCCACGAAGCGCACGTTCACCCGCAAGACCGACTGGGCGTTCAACAACCTGACCTATCTTCCGGCGTCCCGGAAGCTGTGGGGGAGCAACCCGCTGGCCAACCCGGGCCATTGGACGGCGGCCGACGGCCGCCAATGGCGGACGGAATGCGACAACGAGCGCACCGGCCGCCGCGGATGCCGTTCCTACGCCCTGGCCACGGTCGTGACCCAGACCGAGGCAGAGCGCGCCGCGGGCGTCTACGGTTGGCAGGACCAGTGGGTGTTCAACAACATCGTCCGCTTCACCGACGACCGCCCAGCGGTCGAGGTGCCGATCGGAAGACCCAGCGTCGCCCCGTCTCCCGAGCCGACCGAGCCGGGGGATGAGGTCAGCTTCGCTGACCACTCGCTGACCGAGTGCGTCCGTGCGCGCACGGGGCACGACCGGATCCTGCGCTCGGAGGTCGAGGCGCTGACGACCCTCAAGTGCGTCACAGGCAACGGCTACACAGTGCGGGACCTCGAGGGCATCCAGGCGGCCACGAACCTCGCCGAACTCGACATCCAGGGACGCCGCTACACCGCAGGGGCCCTGTCGCTGAAGCCCCTCGCCTCGCTGTCGGAGCTGACAAGCATCAACCTGTACCAGGTCCCGCTGGCTGACCTGTCCGACCTGAACGCGCTCACCGGGCTTGAACACTTGCTCATCGGCGGCCCCGACGCACCGGTGACCGGCCTGAGGGCCTCCCACGTGGCCGAGCTCGACCTGCTCGAGACGTTCATGGCGATGAACGCTGGTTTGAGCGACGCCTCGTTCGTCGCGGAACTGCCACTGCTGAAGGGGATCAACCTGGACGACAATCAGGTCACCGACGTCTCCCCCTTCGCCGCCCTGGAGAACCTGACGTTCCTGTCCCTCAGGAACAACCCTGTCGGGGACTGGTCGCCGCTAGACCAGAAGGTGGCGGAGGGCCTCCAGCTCGTGCGCTGATCCCCTGAACGACGGTTGCGTCAATCAGCCGGCCGGATGGGGCTCACCACATGGAGCTGGGTGCCCGCCCGACGGCGACCTCCAGGTTGCGCAGTTCGTCGACCAGTTCGCGGGGCAGGCGCCAGCCGAAGGTGTCGAACCAGCGGCCGATGCGGGGAACCTCGTCGTGCCATTCCTGCGGGCTGTAGCTCACCACGGCCCGGAGGTCCTCCTCCGGCAGGTCGAGGCCCTCGACGTCGAGCGACCCGGCGGCGGGGATGAACCCGATGGGCGTCTCGACGGCCTCTGCCCTCCCGTCGACCCGTTCCGCGATCCACTTGAGCACGCGGGAGTTCTCGCCGAAGCCCGGCCACATGAAGCGGCCGTCGTCGTCGCGGCGGAACCAGTTGACGTAGAAGACCTTGGGCAGCTTGGCCTCGTCGGCCTTCTTGCCGATGTTGATCCAGTGCTGGCAGTAGTCGGCCACGTGGTAGCCGATGAACGGCAGCATCGCCATGGGGTCACGGCGCAGCACGCCGACGGCGCCCTTGGCCGCGGCGGTCGTCTCCGATGAGCACGTGGCGCCCATGAAGACGCCGTGCTTCCAGTTGCGTGACTGCGTCACCAGCGGGATGGTGTTCTCGCGGCGGCCGCCGAAGACGATCGCATCGATGGGCACGCCCTGCGGGTTGTGGTAGTCGTCGGCCAGGATCGGGCACTGCTCGATGGGCGTGCAGAAGCGGCTGTTGGGGTGCGCGGCCTTCTCGTCCTTGCGGCCACCCTGCGGGCCGGTCGAGCCGCTCCAGGGGCGGCCCTTCCAGTCGAGGATGTCCTCGGGCTTGTCCTTGGTCATGCCCTCCCACCACACGTCGCCGTCGCGGGTGAGGCCCACGTTGGTGAAGATCGAGTTGCCCTTGGCGATGGTGCGCATGGCGTTGGGGTTGGTCTCGTAGCTGGTGCCGGGCGCCACGCCGAAGAAGCCGGTCTCGGGGTTGGTGGCGTAGAGGCGGCCGTCGTCGCCGAAGCGCAGCCACGCGATGTCGTCGCCGAGGGTCTCCACCTTCCAGCCGGGGATGGTGGGCTCCAGCATGGCGAGGTTGGTCTTGCCACAGGCGGACGGGAACGCGGCCACGATGTGGTACTTGCGGCCCTCCGGGGAGATGAGGCGCAGGATCAGCATGTGCTCGGCCATCCAGCCCTCGTCGCGCGCCATGACGGAGGCGATGCGCAGCGAGTAGCACTTCTTGCCCAGCAGCGAGTTGCCGCCGTAGCCGGAGCCGTAGGACCAGATCATCCGCTCGTCGGGGAAGTGGACGATGTACTTGGTCTCGGAGCAGGGCCAGGCGACGTCGCGCTCGCCCTCCTCCAGCGGCATGCCGACGGAGTGCAGGCACGGCACGAAGTCGGCGTCGGTGTCGGTCATCGCCTTCAACGGCTCGACGCCCATGCGGGTCATGATGCGCATCGACAGCGCGACGTAGGCCGAGTCGGAGACCTCGACGCCGAACTTCGGGTCCTTCGCGTCGATGTGGCCCATGCAGAAGGGGATCACGTACATCGTGCGGCCCTTCATGCAGCCGTCGTAGAGCTTGGTCATCACGCGCTTCATCTCGGCGGGCGCCATCCAGTTGTTGGTGGGGCCTGCGTTGCGCTCGTCCTCCGAGCAGATGAACGTCTGGTCCTCGACGCGGGCGACGTCGTCCGGGTCCGTGCGGGCGTAGATGGAGTTGGGCAGCTTCTCGTCGTTGAGCCGCACGACGGTGCCGGCCTCCTCCAGCACCGTGACCAACTGCTCGTACTCCTCGTCGGAGCCGTCGCAGTAGTGGATGGCGTCGGGCTGGCAGAGGTCGACGACCTCGTCGAGCCAGGCCACCAGCCTCGGGTGGGTGGGCGCCGTCCCCGTGGCGGGCAGGTCGGCTCGTGTCTTCCGGTGAACTTGGGTTGCGATTGACATGGGTCCCCTTCGTTGCGGATGGAATCACGCATCTCCGTTGAGCGTTTCCATTTCCACCATAGTCACGCCGATCTCTTCATTGCTACTTGAAGACACTTTGTCTCACGCTGCTACAGTCGGGGGGTGCGAACGGCAGTTTTCCTGACGGGCGCACTCGCATGTGTAGCGGCACTGAGCGGGTGTTCCCCCGAACCGGCCGCGCCGTCCCCCACGGCGCCGGCCGTCGACATGACCACGCCCGGGGCCACCGAGCCCCCTCCCACGGCCGAGATCGACATCACGCCGACGGAGTCGTCGGAGGCCGCGGAATCGCCAGAGCCGGTCGAGGCGCCGACGGCGGAGTCGACGACGACGCTGTCGCCGGTGGAGCAGCCCCCGCAGGAGGGCGGCCCCTGGACGAAGCTCGACCTGACGTTGCGCTCCGGGGCCGACATCATCAAGGCCACGGATCTGCCCGAGTCGTTGCGCGCATTCCTCACCACCCGCGTCGGCGTCGAGGACGAGACCGGCTGCGTGACGCAGGAGGTCACCCTCCACGGCGTCCACGCCGACGGTTTCGCGTACGGCACGGAGGAGTCCAACTGCGCAGGAGGTGAGGTCGTCTGGGGCATCACGGACAACGCCTGGCACTACATCGTCCAGTTCGGTGACGCCGTGCCCTGTGCGGATCTGGCCTACAACGGCATCCCGGAGGGTGCGCCGGGCCTGCGCTGCCTCGCCGCCGACGGTACGGCGCAGGACTACTGATGCTGGCTGCGCGGATCGCAGCCCCCGCCATGGCGCTGCTGCTTTTGCCCGGATGTGCTCCGGAGACCATGGTGACGACGGCGGCGCAGGCCCGCCACACGGCACCGTCGTTGGTGACGCCCACCAGCCCGGAGCCCAGCGCCGTCGGTGAGGCCGGCGAGCCGGTCGAGTACCAAGCGGCCGCCGACATGGTCGAGGCGCAGGCCAAGGAGGCGCAGGCTCGCGCCGAGGTGGTCGCCCGGGCCGAGGAACTGGCTGCCGACACCGCCATGGCGGGCGCCCGCCCGTCCGGGTTCGAGCCCACCAACGGCTGGGTCGACCTGCACATCCACAACGTGGCCTACTCGGAGGTGTCGCGGCTGGACGACGCGTCCGCTTCGTTCGGCGACTACGCGGAAGCTGCGATGCAGGGGGCCGGTACCGACGGCTGCACGGTGTTGGGCATCAGCGTGATGAGCACGCATCCCGACGGCTACATCCTGGGCACGATCAGCACCGACTGTGGCGGTGGCCAGGCCGTCTGGGTGGAGGACCAGGAGACCGGGCAGTGGCGCCTGGCCAAGGTCATCGAGGCGGCACCCGAATGTGCGGAGTTCACGTCGCTCCGGCTGCCCCGTGGCGTCGGGCTGCTCTGCAGCGGCGACTCCGGCGAGTTCAGCGAGTACTGACCGCCGCTCCACGGGAGTTCAGCGGGCGGTGGCGACGAACGGTGCCCCGCGCACGTAGAGGTCCTGCTCCAGTGCGTCGACGAGGAAGGCGGCGAGGTCGCCGCGGGTGATCCTCGTGGAGCGGGTGGAGCGGTGGCCGTCGTGCTCGATCCTGCCGGTGGCCGCGCCGTCCTGCAGGCGTGGCGGGCGCACGAGCGTCCAGTCAAGGTCGCTCCCGGCGAACACGTCGTACTCGGCCGACTTGTCCCGGACGACCGCACCGCCCACCCGCTGGATGATCGTGGAGATGGTCCTTGCAGAGGCAGTCTTCTGGTCACCGGGGACGTCGATGCCCGCGCCGCTCACCCCCACGAAGCGCCGGACTCCGGCGGCGTGCATGGCGTCGACGAGGGCCCGGGCCGTCTCGGTGTGGAGTGAGGCTTCCCTGGCCGTCGGCCCCAGCGCCGACACCACCGCGCTCGCGCCGCCGACCAGCCGGGCCAACGCCGCCCGGTCCCGGCTGTCACCGGTCACGATGGTGACGCGCTCCGCACCGCCGCGCAGCTTGTCGGGATCCCGGGCCAGGGCGGTGACGTGGTGCCCTCGCGTCAGCAGCTCGTGCACGAGCAGGACGCCGGTGCGTCCGGTGGCACCGAGGACGGCGATGTTCATGGTGTGGTCCTTCCTGCGGTCGGGAGGTGGGGATGGGCGTCGGCCGCGAACCGTTCCACAAGTTCGGTGAGCGTCGCGACGTCGGTGGGTGACCACTCGGCGGTGACGGCAGCCAGCCGGCCGGTCCGGAAGGCGACCGCCTCGGCGTGCAGGCGCCGACCGCCATCGGTGAGCCGCAGCACGGCCCGGCGGCGCTGGTCGGCGTCACGGTTGCGGGTGACGACACCTGCCCGCACCGCCCGATCCACCAGCCGGCTGGCGGTCGAGTGGGCCACCGTCAACGCCTGCGCGACGTCGTTGATGCTGCACCCATCCTCCCGGGCGCTGCGGGCGATGGCGTCGGCCACCAACATGGTCGACACCTCCACCGGCGAGCCGTCCTGGTCGAGCCCCGGGAGCGCGGGGGGCGCGCTGGTGAGCCGCCTCAGGGCCAGCAGTGCGGCGTCCAGCCGGATCAGGTCGTCATGGCGCGCAGGCATGCATGTATCGTACAAGCATCAGAGTGATGGAGGAGTGCCCGAGCCGCCGGGGTCCGGCAGGTCGTGCTGCTGTCGCTGCAGGGCGCGGAACGCAACAGGGTCGTCCCGCACGCCACCCTCGAGGCATGGCTGCGCGGGTCGGGGCTCGACTGGACGTTCGTGCGGCCCTCCTTCTTCCTGCAGAACCTCACCTTCACCCATGTGGGCGACATCCGTGACCGGGGCGAGTTGGTGGTCCCAGCCGGCCGGGGCGCCACCGCATTCGTCGACGCCGACGGCGTGGCCGCCGTCGTGGTGGCGGCCCTGCTGGAACCGCGGGCGCACCGCCATCGGGCGTGGACCCCGACCGGGCCGGAAGCGTTGACCTACGCCCAGGTCGCCAGCATCCTGAGCCGGGTCCTGGGCCGCCGCATCGCCTACAGCTCCCCAAGCGCCGTGCGATATGCGGCGCACGCCCGCCGCACACTCGGCATGCCTGCAGGGATGGTCGCCGTCACGACCGCCATCTACACGGTCGCGCGCCTGGGGCGGGCCGGGGGCCTCACCGATGATGTGCGGACGGTGACGGGCAGGGATGCCCGCTCCTTGGAGGATTTCGCTCGCCGCCACGCCGCTGAATGGCAGCGGGTGGGGGCCTGAACCGGCCGATGTGCTGAGACATCACATGGTCGGGGTGACAGGATTTGAACCTGCGGCCTCGTCGTCCCGAACGACGCGCGCTACCAAGCTGCGCCACACCCCGATGGCTTTTTGAGCCAAGGGATAGATTAGCGCACGTCAGCCTGCCGCGCGAATTGGGCGGAGCCTCAGCAGCGTGACCTCCGGGCGGCACGCGAACCGGTACGGGGCGAACGGCGAGGTGCCCAGCCCTGCCGAGACGTGCAGGTGGGCGGTGCGGCTGCCGACGGTGTGCGTCGAGGCCCCCTTGGCCCGTGCGGTGTCGAGGTCGCAGTTGGTGATCAGCGCCCCGTACCCCGGGACGCACACCTGCCCGCCGTGCGTGTGGCCGGCGAAGATGAGGTCCACGCCGTCGCGGGTCATCGCGTCCAGCAGCCGCAGGTACGGCGCGTGCGTGACGCCGATGTTGAGTGCCGCGTCGGCGTCGGGCGAGCCAGCGACGGCGGCGTAGTCGTCGCGGCCGAGGTGCGCGTCGTCGGTGCCGCGGAAGGCGAGACGCCGGCCGCCCACCTCGAGCACCGCCCGCTGCTGGGTGAGGTTGACCCAGCCCAGGGATTCGAGGCTCGCCGCCAGCTCGTCGGTGGGCAGGTCGCGCGGGGTGGGCCGGCCCCCGTGCTTGCTGGAGGCGCCGTGGGTGAGGTACTTCAGGGGGTTGCGGAAATGCGGCGCGTGGTAGTCGTTGGAGCCGAACACGAACACGCCCGGCACCCCCCGCAGCGGCTCCAACGCCCCCATGAGCGCGGGGACAGCGGACGCCTGGGCGATGTTGTCGCCGGTGTTGACCACCAGGTCCGGCGCCAGCCCGGCGAGCGAGGCGATGAACCGCTGCTTGCCGCGCTGGGCCACCATCAGGTGGAAGTCTGAGACGTGCAGCACCCTCAGTTCATCGGAGCCGGGGGGCAGCACGTAGAGCGTCACGCGACGGACGGTGTAGAGCCCCCGCTCGACGAGGCCCCAGCCCAAGCAGGCTGCCCCCGCGCCGGCGACTGCGGCCAGGGCCTTGGCGACCGACGGCATCAGTCGCCGTCATCCCCGCCCTGGCCCGGAGGGCCACCGGGGGCCTGACCGGGAGGGCCTGCCGGAGGCTGCGTTGCCGGCGTGCCCGTGGCCGGCGCCTGCGTCGACGGGGTGGCCACGGGAGCCGGAGCGGGCTCGGGGCCTGCGGAGACGCGCATGACGATGGTGGAGAACTTGACGGCCTCACCGGTGGGGGAGATGCCCAGGAAGGCGCCTTCCCTGCGGCTGGAGTAGACGCGCTCGATGCGAGTGGTGAAGCCGGCGGCCTCCAGGGTCTCCTTCGCCTCGTTGTAGCCCATGCCCTTGATGTCGGGGATGGGCACCTTGACGCCCTCGAGGATCTCCGTGGTGGGAGCGCTGAACTTCGTCTTCGGCTTGTCGGCCAGCGCCGAGGCCATGGCGGCCTTCCAGATCCGGCCCGCGTCGCCGCTGCCCGAACCCTCCAGGAAGGTGCCGCTGGCGGGCATGCGGCCCTTGACGGTCTGCGTGTGGTTCTTCCACCACGAGTTGGCCGTGTCGACCCCGATCATCGCCACGCCCGCCATCTCGGGGGTGTAGCCGGCGTACCAGACTGCCTTGTTCTCGTTGGTGGTACCGGTCTTGCCCGCCTCATCGCGGCCGTCGCGCAGCGCGGCCCGGCGGCCGGTGCCGTTGGCGGCGACGCCCTGCAGGAGGTAGTTGACGCCGTCGGCCACCTCGGGGCGGATGACCTGCTCGCAGTCCGCGGAGGGCACGTCGAGCTTGTTGCCGTCCTTCGTGGTGACCGACTGGAGGATGATCGGCGTGCAGTGGATGCCGCGGTTGGCGAACGTGGCGTACGCCTCGGCCATCGACAGCGGCGTGATGTAGGCGGTGCCCAGCGTGAACGACGGGAACGATGCCTGCGACTCCATCGGGTCGCCGTTGGCGAGTTTCACGCCGACCTTCTCCGCCATCGTGGTCACGTTGCAGATGCCCACCGACTGGATCAGCTGCATGAAGTAGGTGTTGACCGAGGATTCGATCGCCTTGCGCATGTCGATGGTGCCGTAGCCACGGTCGTAGTTGCTGACCGGGCGGTCTGCGCGGACCTTGAACGGGCCCTCGCAGTTGGTGAACGTCTCGCCGTCGATCTTGAGTTCCCTCGGCGCGTCGTACCTCTGGTCCGGCGTCATGCCGAGGTCCAGTGCGGCGGCCGCGGTGAAGGCCTTGAACGTCGAGCCTGCCTGGAAGCCCTCGATGCCGCCCATCGCGCCGGAGACGTTGATGTTCTTGAACGTCTCGCCGGCCGCCTCGTCGGCGCCCATCGTGGGCCGCGACTGCGCCATGGCCACGATCAGGCCGGTGCTCGGCTGGATCAGCACGGAGGAGCCCCACACGGGGTCGAGCGGGGAGATCTGCGCGGCGACGGCGGCCTCGGCGGCGAGCTGGGCCTCGGCGTCGATCAGCGTGTGGATGGTGAGGCCGCCGCGGTTGAGCATGTTGCGGCGCTCCTCCTCGGTCTCGCCCATGCTCGGCATGTTCATCAGCGTGCGCTGCACGTAGTCGCACAGGAACGGGAACTGCGACGCGAGGCAGCCGTTGGGGGTGCGCTTGATCGACGCCGGGTCGAAGGTGGTCTCCTTCGCCGCCGCTGCCTCCGCCTTGGAGACGATGTTGAGCTCCGCCATGCGGTTGAGCACGGTGTCGCGCCGGTTGATCGCGCGCTGCGTGTACTTGGTGGGGTTCGTCTGGACGGGGTTCTGCACCAAGCCGGCCAGCATCGCCGACTGCGGCAGGTCGAGGTCCTTGGCGGACACCCCGAAGTAGTGCTGCGCGGCGGCCTCGACGCCGTAGGCGCCGTCGCCGTAGTACGCGATGTTGAGGTAGCGCTCGAGGATCTCGTCCTTGGTGAGCTTCTCCTCGACGGCCATGGCGTAGCGCATCTCGACGATCTTGCGCTCGAGCGAGACCTCCGTCGCCTTGCGCACGCCCTCCTGGTCGTTGTTCATCGAGGCAGTCTCGACGCGCACGAGCTTGACGTACTGCTGCGTCAGCGTCGACGCGCCCTGGTTGTCGCCCGTGAGGGTCTTGACGAACGCGCGGCCGAATCCCTGGAAGTCGATCGCGCCGTGCTCGTAGAAGCGGTGGTCCTCGATGGCGATCTGTGCCTGCTGCATGAACAGCGAGATGTCCTCGAGCGGCACGTAGATGCGGTTCTCGTCGAAGAACGTCGCCAACACCTTGCCGTCGCCCATCAGGACGCGGGAACGCTCCGACTGCGGCGGGGTCTCGAACTCGGCACGCAACTGCTCGAGCGACTCGGCCGCCATCTTCATGCCGTTGCTGGCGAGCGCTGTCATCGGCACGGCGAGCCCGGCGAGCAGGAGGCCCGAGAGCAGCGACACCGCGAAGAACATCAGCAGGGAGTAGCCCTTCTGGCCCAGGGAGGCAGACTTCATGTGCGGCATTCTACGTGAGGCCCCGAAGCACCCCACGATCCACCGGCCGGCCCGCGCCTGACTTGGGGCTCAACAGGGTGACCCCCCTGTTGCAAACGGTGGCACATGCGCTACGGTCGAAGCACAAGACGAAACTGCGCAAGGGAGGGCAGCTGATGTCGCTCGCCGAGGTTAGTGAATGGACGCTCCGGGCCAAGTGCCGGGACATGGCGGACGCACTTTTTCCAGAGGGCAAGGACCAGAAACGGGCTCGTTCCGTGTGCGTCGGGTGCCCGGTGCGTTCCGAGTGTCTCGCCGAGGCCCTCGACAACAGGATCGAGTGGGGCGTCTGGGGTGGGATGACCGAGCGAGAGCGCAGGGCGTTGCTGAGACAGCGGCCCGACATCGACTCCTGGTATGACGTGCTCGTCAACTACAGCACCGGATCAGGGTTGACGATGGTGCCGGTCAACCGGCACTGAACCGAACTGCAGGCTTGGCGCGTGGGGCCCGTCCCCGCGCGCCGCATCACTTGGGGAAGGTCAGTCCCGCAGGAATCGAGCGGGAACGTCCGCGACCCGGCCCCGGTCCCAGGGAAGTGACCAGCCGGCCAGGTCGAGGACCCAGTCGACGAGGTGCCCGGTGAGGCCCCAGATGAACTGGTCGCCCAGGACGAACGAGGGGCCCAGGAACCCGCTGGGGTGCCGGCCCATCACCCGTGTCTCGGGAGCGGTGAGCTCAGAGACGCGGTAGTGGTGCACCTCCGCCACCTCGCGGGGGTCGACTACCGTGAGCTCGGCGCCGCCGGGCCACGCGCCCACCACCGTCGTGACGTCGTAGCGCGACGCCGGCACCCACAGCGCGGGCAGCTGCCCGATGACCGTGACGTGGGCCGGGTCGAGCCCGATCTCCTCGTTGGCCTCCCGCAGCGCGGTGTGGGCCCGGTCCACGTCGGTGGCATCGACGGCGCCACCCGGCAGCGCGATCTGCCCGGCGTGGCGGCGCATGGTGGTGGAGCGGGTGATGAAGGTCAGCGATGGGTCGCCGTCGTCGGTGAAGAGGGCCAGCACTGCGGCGGAGCGCTCGCCGCGTGGGGTGCGGTCGATGCCGATCTGGCGGACCTCCTGCGGGTGCTCGAGCGCGTCGCGGAGCCGGCCGAAGACGCGCTCGCTGGTCACGAGACCCCCAGGTACTGCGCGGCCAGGTCTTTCAGCTGCTGGGTCGACTCGAGCGGCCCGGCGTGCACGCCCGCGATCCGGCCGTCGCCGTCGATGAAGAAGGTCGACGGGATGCCGGGGATCTTCAGGGGCACTTGGAGCGTCTTGTCCTGGTCCATCACGTGTGGGTAGTCCCACCCCGCGAGGCCGGCGAACTCGATGGCCCAGTCGGGCAGCGGGTCGTTGTAGTCGACGCCGAGGAACCGCACGCCGTCGAGCTCTGCCGGGCCCTCCCGGAGGAACGGCGCCTCCTCGCGGCACGGGCCGCACCACTGGGCCCAGACGTTGATGATCGTCGGCGTGCGCTCGAGGCCCGCGAGGTTGACCGTCTTGTCGCTGCCGAGGCAGGTCAGTCCGGTGTGGGGGAGCCCGCCGTCGACCTGCTGTGCGTCCGGGTCGGTGTCCGGGCAGTCGGGGAGGCCGAACTCTGCGCGGAGCGCGGCCAGGTCCGGCGCGGGCGTGGGGGACACGCTGGGGGCACCCTCGCCGGGGGTGCACGCGGCGAGGAGTACGGCGGCGGAGAGCGCGGCGACGGCAGACCTGATCCTCATGGTGCTGCGAGATTACCCCACCGGGCGGGTGCCGCCTGCGGTCAGTTCCGCGGCTCGCGGATCAGCGCGGCGGCCTTGACCGGGTCCTGCTCGCCGATGTCGCGGCTGGGGCACCACTGGGCGACGGCGCACGCACCGCAGGCGGGGCGCCTCGCGTGGCAGCAGCGTCGGCCGTGCCAGATCACGCGGTGGCACAGCATCACCCACTCCTCCGGCGGGAACAGCTCCCCGACGGCCTGCTCGACGACGTCGGGCTTGGTGCTGTCCACCCAGCCGAACCGGTTGGCCAGCCGGATGAGGTGCGTGTCGGGCGTGATGCCGGGCACGCCGAAGGCGTTGCCGAGCACGACGTTGGCGGTCTTGCGCCCGACCCCGGGCAACGTGACGAGCTCATTCAGCGTGCCCGGCACCTCGCCGTCGAACTCGTCGGCGATGCGCTGGCTCAGCCCGATGATCGCGGTGGTCTTGTTCCGGTAGAACCCGACCGGGCCGATGATCGTCTCGACCTCCTCCCGGTTCGCCTCCGCGAGTGCGGTGGCATCGGGGAAGCGGGCGAACAGCTCCGCGCACACGGCGTTGACGCGACGGTCGGTCGACTGCGCCGACAGCACGGTCGCGACGAGCAGTTCGAAGGGGTTGCGGACGTCCAGCTCGCAGCGGGCGTCCGGGTACGTGTCGGCGAGCGTCTCGTTGATGATCGCCGGTTGGTCCACGTCAGACCTCGACGACGAGCTCGACCTCCACGGCCGAGTCCAGCGGGAGCACCGCCACGCCGACGGCGCTGCGCACGTGCACGCCGGCGTCGCCGAAGACCTCGCCCAGCAGGTTCGAGGCACCGTTGGCGACGGCGGGCTGGGCCGTGAAGCCCGGCTCGCTGGCGACGAACACGACCACCTTCAGCACGCGGCGGATGTTGTCCACACCGCCCGCCACCTCCGCGGCGGCCGCGACGGCGTTGAGGGCCGCGGTGCGGGCGGCGGCGACTGCGTCGTCCTGCGAGACCGCGGCACCGACCTTGCCGACGGCGGTCAGTTCACCGTCGACGAAGGGCAGCTGACCGGAGGTCCAGACCTGGTTGCCGACCCTGGTGGCGGGCACGTAGGCAGCGACGGGCGCGGCGACCGGTGGGAGGTCGATGCCCAGTTCGGCGAGGCGATCCGAGACCGGCATCAGGCGGCCTGGATGGGGCGCTTGAAGTAGCCGACGAGCGTGTCGGGGTTGGGGCCCGGCGCCAGCTGGATGAGTTCCCATCCCTCGGAGCCGAAGTTGTTGAGCAACTGCTGAGCGACGTGCGACAGGACGGGCGCGACGAAGTATTCCCACTTGATCATGGGGACAAGGTACTACGGACGGCCGAAGGTCCTCTCGAGGTCTGCGTCGCGGAACCGGGGCAGGTCGTCCGGGCGGATCACCACGTCCGAGTCCTTCGTGCGGGAGGCGACGGCGTCCACCACCGCGTCGAGCGTGAGCTTGGCCTCGGTGAGGGTGGCCTCCGGCTTCTTGACGTCCTTGAACTTGCCGCGGCCCAACGTGAACAGGACGGCGGCGACGATGAGCGAGAACAGGACGCTGACGAGGAACCCCAGCGTGATGGCGGGGAACGCGCCCATGCCGGTGAGCGCATTGAGCAGCAGGCCCACGGCCAGCGCGATGAGGATCACCAGCATCCACAGCGCGTGCAGCACGAAGACGGCGGCGCCGGCGAAGAACCCGGTGCCCACGCCGGCTGCCTTCGCAGCGGGCTTGATCTCGGCGGCGGCAAGTTCGGAGGTCTTCGAGAAGAACTCGGAGAGGGAGTCCTTGATGTCGACCAGCGGGTGGCGGGGCTCAGTGCGCATGGGGGTGCTCCTTTCGCAGCTATCAGCCTAGTACCGCAGCGTTCACAGCGGGATGGCCAAGCCGCTATCGGGGATCTCGACCGGGCCCGTCAGCTCTTCGTGGCTCACCCAGGCGCGCCAGCAGAGCAGTTGGTAGGGCAGCCGCAGGTTCTCGCCGGGGCGCACCGCGCCGTCGAACAACTCGACGACCTGACCGATGAGCGTGTCCAGTTGGCCGCCGTCCAGGTTGGCCGCCAACGGCTGGTGGCGCACCATGGCGACGAGGTCGTCGCGGCTGACGGCCTGCCAGATGCGAAACGCCCGGCGCTCGACCTCGGGGAAGTACTTGGAACGGCCGAGCACGTCCAGGCTCTGGTGGCCGTAGTCGCCCTTCATCGCCATGGGGTCGTAGCGCCTCAGCAGCGCCGCGAGGCGGCGCACCCACGGCACCGAGTCGTCGCGGACGAGGTACGACGCGCTGACGCAGCCACCGGCGCGCAGCACGCGCGCGAGCTGGGGGAGGGCCTGGTCGAGGTCGTAGCGGTGCAACGCCTGGTGCGCGAACACCACCTCGAACTGGAGGGGATCCGTCGGCACCGCCTCCGGCCGCGCGAGCATGGGGGTGACGCGCTCGACGGTGGCCAGGCGCGCGTGGATGCGCGCGTCGTCGGTCAGGGCGTAGACGGCGTGCCCGGCGGCCGAGAGCCGGCGGGTGAGGTGCGTGTCGGTGGCCAGCACCAGGGCGCGCACGTTCTGCCACACGGAGAGCCAGGTGAGGGCCTCATCGGGCAGGGTGATGCTCATGCCGTCCTTCCTGGGTTGGGTGGGGCCAGCCTAGCTGCCCGGATGTGCCCCGCCCGCAGGCGCGACACTCCGGGGAAGGTTATCCACAGCGGGAACGGCTCGTCGAAAATCGCGTGCCCCGCTGGCCAGAGTGGTGGGCATGGAACCCTACGTCCTGCTCTGCGCCCGGGACCCCGCCGTCGTCGAGGCGGTGGAGGTCTCCGCGGCCGCCTTCGAGGTGCCGCTGCGGGTGGCGCACCACCCCGACGACGTGCGCGTCGCCTGGCCGGATGCCTCGCTGCGGCTCGTGTCGACGGAGGTCGCGTCGCGCTGGTCGGGCGTCGCGCCCGGCCGTGCCTACCTCGTGGGTGACTCGGCGGCAGACCTGGCCCGCTGCTCCGCCGGCCTGGGGCTGCCGGTGCTGCCGCTGCCCGACCACGGTGGGCACCTGGCCGAGGCGCTGTCGGCGGCGATGCGCAGCGAGCGGTCGCGCGGCGGGGTCGTCGCCCTGGTGGGTGCCTCGGGCGGGCTCGGCGTGAGCACGCTGGCCGCGTCGCTGGCCCTGGTCGCCGCATCCGACGGGGCGCCCACCGCCGCCGTCGACCTGGCACAGGCGGGCGGTGGGCTGGACCTCCTGGTGGGCGCCGAGACGGTGGCGGGCGTGCGCTGGCCCGATCTGGGCCACGCGCGCGGCGAGCTGGCAGACCTGGTGGCCGGGCTGCCCACCGTCGAGGGCGCGTCGTTCCTGGCGCAGGGGAGGGAGTCGCCCGCGGTGCCACCGCAGGCGGCGGTGTCTGCGGCGGTGGGCTCGTTGGCCCGGTCGGTGGGGCTGGTGGTGATCGACGCCGGCCGCGAGGCGCCCGCCGTCGACTGTGACCAGGTCGTGCTGGTAGTCGGTGCCGACGTCCGCTCCGTGGCGTCGGCGCGCATGATGGCGGAGACGCGCTCGGTGCACCCCACCTCGGTGGTGGTGCGGCCAGGGCCGGGGCGCTCGATCCCGGCCGAGGTGGTGGCGCGGTCGCTGGGGCTGCCGGTACTGGGCGCCGTCGCCCACGACCCGGCGGTCCCGCGGCTCGCGGAGCTGGGGATGCTGCCCGTTGCCGGGCCGGCGCGCCGCTACCGGCGGCACGTGGCGCAGCTGCTGACGGCGGTGCGCAATGGCTGAGCTGCAGCTCGACGTCCTCCAGACCAGGCTGGCCGCCCTGGGCCGGGCCCACACCCCGGCGGACGTGGCCGCCGCGCTGCGCGGGATGGGCCTCATCGTCACCGACGCCGTGGTGCACGACGTACTGGGGCAGCTGCGGCGCAACAGCGTGGGCGCAGGGCCGCTCGACGACCTCCTCGCCGAGCCGGGCGTCTCCGACGTGGTCGTCAACGGCCCGCGGGAGGTGTTCGTCGACCGTGGCCGCGGGTTGGAGCCCGCCGAGGTTCGCTTCGTCGACGACGAGCAGGTCAGGCGCCTGGCGATCCGGCTCGCCGCCGCGGCAGGGCGGAGGCTCGACGACGCCTCGCCGTTCGTCGACGGCCGGCTGCCCGGCGGCGTCCGGCTGCACGCGGTGCTCGCGCCGGTGGCGGCGCCGGGCACCTGCCTGTCGCTGCGCGTGCCTGCCAGCCGCAGCTTCTCCCTCGACGACCTGGTGGCGGCAGGATCGGTGCCGCCCGAGGGCGCGCGGCTGCTGAGGGCGGTGGTGGGGAGGCGGGTGCCGTTCCTGGTCTCGGGCGGCACCGGCACCGGGAAGACGACGTTGCTGGCGGCGCTGCTGGCGCTGGTGCCGGCCCACGAGCGCATCGTGCTGGTCGAGGACGCACGCGAGCTCGTGCCGGACCACCCGCACTGCGTGCGGCTGGAGGGGAGGCCCGCCAACGCCGAGGGTGTGGGCGCCATCTCGCTCACCACGCTGGTGCGGCAGGCGCTGCGGATGCGACCGGACAGGGTGGTGCTGGGCGAGGTGCGCGGCGCCGAACTCACCGACCTGCTGACCGCACTCAACACCGGCCACGAGGGCGGCTGCGGCACGGTGCACGCCAACTCCGTCCTCGACGTGCCAGCCCGGCTGGAGGCCCTCGCGGCGCTGGGCGGCCTCGGCCGCGAGGCGTGCCACGCGCAGGTGGCGGCCGCGCTGCGGCTCGTGGTGCACCTGCGCCGCGCCCCGTCGGGCGCCCGCCGCGTGGAGCAGGTGGGCCTCTTCCGCCGGCGCGCTGACGGGCTCGTCGAGATCGTCCCCGCCGCCACCTTCGACGCCGGCCACGTGCGCTACGACGGCGCTGCAGGAGACGAGTTGCGACGGCTGGTGGCGCTGTGACGGGCGCCGCACTGCTGGCCGGGCTGGCGGCCGCCCTGCTCATCGGTCCGGCCCCCGGCGTCGGGCGGCTGTCCCCGCCGCGCCGCAGGATCCCGAAGCGGGTCTCCCCCTGGTCGGTGTTGGCCATCCTCGCCACGGTCGGCGTGGCGGGCCCGCTGGGCCCCAGCGCGCTCGGCTGGCTGGCCGTGGCCGGCATCGTGTGCGGCACCGTCGGCTGGCTGGTGCTGAGCGCCCGGCGGCGCACGTCGGCAGCCCGGCGGGCCGCCGCATGTGCGGTGGCGGCGCGGACGTTGAGCTCGCTGTTGCGGGCAGGGCAGATCCCGGGCGTTGCGCTGGCCGAGGCGGCGCGCGACTCACCCGTCCTGAAACCGGCCGCTGCCGCGGCGGCCATCGGCGCGGACGTTGGTGCCGAGATGGAGCGGGCCGCTGCGGTGCCGGGGCAGGGCGGCCTGAGGTCGGTCGCGGCGGCGTGGCGCGTCAGCGAACGCAGTGGTGCCCCCATCGCGGAGGTGCTCGCCACGGTCGCCGAGAACCTCAGGCGCCAGCGCCAGCTCCAGTCGGTGGTCGACGCGGAACTGGCCGCGGCGCGCACCAGCGGGCACATCATGGCGGCGTTGCCGTTCCTGGCGGTGGGGTTGGGCTTCGCGGCGGGCGTGAACCCCCTGGCGTTCCTGTTCGGCGGGGCGGTCGGGCAGGTGCTGGTGCTGGCCGCCGTGACCCTCACGGCGGCCGGGGTGTTGTGGATCGACCGCCTCGCGCAGGGCAGGAAGGCCGCCTCGTGAACCAGGTCCTCGTGGCCGCGCTGGCCGCGGTGCTCGCCGTCGTGGTGGCGCTGCCCCCGCCGTCGGCGGCCATGGGCCGGCTACGGCCGAACGCACGCCGTCGGCTACCGGCCTGGCTCGTTGGCCGGGAGGGTGCGCCGCCGTTGCGGCAACGGGCACTGCTCGCCACGGCTGCCGGGGCGCTGCTCGTGCTGGCCCTTGCCTGGCCGCTCGGACCACTCGTCGGGGTGACGGTGGGCCTCGGCCTGGTGGTACTGCTCGGGCAGCGCGCGCCCGGGCCCGACACCAGGGCACTGACGGTTCAGTTGCCCAACGCGTTGGACTTCCTCAGCGTCTGCCTCGACGCCGGACAGCCGATGCGCTCGGCCGTCGAGGCGGTGGCAGCGGTGTCGCCCGCGGCCACCCGTGGGGTCCTGCGGGAGGTGGGCGCCCAGTTGGCGCTGGGCAGGGCCGGTCCCGACGCGTGGGAGAGGCTGCGTCCGCACCCGGTGTGGGGGAGGGCTGCGGCGGACATCGCCCGCGCCGAGCGCTCGGGCACCTCGCTCAGTGGAGTGCTGCGCGTGCACGCGGAGGACGCACGGCAGGAGGCGCGTGACCAGTCGCTCAAGGCGGCCCGCACGGTGGGCGTGCGCTCGGTGGTGCCGCTGATGGTGTGCTTCCTTCCGGCGTTCATCCTCATCGGGGTGGTGCCCATCGTGGCCGGGCTGGTCCAGGATTTCCTCTCGGGGTGATTCGACACGGCGGTCGATTCAGAAAATGTGGGTGCCTGCTGGCACAGTTGAGGGGTGACGTTCTCCTGGGTGCTCGGCCGTGACGAGGTGACCGCTGTCTCGCAGCGCGACGCCGCGGCCGGCGTGCCCGCAGGCTGGCCGGCCTGGCTCCCACCCGAGGCCGCCGAGCGCATCGTCGCGGCCGGCATCCCGGCGCCCTGGCGCCACCAGGTCGAGTTCGCCGACGCGCTGTTCGGGGGAGAGCACAGCATCGTGTGCACGCCCACCGGTTCCGGCAAGTCGCTGGGCTACCTCATGCCGGTGATCGCTGCGGCCGTCCACGGCCAGGTGGGCGTGCCGGTGGACTCCATGCGCGCCCGGCTCACCGGCCCGCGGCACACTGCGCTGTACCTGTCACCCACCAAGGCGCTCGCGCACGACCAGGCCCGCGCGGCCAGGGCGTTGGGGCCCAGGGCCTGGCGGGTCACCCCCCTCGACGGTGATTCCGACGAGGCGGAGCGGCGCTTCGCCCGGGACCATGCCAGCTTCATCCTCACCAACCCCGACATGCTGCACTTCTCGGTGCTGCCCCATCACCAGCGCTGGTCCCGGTTCCTGGGTTCGCTGCGCTACATCGTCGTGGACGAGGCACACCGCTACCAGGGCGTCTTCGGCGCCCACGTCGCGCAGGTACTGCGCCGGTTGCGGCGCGTCGCGGCCCAGTACGGCGCCAACCCCACCGTCGCCCTGTCCTCGGCCACGGCCCCGAACGCGGCGGAGTTCGCCGAGACGCTGATCGGCGCGGGGCCGGTGAAGGTGGTCGACGAGGACGCGTCGCCGTCGGGCCGCCGCACCGTGGCGCTGTGGCGGCCTGAGAAGTCGCTGCGCGACGACACGGCGCGGCTCCTGGCCGGGCTGACGGACGAGGGCCGCCAGGTGATCGCGTTCGTCCCCTCCAGGCAGGGGGCGGAGCTGGTCTCGCTCGCGGCACAGGAAGTGGCGCACGAGCCCGCCAGGGTCGCCTCGTACCGCGGCGGGTACCTCGCCTACGACAGGCGCGAGCTCGAGGCGGCGCTGCACTCCGGCGAGCTGCGGGGGTTGGCCTCGACCAACGCGCTGGAGCTGGGCGTGGACATCGCAGGGATGGACGCCGTGCTGGTCTCCGGCTACCCGGGCAAGCTGGCGTCCTTCTGGCAGCAGGCAGGCCGCGCCGGTCGCCGGGGGCAGGACGCGCTGGTGGTGCTCCTGGCGCGCGAGAATCCCCTCGACGTGTACCTCCTCGAACACCCGGAGCTCATCTTCGACGCGCCCGTCGAGCGGGCCGTGCTGCACCCCGACAACCCGCGCGTCCTCGGCCCACACCTCGCCGCCGCCGCGCAGGAACTCCCGCTCCGCGCAGACGACGAGCGCTGGTTCGGGCCGTCCACCGCGGCGCTGGCCAGCGCGCTGGCGCAGCAGGGCGTGCTGCGCGACAGGGCGGGCCGGTACTTCTGGACGCGGCCGGACCGCGCCGTCGACTTCATCGACCTGCGAGCCATCGGCGAGCGCCCCGTCGACATCATCGAACGCGACACGGGGCGTGTCGTGGGCGTGGTGGACATGGCCGCCGCCGACCGCACCGTCCACCCGGGTGCGGTGTACCTCCACCAGGGGGAGACGTTCCTGGTGCAGGAGTTCGACAGGGAGGAGCACCAGGCGCTCGTCGTGCCGGGCAGGCCGCGGTACTACACCCAGCCGCAGTCGTCGTTCGACATCGAGGTGCTGCGCGAGGTGGACCGCAAACGACTGGGCGTCACCGAGGTCTGCCGCGGTGACGTACGGCTGGACTCCCGGGTGCTGGCCTACCTGCGTCGCGACGAGGTGACGCACGAGGTGTGGGACACCAACGCCCTGGAGATGCCGCTGCACCGCATGACGACTCAGGCGGTGTGGTGGACCGTGCCCACGCACCTCGCCACGCGGTTGGGCTGGCAGGAACTGCAGATGGGCGCCGCGGCGCACGCCATGGAACACACGGCCATCGGCCTGCTGCCGGCGTTCGCGCCGTGCGACAGGTGGGACATCGGCGGCGTCAGCACCGCGCTGCACCCCGACACGGGGCTGTGCACCATCTTCGTGCACGACGGCATGAGCGGTGGCTCAGGCTTCGCGTACCGCGGCTACGAGGTGGTGGAGGAGTGGCTCGCCGCCACGTTCGACCGGCTCACGCGGTGCGCCTGCACCGACGGGTGCCCGGCGTGCGTCGTCTCGCCGAAATGTGGCAACGCCAACCAGGTGCTCAACAAGCCGGACGCTGCCGAGTTGCTCGGCCTGCTGCTCGACGACGTGGGGTCGCGGGCGCTCACCCGTTGTCCACAGCCCCCGGTGTTGTCCGCCTGAACCATCCACAGATGTCCTTTCCCGTGGTGATCCGGGGTGCCCGTTTCCCATCAATGGGGGCGAGACCGGCCGAAGGGCGGCCGACCTCGCGAAAGGAATCCCCATGTCCAACCTCGTCCTCCGCGCCGAGCGCAAGGCGCAGCTGCGCCGCCTCGCCGAGCGCGGCCTCACCACCGTCGAGTACGCCATCGGCCTGCTCGCCGCCGCCACCATCGCGCTGCTCCTCGTGCGGCTCTTCGCCGACAACGCCTTCTACGAGATGCTCTACGACTGGGTCGTGGGCGTCTTCGGCAAGGTCATCAACGGCGACTTCAACATCTCGGACCTGCTGAAGATCGGCAGCAACGGATGACCGGGGGAGGGAGGCCCCGGTCGGCCGAGAGGGGCATGGTCACCGTCGAACTGGCGGTGGGGTTCCTCGTGGCCGTCGCGATGACCACGGCCCTCGTCGGGGCCTCCCTCCTCGGCGTCGCCCAGGCCACGGCCGCGGAGGCCAGCGCGCAGCTGGCCAGGCAGGCCGCCCGCGGCGACGATGACGCGTTCGCTGAGGCCCGCGGCCGGGTCCCGGACGGCGCCCGCATCGAGGTTGATCGGCAGGCCGGCGGGGTCGAGGCCCGCGTGACGCTGTCGGTGCCGGTCCTGAAGCTGGGCGTCGTCGACGTGTCCGCCATGGCGTGGGCGGCCTACGAGCCGGGGGTCGGCCCGTGAGACGCCGTGACGAGCGCGGCTCGGTCGGCGTCCTCGTCTCCACCGGCATGTGCGTGGCGCTGATGGCCGCGTTCACCGTCGGCGCGGTGCTGATCGCCTGGTTCTCCGCGGCGCGGCAGGCCGAGCAGGCCGCCGAACTGGCCGCGCTGGCCGCGGTGTCCGCATCGGTCGGGGGCACGGATCCGTGCGCCGCCGCCGGCGTCGCGGCCGGGCACAACGGCGTCGGGGTCGGGGGCTGCGAGGTGCGCGGCGGTGGGCGCCACGTGGTCGTCGAGGTCACCGTCGAGGTGCCCCTGCTGCCGCGCTTCCCGGGCGGTCCCATTGCGTTGCGTCGCAGCGCCACGGCCGGAACGTGACCGCCCCCGGGCGGCCCGCCGCCGGGGCCAATAGGCTGGGCCCATGACTTATGTTGCGGCGGAAGACCGCTATGACTCCATGCCGTACCGGCGGCTCGGCACCTCCGGGCTGAAGCTGCCCGCGATCTCGTTGGGCCTGTGGCACAACTTCGGCGACGACAAGCCGCTCCAGACGCAGCGCGACATCCTCCGTCGGGCGTTCGACCGGGGCGTGACCCACTTCGACCTGGCCAACAACTACGGCCCGCCCTACGGCTCGGCGGAGACCAACTTCGGCCGCATCTTCGCCGAGGACTTCGCCAGGTACCGCGGTGAGCTGATCATCTCCTCGAAGGCCGGTTGGGACATGTGGCCCGGCCCCTACGGGTTCGGCGGCTCGCGCAAGTACCTCGTCGCCTCGTGCGACGACTCGCTGAAGCGCATGGGCCTGGACTACGTCGACATCTTCTACCACCACCGTCCGGACCCGGACACCCCGGTGGAGGAGACCATGCAGGCGCTCGACTTCATCGTGCGCTCCGGCCGTGCGCTGTACGCCGGCATCTCGTCGTACTCCGCGGCCCTGACGGCGAAGGCTCAGGAGATCGCGCGCGACCTCGGCACGCCGCTGGTCATCCACCAGCCGTCGTACTCGATCCTCAACCGCTGGGTCCAGGACGGCGAGCCCAGCCTGCTGCAGTCGGCCGCCGACAACGGCATGGGCGTGATCGCCTTCTCGCCGCTGGCGCAGGGCATGCTCACCGACCGCTACCTGGACGGCATCCCCGCCGACTCGCGCGCGGCTGCGGGCAAGTCGCTCAACGAGGAGTGGCTCTCCGAGGGCAACCTCGCGCACCTGCGGGCCCTCAACGACGTCGCCAGGGGTCGTGGGCAGTCGCTGGCTCAGATGGCGATCGCGTGGGTGCTGCGCGACCAGGGTCAGGCCTCGGTGACCTCGGCCCTGCTGGGCGCGTCGTCGGTGCGTCAGCTCGACGACAACCTGGGCGCGCTCGACAACCTCACCTTCAGCGACCACGAGCTGGCCGAGATCGACGCCCACGTCAGCGTCGACGACATCAACATCTGGCAGCGGGCGACGGACTCGGTCCAGGCGTAGGCGGGCGGCGGCAGGCTGATCTCTGCCTAGGATGACGGGCATGCGCATCGACCCCGCCATCCTCCGAGACCAGCTCACCGCCGCGCGTTACACCTCCGACGCGGTGGTCGACCGGATCGGGGAGGACGGGCAGGCCGGGCTCGGCCGCAACTGCACCGTCCCGTCCGACGTCGCGCTGGCGGGCGCCACGGACCCGCAGGCCGCGCTGATCCGGCTGTTCATCCTCCAGCAGGCCGTGCCGCGGGAACAGGTGGCCGCAGCCGTCGACGTCGAGGCGCTCCTCGGGGCAGGCTTCCTGAAGGGCGACGGTGGCGCGCTGCGGGCCGTCGTCGACATCCGGCCCTACGGCTCGCCGGACGACGGGGCCACGGGCTGGGTCGTGGCGGACCCGACCCCCGGCCTCGACCACACGATGTCGCCGATCCGGCCCGACTACGTGCTGGGCGTCTCACCCGCCTCCACCACGCTGGCCCAGCTCACGATGCGCACGCCCGTGGGGGCGGCGCTCGACCTGGGCACGGGGTGTGGCGTGCAGTCGCTCCACCTGAGCCGGCACGCCGAGCGGGTGGTCGCCACCGACGTCAACGAGCGTGCGCTCGACCTGGCGCAGGTGACCGCCGCGCTCGGCGGGGTGGCGGTCGACTACCGCAACGGCTCGCTCTACGAGCCGGTGGCCGGGGAGCGGTTCGACCTGATCGTGTCCAACCCGCCGTTCGTGATGAGCCCGCCCAGCGACGAGGCGGACACGCTCACCTACCGCGAGGCCAACTTCGAGGGTGACGCGCTCGTGGAGACGCTCATCCGCGGTGCCGCCGAACACCTCAACCCCGGCGGCTCCCTGCAACTGCTCACCAACTGGGCGGTCACCGACCAGCCCTGGGAGGAACGCCTGACCGAGTGGATCCCCCGGGGCTGCGACGCCTGGGTCATCGAGCGGGAACGCCTCGACGTGTTCTCCTACATCGAGATGTGGCTGGCGGACGCCGGCCTGGCCGGCACCGGGCGCTGGCGCGCCGCCTACGACGAATGGCTGGGCTACTTCGAGCGCCTGGGCGTGCGCAGCATCGGCATGGGCTGGGTGCTCGTCACGCGGGCCGAGCGCGCGGAGCCACACCGTCGCTTCGAGAGTTGGCCGCACGCCGTGGCCCAGCCGGTGGGCGAGGTGTTCGCGCGGCACCGCGCCGCCCTCGATGCCTCCCAGTTGCCGACGGCGGAGCTGCTGGCGTCGAAGCCTCGCCTGGTCGACGTCGAGCAGGAGACCCTCGGCCGGCCCGGCGCAGAGGACCCCGAGCACGTGGTGTTCCGCCAGCGGGTGGGCCTGCTGCGCGCCGTCAAGGCCGACACCGCGCTGGCTGCGGCACTCGGTGCGCTCGACGGTGACCTCACCGTCGGCCAGGTCATCGCCGCCGTCGCGCAGGTGCTCGACCTGGACGCGGCGGAGCTCGCGGCCGCACTGGTCCCCGAGATCCGCCAGGCGCTGCTCGACCAGATGCTGCGGCTGGGCTGACCCCCACCGCACTAGGTTGCATTCCTGACTAGATCGGTTTACGATCTAGGTATGGACGCAATCATCTGGCCGAGCAGTTGGCTGAAGGGCTTCCTCGAAGTGGCCGTGCTCGCGATCATCGCCGAGGGGGAGACCTACGGCTACGAGATCACCAGCCGCCTGGCGGACGCCGGCTTCGGCACCGTCAAGGGCGGCACCCTCTA
Source organism: Tessaracoccus lubricantis (assembly GCF_039544535.1). NCBI lineage: Bacteria > Bacillati > Actinomycetota > Actinomycetes > Propionibacteriales > Propionibacteriaceae > Tessaracoccus > Tessaracoccus lubricantis. The sequence goes on from NZ_BAABLV010000008.1 coordinate 38,614, forward strand.
CCCCGTCCTCGGACGCCTCGAGGAGGCGGGCCTCGTGGACACGCACTGGCGCGCCGGCGACTCCGGCCCCGGCCGCAAGTACTACCGGCTCACCGCCGACGGCGGCGCGGCCCTCCGTGAGCGTGCCGCCACGTGGCGCGCGTTCTCCGACAACCTCACCGCACTGCTGAAGGAGCACTCATGACCACCAGCTACACCGACGACCTCGCGCTGGAACTGCGCCTGCTCGACGTGCCCGGCGACCGCATCGGCGAGATCCTCGCCGAAGTCGACGCGCATCTGGCCGAGACCGGCGAGGAGCCCGTGCAGGCGTTCGGGCCGGTCAAGGACTACGCCGCCGAACGAGCCCGCGCCGCGGGGGTGGCGGTGGGGGACCAGTCCGGCCCGTTGCTCGCCAGGCTGTTCCACGGACAGGTGCTGTTCGCCCTCGGGTGCTTCCTGTACAGCGCAGTGGGTGCCTGGTTCCTGTTCGGCGGCGCCCTGGCGGTGTTCTGGGAGCGCGCCGAGGCGCCCTTCGGCATGCCGGAGTGGGCGTCGATCGGCATCGGTGTCGTGCTGCTGGCAGGGTGGGCGGTCATGATGCGGCGACTCTCGGCGGCCGAGCGCATCATCGACCCACGCACCGGCCGCGAACGCCGGCGGGGCGGCGCCGGGCAACGCCGTCGCGGCTAGGTGCTCGGCCTCCCGGTGCGGGCAGGCTTGACAGCGCAGGCTATTGTTCCTCACGAGTTTCCCCCGCGTTGAGAAGGACAGGTCTGCATGGCAAGCAAGCGCCTCGTGATCGTCGAGTCGCCGACCAAGGCGACCAAGATCGCCGGCTACCTCGGCCGCGACTACATCGTCGAGTCGAGCCGCGGCCACGTGCGCGATCTCCCCACGAAGGCCGCGGAGGTCCCCGCCAAGTACAAGGGCGAGGCCTGGGCCCGCACCGGGGTCAACGTCGACGACGACTTCCAGGCCATCTACGTCGTCTCGCCGGACAAGAAGGCGACCATCCGAGACCTCAAGGCCAAGCTCAAGGACGTCGACGAACTCCTGCTGGCCACTGATGGTGATCGCGAGGGCGAGGCCATCGCGTGGCACCTCATGGAGGAGCTGAAGCCCAAGGTCCCGGTCAAGCGGATGGTGTTCCACGAGATCACCCAGTCCGCCATCGAGGAGGCCGTGCGCAACCCGCGCGAGATCGACGTCGACCTCGTCGACGCGCAGGAGACCCGACGCATCCTCGACCGGCTCTACGGCTACGAGGTCTCGCCGGTGCTGTGGAAGAAGGTCATGCCGAAGCTCTCGGCGGGCCGTGTGCAGTCGGTCGCCACGCGCCTGGTCGTGGACAAGGAGCGCGAGCGCATCGCGTTCGTGCCCGCCTCCTACTGGGACCTCGACCTCGTCCTCGACGGCGGGCCGGACACCGACCCCCGCAACTTCCCCGCGCGCCTCGTCGAGGTGGGTGAGGCGAAGGTGGCCCAGGGCCGCGACTTCAACGCCGACGGCGAACTCACCGCCGGCAACGCCGTCGTGCTCGACGAGGCGTCGGCCAGGGCGCTCGCCGAGGCGCTGGTCGACGGTGAACTCGCCGTCGCCTCCGTCGAGGCCAAGCCGTACACCCGCCGCCCCTACGAGCCGTTCCGCACCACCACGCTGCAGCAGGAGGCCGGCCGCAAGCTGGGCTTCTCGTCGCAGCGGGCGATGTCGGTGGCGCAGGAGCTCTACGAGAAGGGCTTCATCACCTACATGCGAACCGACTCGGTGTCGCTGTCCGGTGAGGCCATCAACGCGGCCCGCAAGGCCGTCCGCGCCCTCTTCGGTGAGCGCTTCCTGCCTGACAAGCCGCGGGTCTACGCATCGAAGGTCAAGAACGCGCAGGAGGCGCACGAGGCCATCCGCCCCGCCGGCGACTCCTTCCGGCACCCCGACGACACGGGCTTGTCGGGCGACGCGTACCGCCTCTACCAGCTGGTCTGGCGCCGCACGCTGGCCTCGCAGATGGCCGACGCCCGCGGCGAATCCGTCTCGATCAGGATCAACGCCACGTTGGCCGCCACCCGCGTGGGTGACGGGGAGACCACCTCGGCCGGCCTGGTCGCCTCGGGGCGCACCATCACCTTCCCGGGCTTCCTCAAGGCCTACGTACAGGGCGTCGACGACGACTCCGCCTCCGACGACGCGCAGTCGAGGCTCCCGGTGCTCGCCGAGGGCCAGTCGCTGGCCGTGGCGAAGGCCGAGCCCGCCGGCCACGAGACGCGCCCGCCCGCCCGCTACACCGAGCCGTCGCTGGTGGCGAAGCTGGAGGAGCTGGAGATCGGCCGACCGTCCACCTACGCCTCCATCATCCGCACAATCACGGCGCGCGACTACGTGTTCAAGAAGGGCTCGGCCCTGGTGCCGACGTGGCTGGCGTTCGCCGTCACCCGGCTGCTGGAGGAGCACTTCACCGAACTGGTGGACTACGCCTTCACCGCCGAACTGGAGGACCAGCTCGACGAGATCGCCGCCGGCAAGGCCAAGCGACTCCAGGTGCTCACCGACTTCTACCGTGGCGCCGAGGGCGACACCCACCACGGGCTGGAGACGCTCGTCACCGAGCTGGGCGACATCGACGCCCGCGCGCTGTCGACGTTCCCGCTGGGGGATTCCGGCATCGACGTGCGTGTCGGTCGCTACGGCACCTACGTCGAGGCTGCGGACGGACGCCGCGCCAACGTGCCCGAGGACATGGCCCCCGACGAGCTCACCGTCGCGGTCGCCGAGGAGCTGCTCAGCCAGCCCCTCGACGAGGAGCGCGAGCTCGGCGTCGACGAGGCCACGGGCCTGATGGTCGTGGCCAAGAACGGACGCTTCGGCCCGTACGTCACCGAGTTGCTCCCCGAGGACGCGCCGAAGTCGAGGAAGCCGCGCACCGGCTCGCTGTTCGCGTCGATGTCGCTGGACTCCATCGACCTGCCCACGGCGCTGAAGCTGCTCAGCCTGCCCCGCGTCGTCGGCACCGACGAGGAGGGCAACGAGATCACCGCGCAGAACGGCCGCTACGGCCCGTACCTCAAGCGGGGCACCGATTCGCGGTCGCTGACCAGTGAGGCCCAGATCTTCGACATCACGCTCGAGGAGGCGCTGGCCATCTACGCCCAGCCCAAGACCCGTGGGCGCGCGGCGGCGGCCGCCCCGTTGAAGGAGTTCGGCGCCGACCCCGTCTCCGGCAAGCCGGTGGTGCTCAAGTCGGGCCGCTTCGGCCCCTACGTCACCGACGGCGAGACCAACGCCACCCTGCGCCGCGACGACTCGCCGGAGGCCATCACCCCTGAGCGCGCGTTCGAACTGATCGCCGAGAAGCGCGCCAAGGGCCCCTCGACGCGCCCCGCGCGGAAGGCCACGACGCGCAAGACGACCACCCGCAAGGCAGCCCCCAAGAAGTAGTTAGGCTGACGCCATGGCGAAGAAGGGCACGCCCGCGGGCGCGATCCGGTTCGAGGTCCCGTTCGACGCGGCGGCTCCGCAGCTGACGGCCGAGGCGGTGGGCCTGAGACGACTGGTCCACCGCGCGGCGGCCAGCTACGTGATGGACTGCACCATCATCGACGCACCCGACGGCAGGCTCCTGCGCGCCGGCGTCGTCGTGGCACACCGCGTGGTGGCCGGTGCGGGGCAGTGGTACCTATCGGCACCCGGGTGGACGCCGCACCTGCCCGAGGAGCACGCCGAGCCGATGTCCGGCAACGGCGACCTCCCCGCCCACTTCGAGCGGCTGGTGCGGCCGTTCGCCCGCCACGCGCCGCTCGGGCCCCTCGCCGTCATGACGTGCGAGCGCAACGAATGGGCGCTCCGCGACGCCGACAACGCCACCGCCGCCGTCGTCCGCGACGAGAAGGTGCAGGTCTGCCGCGACGGCGAGGTCACCGCCGAGTACCGCGAGGTCACGTTCAGCCCCACCGAGGCCCTCACCGGCCAGCAGCGCGAGTTCCTGCTCAGTTCCGCGCTGGCCAGCGGCTCGACGGTGGTGCCGGACTTCCCGAGCGTGCAGCGCCGGCTGGGCGCGCCCGCCAACGGGCTCAGCGGCTTTCCGCGGCCGCGCGAACTGCGCCGCGACGCCTCGCTCGAGGAGTTCGTCATCAGCCTGTTCACCGCGCACCTCGGCGACATCGTGCGGGCAGACCTCGAACGGCGCACGGGCGACCCCGACGACGTCGGCGTCCTGAACCACGGGCTCTGGCAGTTCGGCCGCGACCTCCGCGGGCTCGCGCCCGTCCTCGACCCCGCGTGGCGCGAGGCCGTCGAGGCGCAGCTGGCCGGCCTGCCGTTCGAATCGGGCGAGGACATCGAACAGCCCACGCTGGACGTGATCGACTCCCTGGTGGTCGGCGCCCGCGCCCCACGCCTGGGGGACCTGTCGCACCAACTGGCCGCCAAGCTGCTGTTCGAGCGCGCCGAGCAGGCCACCTACATCCTCGCCGACCGCTGCCGCAGCCTCACGCCGTCGTCGCCCGACGAGGCGTGGCAGGCGGCCCTCAAGGCCGCGGAGCAGTTGGAGGTGGCCGCCACCGTGCTGTCCCCGCTGATGCCCCGGGTGATGACCAAGCTGTTGCGCCGGCTCGACGAGGTGATCGACGAGCTGCGCCGAGCGGCCCGCGGCATCCGAAGCGGCGCGCCGGAGCTCGACGGCCTGTCCCCGGCACAGGCCTACCAGTTGGGGCTCGACTACCAGCGGTCGAGGGGTGAGGCGGCGCTGCGTCGCCGCGACTTCATCGAACGCTGGCCCGAGCGGGTGGCGGAGGCCAGGAAGCTGTTGGCGAAGGCGAAGAAGAAGCAGGCGAAGCAGTTGAGGAAGCAGCAGGCATGACGGGGGCGTTCATCGTCTTCGAGGGTGGCGACCGCACCGGCAAGTCGACGCAGGTCGGGCGCCTCCAGGCGTGGTTGCAGGGCCGTGGCATCGAGCCCGTGATGACGCGCGAGCCGGGCGGCACCGAGCTGGGGCAGACGCTGCGCAGGCTGGTGCTCGACCCCGCCTCCGGCGACGTCGACCACCGGGCCGAGGCGCTCATGTATGCCGCTGACAAGGCCCAGCACGTGCACGAGGTGATCCGGCCGGCGCTGGCCGCGGGCCGCGTGGTGGTGTGCGACCGCTATGTCGACTCGATGATCGCCTACCAGGGCGCCGGCCGGAACCTGGCGCTCGGCGAGGTCTCCGACATCGCCTGGTGGGCCGTCGGCGGGCTGCGGCCGGACCTCACGATCCTGCTCGACGCCAACCCCGACGACGCCGTGTCCATCAAGCAGGACAAGGACCGTCTCGAGAGTGCCGGCCTCGACTTCCACCGGCGCGTCCGCCAGCACTTCCTCGACCTCGCGGCCGAGCGCCCGGGGGAGTACTTCGTGATGAAGGCCCTGCAGGGCAGGGACTCGATGGCGGCCAGCATCGCCGCCCGCGTCGAGCCGTTGCTGGGCTGACCGCGAGATATTCCGCGTTCTGCGCGGAGCGAAACACGGGCTGTCGACGGTGCATCGGGCCGCCGTCGATGCTTGACTCTGCCGCATGAAGGACACCCTCGAGAGCACGCCGACGTCTCCCCTGCCCGTCGTCCTCATGCGCAATGACAGCGACATGTGTCTGGGCTGACCGCCTCCGCACGCCCACACCCACCCCAGACACCTGAAGGTTCCCGCAATGATCAACTTCGCCCTGCTCGCCCTCGTCGGCCTGGCCGCCCAACTCGTCGACGGTTCCCTCGGCATGGCCTACGGCGTCACGTCGACCACCCTGCTGCTGGCCATCGGCACCAACCCGGCCATGGCCTCGGCCACCGTCCACCTCGCCGAGATCGGCACCACGCTGGCCTCCGGCATCTCGCACCACCGTTTCGGCAACGTCGACTGGAGGGTCGTCCTGCGCATCGGCGTGCCCGGCGCGCTGGGCGCCTTCGCCGGTGCCACGTTCCTGTCGAAGCTCTCGACGGAGTCCGCCGCGCCGCTGATGGCCATCATCCTGCTGGTGCTCGGGGCGTACGTGCTGGTGCGCTTCACGTTCTTCGGCATCTCGACCCGCAAGCTGGGCCAGCGCCTGCCCACGAAGTTCCTGGCGCCGCTGGGTGCCTTCGCGGGCTTCGTCGACGCGACGGGCGGCGGTGGATGGGGCCCCGTCGGCACTCCCGCGCTGCTCGCCTCGGGCCACATGGAGCCGCGCAAGGTCATCGGCACCATCGACGCCTCCGAGTTCCTGATCGCCATCGCGGCCTCCGTCGGCTTCTTCGTCGGGCTCGGCGGTGGGGCCATCGTGCCGTGGATGGCCGGCGCGCTGCTGCTGGGCGGCCTGATCGCCGCCCCCATCGCGGCCTGGCTCGTGCGGCACCTGCCGCCGCGGGTCCTGGGTGCCGCGGCCGGCGCCACCATCGTGCTGGTCAACACCCGCTCGATCCTCGGCGCGTTCGACCTGCCGCAGCCGCTCCACGTGCCCACCTACGTCGGGGTGCTCGTGCTCGGCGCCGCCGCCGTCGGCTGGTCGCTGCGTGCCCACCTGTTGGCTCGTGGGGTCGAGCGGCGCCGGGTGGCCGATGACGTCGCCGAAGGTGATGCTGTCGCCGCCTGATGGCAGGATGAACCACATGGGTGACGTGTGGTCTGAGCTGATCGGTCAGGAGCGGGCGGTGGGCACGCTGCGCCGCGCCGTCGAGGGGCACCGCCACGCCATGACGCACGCCTGGCTGTTCGTCGGGCCGCCGGGCTCCGGCCGCTCCAACGCCGCCAAGGCCTTCGCCGCCGCGCTGCAGTGCCCCCGGGGCGGCTGCGGCCAGTGTGAGGAGTGCCGCACCACGCTGTCGGGCGCGCACCCGGACGTGACGCTCCTGCGCACCGAACAGCTGTCGATCGGTGTCGACGAGGTGCGCGCCCTGGTGGGCCGCGCCAACGTCGCGCCGGTCAAGCAACGCCACCAGGTCGTCGTGGTGGAGGACGCCGACCGCGTCACGGAGCGCGGCGCCGACGCGCTGCTCAAGGGGCTGGAGGAACCCGCTCCGAAGACCGTGTGGCTGCTGTGCGCGCCCAACGCAGACGACGTCATCGTCACCATCCGCTCCCGCTGCCGCGTCATCAAGCTGGCCACGCCCAGCGACGAAGCGGTCACCCGTCTGCTGGTGGAGCGCGACGGCGTCGCCCCGGCGTTGGCCGCGCACGCCGCCCGTGCCGCCCAGGGCCACGTCGGCCGCGCGCGGATGCTCGCACGCTCGGAGCACGCCCGCATCCGACGCCACGAGATCCTCACGCTGCCGGGCAGGCTGACCTCGGTGTCGGCGTGCCTCACCGCGGCGGAGAACCTGGTGGCCGCGGCCAAGGAGGAGGCCGAGCAGACCACCTCGGAACTGGATGCGAAGGAGATGGCTGCGTTGCAGGAGGCGCTCGGCATCGGGGGCCGGGGCACCGCCAAGCCCCGCAACGCGCAGGCCGCCATCCGTGACCTCGAGGAACAGCAGAAGATGCGCGCCAAGCGGCTGCAACGCGACTCGCTGGACCGCGTCCTCACCGAGCTGACCGGCTACTACCGTGACGTGCTGGCCGCCCAGACGGCCCCCGACGTGCCGTTGGTCAACGCCGACCTGGCCGACGAGATCGCACCCGTCGCCCAGCGGTCGACCCCGGAGCAGACGGTGCGCGCGCTCGACGCCATCCTGGCGGCCCGTACCGCGCTCGAGGGCAACGTGGCGCCGCTGCTGGCGCTCGAATCGATGCTGATCAGCCTGTCGCTGGCCCGCCGCAGTTGAGGCGTGCCGGGCGTGTCACCCCGGGCTGCGGCGCCGGCGGGTGCCAAGATGAAAGGCAAGACTGCCCAGGGATAGGAACAGCCGATGTCCAACAATGAGTGGGTCCAGGAAGGCACGCCGCGCGATGGCGCGGAGTGGACGGACGAGACCGATGACTACGGTGTGCCCGTCGAACCGGCCGAGTGGGACGACTACTCGTCGGAACAGGCCATGCCGGTGCCTGCCCCTCCCGCGCAGCCGGTGACGGACCACGCGACCATCCCCACCGCACCAGACCCCGATGACGTCGTGGCCGGCGAGGACGAGCCCGTCGCCGCCGAGGACCAGCCCGCCGCCACCATGGAGCTCGGCGAGGCCCCCGAGGAGGTCGACGGCCCGGCAGAGCTGCACGAGGAGCTGGCCGAACCCGTGCCGGCCGAGACGGGCACGGGCGCCACGCTGGTCGACGACAACGAGGTGCCCGAACTCGCCGAGCCCGCCGAGGAGCCCGTCGAGGAGCCCGCTGATGAGCCCCTCGACGACGAACCCACCACCGTGCGGGATCCCGAGCACTCGGCCTTCGGCCGACCCGCCACGGACCCCGACGCCACCACGTCGTTGGCCGCCGTCGGCGCCGGTGTGGCCGGCGCAGCCGGAGCCGGCGCGGGCGGCGTCGCCGCGCCCGCCATGGCCGGCCTCTACCGTGCCGACGCCGACGAGACGCAGGTCCTCGACACGACGGCGGAGCGCCGCAGCCTCGAGGACGAGGCGGCCGAGGAGGAGGCCCGCGCCGCGGCGCTGCGCGCCGAGAAGGAGGAGCGCGACCGCCGCCTCGGCATGGTGGCCACCTCCCAGGAGAATGCGGAGCGAGAACTGCGCCCCCGCAGCAGGGGAGTTGGCCCGTTCGGCAGCTTCGGCCTGTTCGTGCTGCGCCTCGTGACGGCCGGCATCCTCGGCATCGTGGCCTACCAGGTGCTCTACAGCATCGACGTGACGGCGGAGTTCCTCAGCGGCCAGCCGCTGATCCCCGAGCCGCGTCTGGTCTCGTGGATCATCGGCTTCACGCTGGCCGCCATGGCGGTCATGCTGGTGATCGGGCTGGGCGTGCGCGTCGTCGGCTTCGTGCTGGCTGCGCTGGCCATCGCGGCGCTGGTGCTCATCCGCTGGGGCAGCTTCAGCCCGTTCGTGGACGGGATGGAGGGCTTCCTCGGCGACAAGGACCTCCTGCTGGCCGCCGTCGGCATCCTGTTCCTCTCGATGGGTGGCGGCCGCTTCGGCATCGACGGTGCCATCCACCGCAGCCGTGAGGACGCCCGCGAGGCCCGCCGCAACTGACCGGATGCGCCCGCGGGGGCCGTTGAGCCGTTGGTTACGCTGGGCGCATGACACGGGTGATGGCGGTGGCGTTCGAGCGCTACGGCCAACTGCACTACCTGGACCCAGGTGACGGCGACTACAAGGTGGGCGACTGGGTCCGGTATCCCACCGTCGACGGGGTCGAGGTCGCCGAGTGCGTGTGGGCACCGGAGGACGTCGAGTTCATCGACGGCGAACTCCCCGTGTGCGGCGGCCCGGCGTCGGAGGCGGACCTGGCCCGCGACGCCCGCAACCGGAACCGCCGCGCCGACGCGGAGCGCACGGCCCGCGACCTGATCGCCAAGCGGCAACTGCCGATGAAGGTGGTGGGCGTCGACTTCATCGACCAGTCCGACACCTACGACCGGCTCGTCGCCATCTACTACACGGCGCCCCACCGGGTGGACTTCCGACAGCTGCTCGGTGACCTCGCCCGGGCGCTCGACGCCCGCATCGACCTGAGGCAGGTCGGGTCCCGTGACGCGGCGCGCCTTCTGGGCGGCATCGGGCAGTGCGGCCGCGACCTGTGCTGCTCCACCTTCCTGCAGGACTTCGAGCCGGTCTCCATGCGGCTGGCGAAGGTGCAGGGGCTGCCGGCCAACCCGCTGCAGATCTCCGGCGCCTGCGGCAGGCTCCTCTGCTGCCTGAAGTACGAGCACCCCCTGTACGTCGACTTCCTGCGGAGGGCACCGGCCGTGGGCGCCGCCGTGACCACGGCCGACGGCGGGGAGGGCGTCGTCGTGGGCCACAACGTACCCGCCAACACCGTCAGCGTGCGCCAACCGTCGGGCGAGGTCGTGCGCTGCCCTCTGGAGTCGGTATGTTCGACGGCGCGTGCGCGGAAGGACCGCGCCGCGGGGAGGGCAGCCAATGAGTAGGTCGGTCAAGGTCACCCAGATGATCCTGGCGATGATCGCGCTGGCCCTCGTCGGTGCCCTGTTCCTCGGCGGGATGGTGGGCGGCCGCAGCCGCGACACCCCGGCCTCGCCCACGCGTCCCGGCCCGGTGACGCCGTCACCGGTGCCTTCCGGGCAGCGGATGCCGGGCGTCCCGGCCACGCCCGTGGCAGAGCAGCCCACGGTGTCGCCGGTGGAGGACCCCAACCCCGACCGGCAGCTCGACTACCGGGCGCAGGGCGAGCCCAGCGTCGACTTCCTCGACGGCCTGGGCAGCTACCAGGAGTACGCCACCCAGACCGTCGAATGGGAGGAATGTGCCCAGGGTGGGCGGGTGCAGTGCACCACGGTGCTGGCGCCGCTCGACTGGGAGGACCCGGCAGGCGACGCCATCGAGCTCGCCGTCACCCGCGTGCCGGGCGGCGATTCGTCGCGCGGGCCGCTGTTCGTCAACCCGGGCGGCCCCGGTTTCGGTGGCCAGGAGATGGCCGTCGGCCTGGCCGGCCGCTGGGAGAACTACGACACCTACGGGTGGGACCCACGGGGCACCGGCGAGTCGACGCACGTCGTGTGCGGCACGTTCGAGGAGACCGAGCAGATGATCCTGCTCGACGGCAGCCCCGACGACACCGCCGAGGACCGGGCGTTGCGGCAGGGGTCGCGGGACTTCGCGCAGCAGTGCCGCGACGGCTCCGGGAAGCTGCTGGACCACCTCACCACCATCGACGTGGTCCGCGACCTCGACCTGCTGCGGCACCTCGCCGGTGCTGAGAAGCTCAACTACGTGGGCGTCTCCTACGGCACCTACGTCGGCGCCATGTACGCCCAGCTGTTCCCCGACACCGCCGGCCGGCTGGTGCTGGACGCCGCCGTCGAGATCACCGACCGGGAGCCGACGCCGCAGGTGGCGGGGTTCGAGCTGGCCCTGGACAACTTCATCGAGTGGTGCGCGGGCTCCGACCTGTGTGACCTGGGCGACGACGCGGCGGCCATCCGCGCCGACATCGACAGCATGCTGACCCGCCTCGACCAGCGCCCGCTCGAGGTCAACGGCCGACGCCTCACCCAGACGCTGGGGGCGCTCGGCATCGCGGTGCTCCTCTACGAGGACGACGAGGCGTACCGATCGCTGGCGCAGTACATCGGCGAGGCCATCGCCGGCGACGGCGAGGCGCTGCTCACGCTGGCAGACCTCTACAACGGCCGCACCGCCAACTCCTACGGCACGCCGCTCTACGCCTTCCCCGCGATGGGCTGCGTCGACGGGCAGGACGAGGGTGCCGACGCCGTGCTGCCGGCGTGGCGGGAGACCTTCTCCGTCGCGCCCCTGATGGCGCCCAACATGGGCACCTCCTATGCGTGCGAGTTCTGGACGGCCGATTCCGCGCCCCAACTGGACATCACCGCGCCCGGCGCACCACCCATCCTCGTGGTGGGCACGACGGGGGATTCGGCCACGCCGTACGAGCAGGCCGTGTCGATGGCCGAGCAGTTGGAGTCCGGCTCGCTGCTCACGCTGGAGGGCGCCGGCCACGGCGCCGTCACCGGCGACAACCAGTGCATCGCCGAGGCGGTCGACGGATTCCTCTACGACGGCGTGGTCCCCGCCGAGGGAACGCGCTGCACGTAGCCGGTTGGCGCAATCCGCCGGTGGTTCTGTATAGTTCCGTCTGCTGCCGCCCTAGCTCAGTCGGTAGAGCGACGCTCTCGTAAAGCGTAGGTCACGGGTTCGATTCCCGTGGGCGGCTCCGACACAGGCCCCGGTCTTCCCGACCGGGGCCTGTGTGTTGCGGTGAGGGGGGCGCGTCCCCCCAAGGACCGCGTCCCCCTCACCGCCCGGGGCTGGCGGTCAACCCCGGACGCCCAAGACTCAAGCAGGCCGAGGTGACCCGGAGGTGAACGGGTGGTGAACGAATCCGGATGGCCGACCCGGGAGGTGACGACACCGGGTCGCCTTGTAGGCTTGGGTCTGCGTTTCGGGATCTGGAGCCGGAGCGCCCGGTAGAGGAGGAATCTCGTGTTCGACTGCGCCATCATCGGGGCTGGCCTGGCAGGGCTGGTGGCCGCACAGCATCTTGTGGAACGAGGGCTGAGCGTCACCGTGCTCGAGGCACGCAACCGCGTCGGCGGCCGCGTCGAGAACAAGACCCTCAACGACGGCAGCTACCTCGAGCTGGGCGGCCAGTGGATCGGCCCGGGCTTCGACTCGCTGCGCGAGCTCATCGACGACCTGGGTCTCGACGTCGTCGGCATGCCCGCGCCCGGCAACCTCATCGTCCGCCTCCGCGGCCAGGCGCTCGCCGTGCCGTCGTCGGAGGACGAGCCCGCCCTCACGCCGTTCGAGGTCTCGGACCTCGGCCAGGGCCTGCTGCGCCTGCGCCGCCTCGCCGAGAGGTTCCGCTCCGACAACGCGTGGCGCAAGGCCAACGACGCCTGGCTCAACCAGGACCTGCGTCGCTGGATCACCACCAACCTGCGCACGCAGGGCGCCCAGCGCCGCTTCTCGGAGGTCTACGCCGCGGCCTTCGGGCCCATGCCGAAGGAGTGCACGCTGCTGGAGGGCCTCCACCAGGTCAACTCCGGGCCGGACCTCGAGACCATGCTCGCCAGCAACGGTGGCCTGCACCAGCGCCGCGTCCAGGGCGGCATGGCGACGGTGGCTGAGGGCCTCGCCGCGAAGCTCGGCAGCGTCGTGCGCCTCGGCGCCGAGGTGGTCAAGGTCGAGCACTCCGCCACGTCGGCACGGCTGCACCTCGCCGATGGCGAGGTCGTCGAGGCCAAGCAGTTGATCTCCACGCTGCCGCCGCGCCTGGCGATGGCGCTCGACCACGAGCCGCCGCTGCCCGCGTGGCGCGCCGAGGCGGCCGACAAGGTGGCCCCCGGCAACGTCATCAAGGCCTTCCTGGTCTACGAGACCCCCTTCTGGCGCGAGCAGGGCCTCAGCGGCCAGTCCTCGGCAGACGAGGGCCCCGTCCGCGTCACCTTCGACACCACCGCGGAGGGCGCCGCCAAGGGCCACCTGATGGGCTATTTCGAGGGCGCCGACGCGGATTCGCTGTCGCGCCGTTCCGTGACGCTGCGCGAGCGCGCCTTCATCGATTCGGCCGTGCGGAGCTTCGGCCAGCAGGCCGCAGAGCCGTTGGCCTACTTCGAGCGCGACTGGGCGGCCGAGCGGTACACCGGCGGCTGCCACGGCGCGCACTTCTCGCCGGGCGTGTGGACCACCAACGGTCCGGTGCTCGCGGAGCCCGACGGCGTCCTGCACTGGGCCGGCGCCGAGTACTCCACGCGCTTCAACGGGTACATGGAGGGCGCGGTGCGCAGCGGCCGCGAGGTCGCCGCGGTGGTGGCCCGCAACCTCGCCTGAGCCCGCACTGTCCGCCCCGGCCGCCATACTGGGGCCATGTCGTCCGCGCTCGGTAGCACCCGCCTCGTCGCCCAAGGGCTGATCACCCGCCCCCATCCCACGCCTGCGGCGGCCGTCACGGCCTTCGCGGCGATGCAGGGCCAGGACCTGCCGGGCGTGCTGGCGTCGGCCGCGCTGCGCACGCCGTCGAACTCCATCGACGACGTGCTCACCGACCTGGACGAGGGCCGGGTCGTGCGCGGCTACCCCATGCGGGGCACCGTGTTCCTGATGCCGGCCGCCGACACGGCGTGGATCACCGAGCTGTGCGCGGGGCCCTCCGTCCGGGCCGCGAACCACCGCAAGCAGCAACTGGGGCTCGACCAGGAGCAGCTGGGCTTGGCGAGGGACCTTGCCGCCGAACTGCTCACCGAGCCCCACTCGCGCGCCGAACTCTTCACGCGCTGGGATGAGCACGGGCTGCGCACGAAGGGCGGGCGCGGCTACCACCTCCTGTTCCACCTCATCGCGGAGGGCACCGTCGTCTACGGCCCGTGGAACGGCGGCGAGCAGGACGTCGTGCTCGCCAGCGCATGGCTGCCGCCGGGCAATGGCCTCGAGGGCCGGTTCAACGGCGACCTCGACGCCGCCACCGCGGAGCTGCTGCGCCGCTACCTCACCACTCGGGGCCCGGCCACCGTCCGCGACTTCGCGTGGTGGACCAAGCTGACCCTGGCGCAGGTGCGGCGCGGCCTGGCGCTGATCCGCGACGAATTCGACACCGACGGTGCCGAGGAGCCCAGCTACTGGCGGCCGGGCCTGCTGGAGGAGGCGAAGGGGCTGGGCGCCGCCACGGCTGCCCCGCTCCTGCTGCCCGGCTTCGACGAGTTCGTGCTCGGCTACCAGGACCGCCTCTTCGCGATGACGGTGGACCACCACCAGCGCCTCGTGCCCGGCAACAACGGCGTGTTCAAGCGTTCGGTGGTCCTCGGCGGCAGGGTCGTCGGGGTGTGGACGCGCAGCGGCCGCCCGGGCAGGCGGCAGTTCGAGGTCGACCCCTTCGTCGAGCTGTCCCAGAGGGTGGCGGCGCGGCTGGAGAAGCAGTACGCCGCCTTCCCGTTCGTGGCGCAATAGCGCCGGCATGACGAAGGCTCCTGCCCCGGCGCGGTGCCGGGACAGGAGCCCCACGGTTCGGCTAGACGGCGGTCGAGCCGCGCTCCCCGGTCCGGATCCGGACCACCTCGTCGACGGGGGTGGACCAGACCTTCCCGTCGCCGACGGAGCCGGTGCGGGCGGATTCGGTGATGACGCCGATCACGCCGTCGACCTCCTCGTCCTCGACGAGGACCTCGATCTTGACCTTCGTGATGAAGTCGATGGTGTACTCCGCCCCGCGGTAGACCTCCTTGTGCCCCCGCTGCCTCGCGTAGCCGGAGCACTCCGTGACGGTCATCCCGGCGATGCCGTGGAGGGCCAGCGCGATCTGCACGGCGGTCAACATGGTGGGCTGGACGATGGCGGTGACGAGCCTCATGAGCGGGCATCCTCTCGGGCGGGAACGATCAGCGTCTGGCGGACGCCGTAGGTGGAGTAGCCGACGTGACTGAGGTCGTAGCCGGTCTCGGCGTGCACTGCGGTGTCGATGCCGTGGGTCTCCACGGACTGCGGGATGCGCAGGCCCATGGCCCGGTCGAGCACCTTGGCGATCACGTAGGTGACCACGAACGAGTAGACCAGCACCACCGCGGCACCCAGGAACTGGCGCCACAGCTGGTCGACCCCGCCGCCGTAGAACAGGCCCGCGGTCTCGGCGGGGGAGGCCGGGTCGGCCAGCAGGCCGATGGCAAGGGTGCCGACCAGGCCGCCGACGAGGTGGACGCCCACCACGTCGAGTGAGTCGTCGTAGCCCAGGCGGTTCTTCAGGCTGATGGCGTAGGCGCAGGCCACGCCGGCGAGCACGCCGATGACGATCGCGCCCAGCGGGCTGACGGAGTCGGCGGCCGGCGTGATGCCCACCAGGCCGGCGACGATGCCGGACGCCGCACCCAGCGACGTAGCGTGCCCGTCGCGCAGGCGCTCCACGACCAGCCAGCCCAGCATCGCGGCCGCCGTGGCGGTCAACGTGTTGATCCAGGCGACGCCGGCCAGCGTGCCGGCCCCGAGTGCGGAGCCCGCGTTGAAGCCGAACCAGCCGAACCACAGCAGGCCGGCGCCCAACATCACCAAGGTCAGGTTGTGCGGCCGCATCGGCACGCTGCCGAACCCGAGGCGGGGGCCGAGCACCAGCGCGAGGGCCAGGGCCGCGGCGCCGGCGTTGATGTGGATGGCGGTGCCACCGGCGAAGTCCATGGCCTGGATCGAGTTGGCGATGAAGCCGCCCGTGGTGCTCACACTGTCGTCGAAGCTGAACACCCAGTGCGCCGCCGGGAAGTACACCAGCAGCGCCCACACGGCCGCGAAGACCACCCAGGCCGAGAACTTCATCCGGTCTGCCACGGCGCCGGAGATCAGCGCCACCGCGATGATGGCGAACGCGGCCTGGAAGCCGGCGAACACCGCCGTCGGGATGGTGCCGACGATGGCGTCGGGCGACATGAGGCCGTTCAGGAAGGCGTACTCGAACGGGTTGCCGAGCAGCCCGCCGCCGACGTCCTCGCCGAACGCCATCGAGAAGCCGACGGCCACCCACAGGACGCCGACGACGCCCATCGTCGTGATCGACATCATGAGCATGTTGAGGACGGACTTGGCTCGCACCATGCCGCCGTAGAAGAACGCCAGGGCAGGCGTCATGAGAAGCACAAGGGCCGCGCTGATGAGCACCCAGGCCGTGTCACCGGTATCTATGTCGAGGAGTTCCATGCCAGGAATCCTGTCGGCCCGACGTTTCGGCAACGTTGCCGCTCAGGTAACAGGCGCGTTAGCGATCCGGGCTCGGGGTAACGGCCGGTGGTCGCCGCTGTTGCGGCCCGGTAACGTCAGCGGCGCTCAATGCCGTCGAGCCGCACCGCGCTGAAGTCGCCGTCGGCGAGGTCGGCCCAACTCCCGTCGAACGAGAAGGCCGAATACGTGGACGCGGGGAAGTGGCACTGTGCCTGGTCGGCCTCCGCCCGGTTGCTGGCGTAGGCCAGCTCCGCCACCAGGCTGGGGATGGTGGGGGCGTGGCCCACCACGAGCAGCGCCTGCACCGAGTCGTCGGTCTCGGAGATGCGCTGCAGGACGGTCTCGGTGCCGTGGTGGTAGAGCGCGTCCTGGAACTCCGCGGGCACGTCGAGCCCGAGCGCGGCGAACGTCTGGCGGGTGCGCTGCGCGGTCGAGACCAGCGCGTGGTCGATGCCCAACGCGCGCAGTTCGACGCCGGCCTCCTGGGCCTGTTGCACGCCGCGCGGGGTCAGGTTGCGGGCCTTGTCGCCGTGGAGGTGGTGGGGCTCGGTGTGGGCGTGGCGCATGAGGACGAGTCGTCGCATGCGGCCAGCCTACGTTTCGCGCCTGCCGTCAGGGCATGACCGCGACGATGAGGTCGCGCTTGATGGCGGAGTCGACCCGGTGCGCGAACCGTTCCCACGGGCCGCCCTCCTGCACCGTGAGGCCGTTGGCGGCCAGCAGCGCGGCGAGGTCCTCGCGGGCGAGGCCGAAGGTGTTCCAGGACAGCCCGAGGGCGCCGCCGTGCATGAGCTGTCCGGCCCACACGGGGATGGCCTCCTTGAGCAGCCCGGCGGGGGAGCGGTCGCGCTTGCCGGAGACGCCGCGCACGTCGGTGGCCGCGCCGTGCGCGACGCCGTAGGGGGCGTCGGCCACGATCGCGTCGAACCGCTTCTTGCCGAAGAGCGCCGCCGAGTCGCGGGTGTCGCCGGTGAAGGCCGTGATGACCCGCTTGCCCTCCGCCGTGGTGATCTCCGCGTCGAACCGCTTGCCCACGGTCTTGCCCTCGCGGCGGACCGGCTTGACGTCGGCGGTGTGCTTGATGCGCCCCCTGCGCAGGTACGTCTTGTAGAACGAGGCCATCAACTCGAAGGCCTTCGCGTCGCCCTCGACACCGTAGGCGTCGTGCCCGAGCATCAGCGCCGTCGACAGCGTGGTGCCGCGCCCTGCGAGCGGGTCGAGCACCTGCCGGGGCCCGGTGGGCTCCCGCGTGACCGCGGCCAGCGTGACGCCCAGCAGGAGGTGGGTGAACTGTTCGTTGGTCTTGCCCTGGTACTTCGGCATGGTGACCAGGTCGTCGTCGAGCAGGAAGGGCTGCGGGAGCGCGACGGGCCGCAGCATGGCGCTGCCCTCCGGCTGGGACTCGTCGGCGAACAGCGCGAAGGCCGCCGACTGGCGGGCGACGGCGTGCAACTGGCCCTCGTTCAGTTCGGGCGCGTCGAACGACAGGTACCCGACGCCGGCCAGCGTCTCCTCGGCGATCACCGTGGCGAACGGCGCCGTGATCTCCAACTCCGCGGCGGTGAGGGGGCCGGACTCGCCGGCGTAGACGCGGTTGGCCGACGGGGTGCGCAGCATCAGGTATCGGGGCATGGGGTCAAGTTTCCCACAGGGGGCGCCAGTAAGATGTGGCCGCGTGAGCGAGAAGTGGTGGGCCAGGGCGGCGGTGGTCTTCGTCGGGGGTGCCGTGGGAACTGGTCTCCGGGTGGGGCTGCTGCACCTCGTCGGGCACGAGGTCATCGCGCTCGCGGCCATCAACCTGGCCGGCTGCCTGCTGCTGGGGCTGGTGTCGGGGCTCTACGGGCCTCGCGTGACGCCCCTGCGGCTGTTCCTCGCCGTCGGCGGGTTGGCGTCGTTCACGTCCTGGTCGACCCTTGCGTTGCAGTCGCTGTCGTTGGCCGGCGTGCTGGTCGCGGTGATGGAGACCACGTTCGGCGTCCTGGCGGCGGGGCTGGGGCACCTGGCGGGCTGGAAGGTGCGCGGCGGGGACGCCGCATGATCTGGCTCGTCTGCCTGGCCGGCGGCATCGGGGCGGTGGCCCGCGCCGGCGTCGACCTGGTGATCGCCCGCCGCTGGGCGCCCTGGAAGGCGACCCTGACGGTCAACGTGGTGGGCTCGTTCATCCTCGGTGCCGCATCGGTGCACCTCACCGGGGGGTGGCTGTCGGTGGTGGGGGCCGGGTTCTGCGGCGCCTTCACCACCTTCTCGTCGGCCTGCTGGCAGGCAGCCCGCGAACTGGGCCGCAGGAGGGCCCGGTTCGCCGTCGGCTACTCGCTGGTCACCATCGTCGGCTGCCTGGTGGCGGCGTGGATGGGCACGCTCACCGGCTGACCCCGGGTCAGGCCAGGTTGACGTGGTGGTGCTCGTACGGCGTGCCCTTCGCACGCTCGAACGATGCCTGCACCTCGGCCTCGGCCTCGGCGCGCCCGGTCCACGTGGCGCCCTCGACCGACTTGCCCGGCTCGAGGTCCTTGTAGACCGAGAAGAAGTGCTCGATCTCGAGCAGCATGTGCTCCGGCACCGACGCGAGGTCGGTGATGTGGGCGCGGCGGGTGTCCGCCGTGGCCACGCACAGCACCTTGTCGTCGCCGCCCATCTCGTCGGTCATCCGGAACATCGCCACGGCGTAGCACTCGATGAGGCAGCCGGGGAACGTCGGGTCTGCGCCGATGACCATCGCGTCGAGCGGGTCGCCGTCGAGGCCGAGGGTGCCCTCGACGAAGCCGTAGTCGTACGGGTACTGCGTGGAGGTGAACAGCACGCGGTCCAGGCGGAGCCGGCCGGTGTTGTGGTCCATCTCGTACTTGTTCTTGGTGCCCTTCGGGATCTCCACCGTGACGTCGAACAGGATGCGTCGACCCGGATCGATCGGCCGCAGGCCAACAGGCGCGTCTTCGCTCACTTGGGCACTCCTATGATTGGTGTCTAAAGCCCCGCGCAACGTTGCGGGTCCCCTGCAGAATACCCCTTTGGAGGCCGGTGTGCGGAGCCGTGGACGCGCGGTGGAGTGGGTCATCACCTGGTTGGTGGTCGGCGTGCTCCTCGCCGGCGGCTTCCTGCTGTCTGTGTTTCACCGCGAGGCCCTGGCCGTCACGGGCCTGACTCGGAGCGGGGCGCCCACCACCGTCGCGCCCGAACTCTTCGCCCCGCCACCCACCCCGACGGCGGCCGAGACGGGTGCCGACAACCCGCCCCCTGCCGGCACCGGGCTCGTCGGCCCGGCGGAGTTGCCGGCCCCGGGCGTCCTCCCGGAGCGCGCCGCGCTGGAGGCCGAACTCGGCGCGCTCGACCGGTCGAAGCTGCTCCCTGCCGACGGCGGCGAACCCGTGGCGATCGGCTACGAGGTCATCGACGTCGCCACCGGCGAGGTGGTCGCAGCCTCCAACGAGAAGGCCCCGCTCATCCCCGCGTCGAACACCAAGACGCTCACCGCGCTGGCGGTGATGAACGCGTTCGACGGCTCCGAGACCTTCGCCACCCGCGTGGTCCAGCCCGAGCCCGGCCACCTGGTGCTGGTGGGCGGCGGCGACCCCCTGCTCCGCAGCATCCCGTCGCCGGAGACGGCCTACCCCCAGCCCGCCACCACCGACGAACTGGCGGAGCTCACCGTCGAGGCGCTCCGCGAGGCCGGCGTCACGTCCGTCAGCCTCGGGTACGACGAGTCGCACTTCACCGGCCCCGGGTGGAACGAGACGTGGCCGGCCAACTACCGGGACCAGGTCACCACCATCTCCGCGCTCTGGACCGACGAGGGGCGCGGCCCGCGCGGAGGCGCCCGCAGCCAGACCCCGGCCCTGGCCGCGGCCACCACCTTCGCCACGCAGTTGACCGCCCGGGGGATCACGGTCACCGGCGCGCCGGTCGCCGCACCGGGCTCCGGCGGGGCGGAGGAGGTCGCGCGGGTCGAGTCGCTGCCGGTGCACGTGCTGGTCGAGCAGTTCATGCAACGCTCGAACAACTCGTTCACCGAGGTGATGGGCTTCCAGCTCGCCGCCAGGACGGGGCATCCCACGACGTTCGCCGGCTCGGTGGCCGCGATCCGGGAACAGCTGACGGCGCTCGGCATCTGGGACGAGGGGACGGTGCTGCACGACGCCTCCGGCCTGTCGCGCAGCAACCGCTTCACCCCCAACATGCTGGCCGCGGCGCTCGCCGAGCTCGCCTCGGAGCCCCGGCTCTCCGTCATCCTCGACGGCCTCCCCACCGCAGGCGTGACGGGCACCCTCGCGGACCGCTTCGGTGACGCCATCGCCCGCCCGGCGCGCGGGATCGCCCGCGCCAAGACGGGCTCGCTCTCGCTGGTGGCCACGCTCGGCGGCACCACGCTGACGGCCGACGACCGACTCCTGGCCTTCGCGTTCTTCGTCAACGGGGTGCCCGACGGCGGGGCAGCCCGGGTGTGGGTGGACCAGGCCACCGGCACCGTGACGGCGTGTGGGTGCTGATGGAGCACGCACCCAGCGTCGACTGGCGCCTGGCCCACCGCGTGGCCGCGGTGGGCCCCGACCACCTGCCGGACCTCACCCGCCATGAACTCACGAGGCTGGTGGCCGACCTGCGCGTGACCGCCCGCCGGGCCGGTGAGATCGCGGCCGGGCACCTCGGCGTCGAGGCCGTCGGCGCCACCCGCATCCGCGTCGTCGACTGGTCCGGCTGGGGCCGCGCCGTGCAGCACATGGCCGACGGCGTGGTCGACCAGCTCGGCCTGGAGCCGGCGGGCACGGGGCTGGGGGCCAGGCTCGCGGGGGCCCGCAACGGCCTGCTGGTGGGCGCCGGGATGCGGGCCGTCAGCCGCCGACTGCTGGGCCAGTACGACGCCTTCACCGGCGCCGACACCCTCTACTTGGTGGCGCCCACGATCGTGGCCCACGAGCGCGCGCACCGGTTCACGCCGCCGCACTTCCGCATGTGGGTGGCGCTGCACGAGCAGACGCACGCGCTGCAGTTCCGCCTCGCGCCCTGGCTCCACGACTACCTCACCGAACGGTTGCGGCTGGTGGTCCACGACGAGGTGCCGCTGGGCGAGGGGCTGCTGGGCTGGGCCCGCACCCGCGACGTCGCCGCGCTGCTCACCTCGCGGGAGGCCGGCCGAGCGATGGCGGAACTCACCGCAGCCATGACGTTCCTGGAGGGCCACGCCGACTACACCTCCGACTACGCCGGACGCAGGCACGCGCCCACCATCCCGGGCATGCGCCGCGCCTTCGCCCGGTCCGAGAGCACCGGCCTCCTTGCCCGGTTGTCGCGCACGCTCGACAAGAACGCGCAGTACCGCGACGGGCTCGAATTCTGCCGCCGCGTGCAGCGGCTGAAGAACCGTGACGCGCTCCGCCGTGCCTTCGCCGAGCCCGCGAACCTGCCCACCGCCGAGGAGATCTCCGATCCCTCCCGCTGGCTGGAGAGGGTCCGTGGCCAGGCGTGAGCTCGGCCCGGCGGCGCTGGGCGTCGCGCAGGCGGTGCTGGCACTGCTGCCCGACGCCGCCGTCGTGGGCTGCTCCGGCGGCGCAGACTCCCTCGCGCTGGCGCTCGGCGCCCAGTGGGCGGCCCGACGGCGGGGCAGCGCGGTCACCGCAGTCGTGGTGGACCACGGCCTCCAGGACGGCTCGGCGCGGGTGGCCGCGCGGACGGCGGGGCTGCTGGCCGGGCGCGGCATGACGGCGGAGGTGGTGCGGGTCGAGGTGGCCGCCTCCGACGGCGGGCTCGAGGCCGCGGCCCGCACGGCCCGGCTGGCGGCGCTGGCCTCCTACGGCCGTCCCGTGCTGCTGGGCCACACGCTCGACGACCAGGCCGAGACGGTGCTGCTGGGCCTGCTGCGCGGTTCGGGCACCCGCTCGCTGGCCGGCATGGCCGGGACGGTCTCGCTGGGCCCCGACGGCGCCAGCCTCATCCGGCCGTTGCTGGGGCTGCGCAGGGCGGCCACCGAGGCGGCCTGCCGCGACTGGGGCGTGGAGCCGTGGGAGGACCCGATGAACGCCGACCCACGCTTCGCCAGGGTCGCCGTCCGCCAGCAACTCGCGGGGCTCAGCGCCGCCCTCGGACGTGACCTGGCGCCCGCGCTGGCCCGCACGGCGCAACTGGCCAGGGCGGACGCCGACCTCCTCGACCAGCTCGCGGGCCAGGCGCTGCCCGTGGCCGCCGAGCTCGCCGTCGACGACCTGCGTGGCCTGCCCGACGCCCTGCGCTGGCGGGTGGTGCACCGCTGGCTCGGCCGCCTCTCGCCGGCTGCGGAGTTCCGGCACGTGCTCGCCGTCGACGCCCTGGTCACGGCGTGGCACGGCCAGGGCCCCGTCGCCGTCCCGGGCGGCCAGGTAGTCCGGACCGGTTCCCACCTCACCGTGCGATAGGCTCGCCTCCGTGGATGCTGCAGACGTTTCCGGCGACCTCGAGAAGGTCCTGTTCACCAACGACGAGATCCAGGCCCGCGTGGCTGAGATCGCCGCGCGGATCGACGCCGACTACGAGGGGCGCGAACTGCTGCTCGTCGGCGTCCTCAACGGCGCGGTGATGGTCATGAGCGACCTGCAGCGCGCCATGCGCAGCCACGTGGAGATGGACTGGATGGCAGTGTCGAGCTACGGCGCGGGCACGCAGTCGTCCGGCGTGGTGCGCATCCTCAAGGACCTCAACGTCGACCTCGAGGGCCGGCACGTCATCGTCGTCGAGGACATCATCGACACCGGCCTCACGCTCAGCTACCTCATGAGCAACCTCGCCTCGCGCCAGCCGGCCAGCCTCGAGATCATGACGATGTTCCGCAAGCCGGACGCCGCCCAGATGGAGGTCCCGGTCAAGTACGTGGGCTTCGAGATCCCCAACGAATTCGTCGTCGGCTACGGCCTCGACTACGCCGGCCGGTACCGCAACCTGCGCGACGTCGGCACGCTCGCGCGCCACGTCTACGCCTGAGCGCCGGCTGGCGGTGCGCGGAGCACCGCAGGGGAGTTGCGCCCGCTGGTAATGTGACGGTGCGCCCGTGTCAACCCACGGCGCACCGTTGACGCCGCCAGAGAGCTGATTTGTAAGTTGCAGAGATTTTTCAAGAGTCCGTTCGCCTGGATTCTCATCAGCATCGTGTTCCTCATGCTCGGGATGCAGATGATCAGTTCGGTCACCGGCTACCAGACGGTCCCCACGTCGGAGACCCTGAAGCTGCTTGCCAGCGACACCAAGCTGAAGGAAGTCATCCTCGTCGACGGCGAGCAGCAGATCCAGGTGACCGACCACACGGGCAAGAAGACCCAGTCGCAGTGGGTGGGCAACCAGGTCGACGACGTGGTGCCGCTGCTGGAGAAGCGTGAGGACGCCGGCACCATCGAGGAGTGGACCGGTCGCAACCCGCAGCCCGGGCTGTTGCAGATGTTCCTGTACACGGGCCTGCCGTTCCTCATCATCATCCTCGTGTTCTTCTGGCTGATGCGCTCCATGTCCGGCGGCGGAGCCGGCGGCCCGCTCTCGTTCGGCAAGTCGAAGGCCAAGCTGGTGTCGAAGGACACCCCGAAGACCACCTTCGGTGACGTCGCGGGTGCCGACGAGGCCGTCGAGGAACTCGAGGAGATCAAGGAGTTCCTGGCGGAGCCCGCGAAGTTCCAGAAGCTGGGCGCCAAGATCCCCAAGGGCGTGCTGCTGTACGGCCCTCCCGGCACCGGCAAGACGCTGCTGGCGCGCGCCGTGGCGGGCGAGGCGAACGTACCGTTCTTCTCCATCTCCGGTTCCGACTTCGTCGAGATGTTCGTCGGCGTGGGTGCCTCCCGCGTGCGCGACCTGTTCACGCAGGCCAAGGAGAACGCCCCGGCCATCATCTTCATCGACGAGATCGACGCCGTCGGCCGCCACCGCGGCGCCGGCATGGGCGGTGGGCACGACGAGCGCGAGCAGACGCTCAACCAGCTCCTGGTCGAGATGGACGGCTTCGACGTGCGCGGCGGCGTCATCCTGATCGCCGCCACCAACCGGCCGGACGTGCTGGACCCCGCGCTGCTGCGCCCCGGCCGCTTCGACCGCCAGATCGGCGTCGACGCGCCGGACGCAGACGGCCGCGCCAAGATCCTGCAGGTGCACGCCAAGGGCAAGCCGCTCGCCAGCGACGTCGACCTGGTCGCCATCGCCCGGCGCACGCCCGGCTTCTCGGGCGCGGACCTGGCCAACGTCCTCAACGAGGCCGCCCTGCTGGCCGCCCGCATGAACCAGGACATGATCCGCCAGCCGATGCTGGACGAGGCCATCGACCGCGTGATCGCCGGGCCGCAGAAGCGCACCCGCCTGATGGACGACCGCGAGCGCCTCATCACCGCCTACCACGAGGGCGGCCACGCCCTCGTCGCCGCGGCCATGCCGGGCAACGACCCCGTGCAGAAGGTCACGATCCTGCCGCGCGGCCGCGCGCTGGGGTACACCATGGTGATGCCGGATGAGGACAAGTACTCCCGCACCCGCGGCGAACTGCTGGACCAGATGGCCTACATGATGGGTGGCCGCGCGGCCGAGGAACTGGTCTTCCACGACCCGACGACGGGCGCCGCCAACGACATCGAGAAGGCCACGAAGGTGGCCCGCGCGATGGTCATGCAGTACGGCATGAGCGAGCGCGTCGGTTCCGTCAAGCTCGGCGGCGGCGACTCGGAGCCGTTCATGGGCATGCGCGGCACCGACTCGACGCAGGAGTTCTCGCAGCACATGGCCGCCATCGTGGACGAGGAGGTCGCCAACCTCATCCACACCGCCCACCAGGAGGCCTTCGACGTGCTCGTGGAGAACCGCGAGGTGCTCGACGAACTGGTGCGCCAACTGTTCGCGAAGGAGACGCTGAACCGGCACGAGGTCGACGAGGTGTTCAAGCCGCTGCGTCGCCGCGGGAAGCGCCCCGCCTGGACGGGTTCGGACCTGAGGGTGCCGTCGAGTGAGCCGCCGGTCGAGGTGCCGCCCGCCCCCGAGCCGCTGCCCGGACAACCCACCCAGCTGCCCCTGCCCGAGACCGGTCCCTCCCCGTGGGGCCCGCCGACCGCCCCGCCGAGCCACTGACATGGGCGTCGACCAGCAGCGCGCCGCTGCCGCCATCCGTGAACTGCTCATCGCGCTCGGGGAGGACCCGGAACGCGAGGGCCTCCAGGAGACGCCCGATCGCGTCGCCCGGGCCTGGACCGAGCTGAGCGCGGGCTACCGGGCAGACGTCGAGGAGATCCTCGGCACCACGTTCGACATCTCCCACGAGGAGATGATCCTGGTCAAGGACATCGAACTGGTCAGCCTGTGCGAGCACCACCTGCTGCCGTTCACCGGCGTGGCGCACGTGGGCTACATCCCGTCACTCGACGGCAGGGTCACCGGCCTGTCGAAGATCGCCCGGCTCGTCGAGATGTACGGCCGCAGGCTCCAGGTGCAGGAGCGCCTCACCTCGCAGATCGCCGAGGCCCTCGTCGAGCACCTCCACGTGCGGGGGGTCATCGTCGTGATCGAGGCGGAACACACCTGCATGACCATGCGGGGGGTGCGCAAGCCCGGTTCGCGCACGGTGACGTCCGCGGTGCGGGGCCAGTTGCGCGACCCTGCCACCAGGGCGGAGGCCATGAGCCTGATCCTGGGGCGGTGACCCGGTGACGCTGGTGATGGGCATCCTCAACGTGACGCCCGACTCCTTCTCCGACGGGGGCTCGTACGTGGACGCGGAGGTCGCCATCGGACATGCCCGCCGCATGCTGTCCGCCGGCGCCTCGATGATCGACGTCGGTGGCGAATCCACCCGCCCCGGTTCCGCGCGGGTCGGCCTCGAGGAGGAACTGCGGCGCGTGGTCCCGATCGTCAGCGCGCTGTCGGCCGACGGCATCACGGTGTCGGTCGACACCATGCGCGCCACCGTCGCCGCCGCCGCCATCGACGCGGGCGCGCGGATCATCAACGACGTCTCCGGTGGGCTCGCAGACCCCGACATGCTCGGCGTGGTGGCGCAGTCGTCGGCAGATTTCGTCCTCATGCACTGGCGCGACCACTCGGCGCGCTTCCAGTCCACCGCGCAGTACGACGACGTGGTCGCCGACGTGCTGCGTGAACTCCTTGCCCAGCGGGACAAGGCCCTGGGGGCCGGCATCCCCGGGGAACGGATCATCCTCGACCCCGGGCTGGGCTTCTCGAAGACGTGGGACCACAACTGGACGCTGCTGCGCCACCTCGACCGCTTCCAGGGCATCGGCCACCGCGTGCTCGTCGGGGCCTCCCGCAAAGCCTTCCTCGGCGAACTGCTCGGCGGCCGCGAGCCGCTGGGCCGCGACGGCGCCACCGCCGCGGTGTCGTTCTGGTCGGCGCTGCACGGCGTGTGGGCGGTGCGCACCCACGACGTCAGCGGCCAGGCCGACGCGATCGCCGTGGCCCGTCGTCTGGACCGCGAGGCACCCTTCGCGAGGGGCGTCTAGTAAGGTGCCCTTGGAAGCTAAGGGGGTTCCCACCATCGACCGCATCACGCTCTCCGGCCTCACGGCCACGGGCTTTCACGGCGTCTTCCCGCAGGAGCGCCGCGAAGGGCAGCCCTTCGTCGTGGACGTCACCCTGGAACTCGACCTGGACACCGTCAGCGACGAGTTGGCCAACACCGTCAACTACGCAGACGTCGCAGCAGACGTCGAGGCGGTCATCACCGGGGAACCGCGCGACCTCATCGAGACCGTCGCCGGTGAGATTGCGGACCGGTGCCTCGGCCATGGCAGAGTGGACCGCGTGACGGTGACGGTGCACAAGCCCCGAGCCCCCCTCACGCAGACCTTTTCGGATGTATCGGTCACGATCAGCAGGAGCAGACATGTCTAACGGCCCCTTCGAAATCGACGTCGACACCCTGGGCAACCTGCGCCCCATCTCCAAGGTGGTGCTCAGCCTGGGTTCGAACCTCGGTGACTCGGCCGCCATCCTCCAGGAAGCCGTCGACTTCCTCGCGGAGACGCCTGACCTGATGATCGTCGACGTGTCCCCCGTCTACGAGAGCTCGCTGGTGGGGGAGGGCCCGGAGCAGGGCGACTTCCTCAACATGGTCGTCGTGGCGGAGTCGACGCTGGAGCCGTTGACGATCCTCGACCGGTGCCTCGCCATCGAGGAGAACTTCGGCCGCAGCCGCGAGGTCCGCAACGGCCCGCGCACGCTCGACATCGACATCATCATGGTGGGCAAGCGCATCTCCGAGGGCGACATCGAACTGCCGCACCCCCGCGCCCACGAGCGCGCGTTCGTGCTGGTGCCGTGGCACGACGTCGACCCCAACGGTGAGATCGCCGGGCATGGGCCCATCGCCGAGCTGCTCGATGACATCGACGCCAGCGTGCTCACCCCCCGCCGCGACATCTCGATCCAAGCCAACACTGGGTTTTGAGCACGCAGGAGCCCCGGCCCAAGCTCGGGCTGACCACGCCCCGGCAGGCCGTCGTGTCGGTCCTGGCGGGAGCGGTCGTCTTCGCGTTGGTCATCCTGGGCTTCGAGGCCGTGGGTGCCTTCCCCCCGGTCGTGCCGTGGTCGGTGCCGATCACGCTCATCGTGCTGGCGGTGGCCGTCGCCATCTACAGCCGGGCCCTGCCCAAGCGGATCGAGGAGAAGCGACTGGCCCCACAGGAGGGGTTGGCCGCGTTGGCCGTCGGCAAGTCGATGATCATGACCGGCGCCCTGTTCGCGGGCGGCCACATCGTCTACGTCATGCGGTACCTGTCGCAGCTCGAGGCGGCGCTGCCCTCGGCACGCGTGGTGCAGGGCACCGCCACCATCGTCGCCGCGCTGTTGCTGGCCGGCGCCGGCGCGCTGCTGGAGCGGGCCTGCGTCGTGCACGATGACGACGATGACGACGAGCACCCCGACGGTGCCTCACCGTCGCCGGCCTGACGTACCACCGCTGCACGCGACGCGCTGAGAAATCGCGCAACATGCCCGTTTCAATACACGGGCGCCCGTTGGACCGTACCTACACTTGGGCCCATGGTTGGTCGTCGCGCAGCTCACAAGTCCTCCGAGCGCACTGTTGCTCTCACGATTCTTGCCGTCGGCACCGTCGTTTCGCTCGCCTCGCTGGCGGGCAACGTCTGGTTGGTGCGCGCCGGCGTGGTCGTCGCGATCCTCATGGCCGTGGCCTCCACGTGGGTGGTGTGGCGTCAGCTCGCGTTCGAGCGCACGCTGCACGCCGAGGAGCTCAAGCATGAGGTGGACCTGCGCTCCCAGCAGGCTGACCGGCACCACGCCGAGTCCGTCGCGATGATCGAGCGCTACAACGCCCGCGCGGAGAACCTCAAGGCAGTCATCGCGAAGCTCCGCGGCCAGTTGGGCGCCGCCAAGTCGGAGCTGAGCTCCATGCGCGGCAACAGCGCGTGGCTGCGGGCGGAGGTGGCCGAGCGCCAGGCCCGCATCGTGGCGCTGGAGAAGCGGATCGCCGAGCTGGAGGCCGAGAACGAGGCCCGCGAGGCCGAGGAGACCGTCAACATCGTGGAACTGCCGGGCCGCGCGCTGCGCCCCACCATCGACGAGATCTGGGGCGAGGACGAGCACCCCACGATCGTCGACCTGGCGAAGCTGGACCTCGACGTCCTGCCGGACCTGCGCCTGCACGCCTGAGGCGCCAACGCCCCTATTTGTCCAGATCCCCGATCGAGTAGCCCAGCGAGGCCACGACGTCGGGGATCTGTGCCGTGTGGGCGCCCTCGAGCGCCTTGCCCAGCGCCGACACGTTGGCGAACGACGGGGTGCGCAGCGCCACCCGCCACGGCGTCTGGCCACCCCTGGAGTTCATCAGGCATGACGCGAGGCCCCACGGCGCCTCGATGTCGGTGGCGTGTTCGCCCTCGGGCACCCGCAGGCGGCGCGAGAGCTTGATGTTGACCTCACCGGGCGTGTGCGCGGCCAGCGACATCGCCACCCGCACCATGTCGACGGAGGTGCCCACCTCGTCGACGAGGACGCCCAGGCGCGCGGCGGCGTCGCCAGAGGTGCGGGCGTGCACCGGACGGAAGACTGCGCCGTAGGCGAGGTACCCGTCGGCCCTGCGATCGGGGTCGAATCCGGCGGCGCGTGCCACGGGGCCGGTCAGGCCGTGGCCGAGGCAGTCGGCCCGGTCGAGCAGGGCCAGGCCGGTGAACCGGGTGGTGCGGTCGAGGACGGCGCGCAGGTCTGCCGAGAGCCTGGCCACGTCGTCGAGGAGCTCGTCGAGCGTGTCCAGCCAGCCGGTGGGCGCGTCGGTGGCGAGGCCACCGACCCGGTTCAGCATCGGATGGACCCGGTTTCCCGTCCAGGCGAGGAACCGGTTGCGGATGCGCTCGATGACGCCCCAGAGCCTTTCATGCACGCCTCCCGTGGGTGCCAGATATCCCAGGAAGGAAAGGTGCGAGTGAATGCGTGCCATTTCGGCCAGCAGCGTGCGAAGAATGACGGCGCGGGGTGGCGCCTGGAGGCGCATCGAATTCTCCAGTGTCAGCGTGAGGGACAATTCCCCGCTGAATGCCGAGAGCCAATCATGCCTGTCTCCCAGCATGATCATCGAGCGGTAATCGCGTACTTCGAAGAGCTTCTCGGCCCCCCGGTGCCCATAGCCGCTGGTGACGTCGGCGCGCACGATGTGGTCACCGTCGACGTCCACGGCGAGGGCAATGAGCCCGGCGCTGCTGGGGTGGCGCGGGCCGAGGCTGATGCCCTCGTGCTGCGGCAGGGTCAACCCACCGATGCAGTATTTCACCGTATTCACGACAGATACCCCTATTCATCGACCTTGGCGGCCGCTAATCTGCTGTAATCCTAACTGTCACGGGATACAACTTTTGAGGAGATTTCAATGGCCCGACTCGTCCGAGTGGTTCACATCGACGACTTCGACGGCAGCGAAGGGGCGCAACCGGTGGAATTCTCGATCGGCGGCGACGCCTATACCATCGACCTCACCCGTGAGAACGAAGAGGCGCTGCGCGAACTGCTCGCACCCTACATCGCCAAGGCCGACAAGGTCGCTCGCCGACGCAACACCTCGGGGCGGGGTGCCGCGCGGAAGGTGAGCAACACCGACGTGCGGGACTGGGCCCGCGCCAACGGCTACAAGGTCTCTGACCGCGGCCGCATCTCCGCGGAGATCGTGGCGGCCTACGAAGCGGCCAACTGAGGTAACGACCTGGTATCTGTTCGCCGCGGGAGAAGCGCAGGACCTTTGTTCCCCTCCAAGCGTTAGTAAGCTTGAGACTCAAGTTGCTTCGCGCGCAGTCGCGGGGTGACGGGAAGGGAAGAAGTTTCTATGTTCGAACGGTTCACGGACCGAGCCCGCCGCGTGATTGTGCTGGCGCAGGACGAGGCTAAGCTGCTCAACCACAACTTCATCGGCACTGAGCACATCCTGCTCGGCCTCATCCACGAGGGCGAGGGCGTGGCCGCCAAGGCGCTCGAGTCGCTGGGCATCGCCCTGGAGGCCGTGCGCGATCAGGTCGAGGAGATCATCGGCCAGGGACAGCAGGTGCCCACCGGGCACATCCCGTTCACGCCGCGCGCGAAGAAGGTGCTCGAGCTCTCGCTGCGCGAGGCACTGCAGATGAACCACAACTACATCGGCACCGAGCACATCCTGCTCGGCCTCATCCGCGAGGGCGAGGGCGTGGCGGCGCAGGTGCTGATCAAGCTGGGTGCGGACCTCAGTCGCGTGCGCAACACCGTGCTGCAGCTCATCACCGGCTACCAGGGCCGCGAGGCCTCGATGTCCGGCGCGCCCGAGGGTGGCCCGGAGAAGACCAGCTCGCAGGTGCTGGACCAGTTCGGCCGCAACCTCACGCAGGCCGCGCGCGAGAACCAGCTGGACCCGGTCATCGGCCGCGTCCACGAGATCGAGCGCGTGATGACGGTGCTCAGCCGCCGCACCAAGAACAACCCGGTGCTGATCGGCGAGCCCGGCGTCGGCAAGACCGCCGTCGTGGAGGGCCTCGCGCAGGCCATCGTCCGCGGCGACGTGCCGGAGACGCTGCGCGACAAGCAGATCTACACGCTGGACCTCGGTGCGCTGGTTGCCGGCTCCCGCTACCGCGGTGACTTCGAGGAACGCCTCAAGAAGGTGCTCAAGGAGATCAAGACCCGCGGCGACATCATGCTGTTCATCGACGAGATCCACACGCTCGTCGGTGCCGGTGCGGCCGAGGGTGCCATCGACGCCGCGTCGATCCTGAAGCCCATGCTCGCCCGCGGTGAACTGCAGACCATCGGCGCCACCACGCTCGACGAGTACCGCAAGCACATCGAGAAGGACGCCGCGCTGGAGCGCCGCTTCCAGCCCATCCAGGTGGCCGAGCCCTCCGTGGCGCTCACCATCGACATCCTCAAGGGCCTGCGGGACCGCTACGAGGCGCACCACCGCATCACCATCACCGACGAGGCCCTGGCCGCCGCCGCCACCATGGCGGACCGCTACATCCAGGACCGGTTCCTGCCGGACAAGGCCATCGACCTGATCGACGAGGCGGGTGCGCGCCTGCGCATCCAGCGCATGACGGCGCCGCCGGACCTGCGCGAGTTCGACGAGATGATCGCGGCCAACAAGATGGAGAAGGACGCCGCGATCGACGCGCAGGACTTCGAGAAGGCAGCCCGCCTCCGCGACGAGGAGCAGAAGCTGCGCGCGCAGCGTGCCGAGAAGGAGGAGGCCTGGAAGCAGGGCGACTCCGACATCCCCGCCGTCGTCGGCGAGGAGGAGATCGCGGTCGTGCTGTCGGGCTCCACCGGCATCCCGGTGTTCAAGCTGACGGAGGAGGAGTCCCAGCGGCTGCTCCGCATGGAGGAAGAGGTCGGCAAGCGCATCATCGGCCAGACCGACGCGGTGCACGCCCTGTCGCGCTCCATCCGCCGCACCCGGGCCGGGCTCAAGGACCCGAAGCGCCCCAGCGGCTCGTTCATCTTCGCCGGCCCCTCGGGCGTCGGCAAGACCGAACTCACCAAGGCGCTCACCGAGTTCCTGTTCGGTGACGAGGACGCGCTCATCACGCTCGACATGTCGGAGTACTCCGAGAAGCACACCGCGTCGCGGATGTTCGGCTCGCCCCCCGGCTATGTCGGCTACGAAGAGGGCGGCCAGCTCACTGAGAAGGTGCGCCGCAAGCCCTTCTCGGTGGTCCTGTTCGACGAGATCGAGAAGGCCCACCCGGACATCTTCAACTCGCTGCTGCAGATCCTCGACGAGGGCCGCCTCACGGACGCCCAGGGTCGCGTCGTCGACTTCAAGAACACCGTCATCGTGATGACGACGAACCTCGGTTCGCGCGACATCTCGAAGTCGGTCAACCTGGGCTTCTCCCGGGCCGATGACCACGGGTCGAGCTACGAGAAGATGAAGGCCAAGGTCTCGGACGAGCTGAAGCAGCACTTCCGCCCCGAGTTCCTCAACCGCGTCGACGAGATCGTCGTGTTCCACCAGCTCACGCAGGACAACATCGAGCAGATCGTGGACCTCATGGTGGCCCAGATCGAGGGTCGCCTGAAGGACAAGGACATGGGCATCGAGCTCACGCCCGCCGCCAAGACCCTCATCGCCAAGCGCGGCTTCGACCCCGTGCTCGGCGCCCGCCCGCTGCGGCGAGCGCTGCAGCGCGACATCGAGGACATCCTGGCCGAGAAGATCCTGTTCGGGGAACTGACCGCCGGGCAGATCGTCCAGGTCGACGTCGCCGAGGAGGGCGCGGAAATGCCGTTCAAGTTCACCGGTGTCGCCAAGAGCGGCGTCCAGGAGCTGGAGCCGGCCAAGACCGCCGACTAGTCCATCGCCACACACGCGCTGCGGGTGGGTCCGACCAGGGCCCACCCCGCAGCGCGTTTCGCATCACGCGGGCGGGATGATGCCCACCCGCATGGCGGCGACGGCGGCCTCCGCCCGACCGCGCACGCCGAGCTTGCGGTAGATGGCGCTGGTGTGGTGCATCACGGTCTTCGGCGACAGCACGAGCCGCTCGGCGATCTCCTTGTTGCGGTGCCCGCTCACCAGCAGGCGCAGCACGTCGCGTTCGCGGGCAGTGAGTTCCTCCGCAGCGGGAGGCGCGGCGAGCGCCCCGGCCTGGCCGGGATTGGCCAGCCTCAACGCGTAGTCCATGGCCTCCACCGCCGCGCTCTCCAGCGAGAGGTGGGCGCCGTCCTCCGCGCAGCGGTCGAAGTCGGCGTCGCCCAGCGCAGCGCGGGCCACGGCGACGGCCTCGTAGTACCGGGCCTGCAGCACCGCCGGCAGCGCGGCCAGGATGAGTTCCGTCCACTGCAGCAGCGACCCGTGCAGCCTGGCCGTCACCGCCGGGTGGCCCATGCGGGCGCTCAACCCCAGCGTGAGCAGCACGTGCGGCACGAGCGCGTTGCCATTGCGGTTGCGGGCCACCAGGCGGTACCGCTCCATCAACCACTGCGCGGCACCCAGCGGGTGCTCGGACTGCAGGGCCTGCAGCGCGAGCAGCACCAGGGTGAAGGACTCGAGGCGCCGGTCGCTCAGCTCGCGGGACAGGTCCAGCGCGTCGCGCAGCGCGGCGAGGCCACCCGGGGAGTCGGGCCTGGTCGACGGCAGCCTGCCCAGCAGCAGCGCGCTGTAGATGGTGGCCTTCTGGTCGCCGGCGCGTTGGGCCCGCTGCCAGGCGCTCATCGCCATGTCGGTGGCGTCCCTGTTGTCGCCCAGCACGTGGCGGATGGTGGCGACGCCGAACTCGAAGCGGGCCTCCCAACCCTCGAGCCCCAGGGCCCTGGCGATCGCCAGCCCGTCGTCGGCCGACCTGCCTGCCCTGTCGTAGTCGCGCAGCACGCCCAGCGTCAGCACCTCGGCCAGGCGGGGGAGAAGCAGTTCGTCCTCGCGACCCAGCGCCTCGGCGATCGCCACGCCGGTGTCGAGGTTCTTCTGGATCCGGGGGACCCGCTGGACGGCATCAGGCGCGAACGACTCGATGAGCGCCAGCCACGTGAACCCGTCGCGCTTGACCTCGAGCGGGGTGTCGGACCTGGCCAGCATGCGTTCGATGACGTCGCCGATGACGTCCTCGTCGCCGCGGCGGTCCGCCTCGGGCAGCAGGTCGATGGCCAGCCGCGCCGCCATGGGGGCGTTGACGCGCTCGAGTTCGTAGATGGCGCGACGGGCCGCGTCGTACGTGGTGGCCAGCAGTGCGATGGCGGAGCGGTCGTCGCCGGCGGCCCTGTGCAGCGCGGCCCGCCTGGCGATGGCGGCGTACTCCTCCGGCCCGAGGGGGGCGCCGTCGAGGGAGGTGGACCCGGGGCGGTGGTCGGTCGGCCCCAGGGAGAGCGAGGCGATGAGCGCGCCCGCGAGACGGTGGGGAGAGAGGGCGATCACCATGACCGCCTCGCGCTCGGCGGCCGCCGTGACGTGGGCCTCCCGACCGGAGAGCACCTCGGCATGGTCCACCACCAGCACCTCTGGTTCCCACGTGGAGTGGCGGTCCGTCGCCAACGTGCGCCGGGCGGGGAGCCGTCGCATGGCGGTGAGCAGCCGGGCCAACCCCTGGTTGGCGTCCAGGTGGTCCAGGTCGATGAAGGAGGCCTCTGGCCGCGGCTGGGGGAGTTGGGCCAGTGACTCGGTGACGAGTGCGGCGCGGTCCGCGGCTGACCCTCCGGAGACGTTCACGACCCCGGAGTGTGCTCTCGTCACCATGGCGACGAGACGGTCGACCAACTCCTGCGAAGACATCCCCCAACAACCTTCCGCCCTGTGGCTCAGTGTGGGGCCAGTCTAGTTCCGCAATTCACTGGGGCGGCGGGGCGGCCGAAAGGAATTTACACGCCCGGGCGGCCCGAAGCGGCGTCGACGAGCGCCTGTGTCGCGGCGACCACCGCCGGGATGAGCTTCTCGGGCGGGAAGCCGCGGTCCAGTTGGACGAAGGCGGCCTGGAGGATGCCCCGGGTGAGGGCCACGTTGAGGCGGGCCAGCTCGGGATCTGGCAGCAGTGCGCGCCAGGCACCGATGAGCGAGGCGCGCAGCACGTTGTGGGCCTGGTCGGCGATGGCGGAGGTGACGCGCGAGGCCCCCGGCTGTTGCGCCATCTGCATGAGCCAGCCGTGGCCGGTGTCGGCCGCCTCTTCCAGGTTGGCCCGCACCCAGGCGACCACCCGGTCCCCGGGGTGTTCGACGCCGGCCACCGCGTCGCCGACGGCCTTGGACCACGTCGGGAGGTGTCGGGCGACGACCATGCCGCGCAGGTCGTCGATGCTGTCGACGTAGCGGTAGATGCTGTTGCGGGCGATCCCGGCGTCCTGGGTGACCTTGCCCGCGGTCAGCGGCAGGCCGGCCCGCAGCAGGGCCTCGGCGGCGTCGAGGAGTTTGACCTCGATCTGCGCCCTGTGCTCAGCGACGGACGCAGCGGCGATCTTCGGCATGGCGACATTGTGTCACGCGGGCACCACGGCGCCACCCATCAGGGTGACTCTCACCGACGTGGCGTCGAGTTTCGACGGTGAGGCCACCGTCGCCGTCTGGCCGTCGGGCAACGCCACCTTGAGCTCGACGTCGTCGAGCGTGAGCGTCTGGTCGAGGATGGGAAGTTCCACGCCGGCGGGGTCGAGCTGCAGCGAGGCCGGCCCGATGCCGAGCACCTCGCCGGTGGCGAGCCGCCCGGTCCAGCCCAGCCGGTGCGCCTCGGCCTCGACGACGAACGCCCGGTAGCCGAGGAAGGCCGCCACCTGACGGTTGTGCGGCCGCTCGCGCAGCGCCTCGGGCGCGTCGACCTGCAGGAGCCGGCCCTCGTGGAGGACGGCCACGCGATCGGCGACGGTGTAGGCCTCCTGGTGGTCGTGCGTCACGTGGACGGCGGTGGTGCCCGTCTCTCGGAGGATGCGCGCCAGGTCGTCGGCGAGTCGGCGGCGCAGGCCGGTGTCCAGCGCGGAGAGCGGTTCGTCGAGCAGGATGGCCCGTGGTGACGGGGCCAGGGAGCGCGCGAGCGCGACGCGCTGCGCCTGTCCGCCGGACAGTTCGGTGGGCTTGCGGTCGCCGTAGCCGGCGAGGCCGACGAGCTCCAGCATCTCCGCGACCCGCGCCCGCTGCTGGTCCTTGGGCAGCTTGCCGAGGCCGTAGGCGATGTTGCGGGCCACGTCCATCGTCGGGAACAGTTGGCCGTCCTGGAAGACGAGCCCGAAGTTGCGCTTGTGCACCTTCACCGGCGCCAGGTCCTCGCCGTCCCACGCGATGGCGCCTGAGGTGAGCGGCTGGAGGCCGGCGACGGCGCGCAGCAGGGTGGACTTGCCCGAGCCTGACGCGCCGAGCAGCGCCACGACCGTGCCGGGCTCCACGTGCAGGCTGACGTCGTCGACGGCGACGGTGTCGCCGTAGCGGACGGTGACGCCCCGTACTTCCAGACCGGTTACCACGCGGCGACCTCCTTCGGCCGCAGGCGTTCGGCCGCGGCCATCGTGACTCCTGCCAATCCTGCCAGCACCACCGACGCGGCCAGCGCGACGCCGTAGTTCTCGGCGCCGGGCCGGCCGAAGAGCCGGAAGATCAGCACCGGCAGCGTGGGATTGTCCGGCCGGGCGAGGAAGCTGGTGGCACCGAACTCGCCCAGGGAGGTGGCGAACGCGAAGCCGACCGCCAAGCCGAGCGCGCGGCCCAGGTGGGGCAGCTCGATGCGGCGCACCACCTGCCAGGGGGTGGAGCCGAGGGTGGCGGCCGCCTCCAGTTGCCGGGGATCGATGGCGCGCAGGGTGGGCAGCAGGGTGCGCACCACCAGCGGCAGGGCGACTACGGCCTGCGCGATCGGGATCAGCGCGATGCTCGAGCGCAGGTCCAGCGGTGGCCGGTTGAGCGTGATGAGGTAGCCGAAGCCCACCGTGACGGCAGACACCCCCAGCGGCAGCAGGAACAGCGACTCCAGCGCGGCCAGGCCCGAGCGCGCGACCCGGCGCCGGGGGCGCCGGGAGGCCACCAGCGCGACGAACAGCCCGAGGGTGACGGCGATGGCGGTGGCGGCCAGCGCGGTCACCAGGGAGGTGCGCAGCGCCTCCCACACGCTGACGCCCGCCCCGCCCTCGGCCGCCAGCTGCAGGTAGTTCACCGTCGTGAAGTCGCCCCCGCGGTGCAGTGACCGCCACGCCAAGTCTGCCAACGGCAGCCCCAAGAGCACGACGGCGACCGCGAGCGTGACGGCCAGCGCGGCGCCGTCGCGGGCAAGCGAGAGGCCCTGCTCCTCGTCGGCCGCCGCCTGGAGCTTCAGCGCGCGGGTCATCCGGGCCTGCGCGCGGCCGCTCAACCACAGCGCGGCCGACACGATCACCAGCTGGGTGATGGACAGGGCCGCGGCCGACGGGAGGTCGAGCAGTTGGGTGGTGAGGAACCAGATCTCGGTCTCGATCGTGCGGTGGCGCGTCTGGCCGAGCACCATCACGATGCCGTAGGACGAGGCGCTGAACAGGAACACCAGCGAGGCCCCCGACACGATGGCCGGGCTCAGCGCCGGCAGCGTCACGGTGCGCAGGGTCCGCAGGGGCGAGGCGCCGAGCGTGCCCGCGGCCTGGGCCAGGCGGGGGTCGAGCCGCGACCACATCGTGCCGACCGTGCGCACCACCACCGAATAGTTGAAGAAGACCATGGCAGCCAGGATCGCGGTGGGGGTACCAGCCAGGTCGAGCCCGCCGAAGATGCCGTCGGGGCGCAGCAGCGAGCCGAACGCGACGCCGACGACCACCGTCGGCAGCACGAACGGGATGGTGATCACGGCGCGCAGGGGGTCGCGCCCCGGGAAGCTGCAGCGGTACAGGA
Organism: Tessaracoccus lubricantis; assembly: GCF_039544535.1. Lineage (NCBI taxonomy): Bacteria > Bacillati > Actinomycetota > Actinomycetes > Propionibacteriales > Propionibacteriaceae > Tessaracoccus > Tessaracoccus lubricantis. Next base: position 76,555 of record NZ_BAABLV010000008.1, read on the forward strand.
GGTAGGCGCCCGGCAGCCCCAGCAGGAGGCAGGCCGCCGTCGAGACGGCGGCCGAGCCGAGCGTGAACCCGATGGCACCCCACGTGCGGCGCGAGCCGAAGACCGTGGTGAAGCCCTCGAGCGTCCAGGAGGTGCCGTCATGGAAGCCGCGCAGCACCAGCGCGGCCGCCGGCCACGCGAAGAACACGACGAGGAAGGCGGCCGGGACGAGCGCCGCCAGCGCCCATCCCAGCCGCCAGCCGAGGGTGGATCTCACCCCATGGCCTCGGTCCAGTCACGGATCCACTCTTCGCGGTTGGCGTCGATCTCGTCAGGCGCCACCTCGACGGGGGAGGGGGCCAGCGGGGCGAACTTCGCCCATTCCTCGGGCAGGGTGGTCTCGGTCAGGGCGGGGTACATGTACATCTCGGTGGGGAATACCTCCTGCACCTCGGGGCTGAGGAGGAAGTCGATGAAGGCGCGGGCACCCTCCTCGTTCTGGGCGCCCGCCAGGACGCCGGCGTACTCCACCTGGCGGAAGCAGGTCTCCAGCAGCGCCTCCGTGGTGGACTCGTCGCCGTCGACGGTGTAGGCGGGCGACGTGGCGTAGCTGAGCACCAGCGGCCGCGGGCCGGCACCGTCGGCCCCGGAGAAGTCGGTGTAGTACGCCTCGGTCCAACCGGAGGCGACCTTGACGCCGTTGGCCTTCAGCTGGGCCCAGTAGTCGAGCCAGCCGTCGCCCTTCTCGCCGATGGTGGCGAGCAGGAACGCGAGGCCAGGCGACGAGGACGCCGGGTTGGTCACCACGAGGAGGTCCGCGTACTCCGGCTTGACCAGGTCGTCCAGCGTGGTGGGTACCGCCACGCCCTGCTCGGCGAACCACTTCTTGTCGGCGTTGATGCACACGTCGCCGAAGTCGATGGGGGTGAGGCCCTCGGCGTCGTACTGCGCGGCGTCCTCGGGCAGCTCAGGGTCGTAGTCCACGAGCACGCCCTCCTTCGCCGCGCGGGACGCGTAGGTGTTGTCGATGCCGAAGACCACGTCGCCCAGCGGCGAGTCCTTCGTCAGGACGAGCTGGTTGACCAGCGTGCCCGCGTCACCCGGCTGCACGTAGGTCACCTCCAGGCCGGAGTCCGCGGCGAACTTGGCCTTGAGCTCGTCCGGCAGGCTGAAGGACTCGTGGGTCACCACGGTCAGCGTCGACGACGAGGTGGGCGTGGTGTCCTCGGCCGAGGACTCCGTGGCCGGGGTGGCGCCGCCACAGGCGGCGAGGGCCAGCACGGCGACGCCCGCCACGGCCGATTGCGCGATGAACTTCATGTCCGCTCCTTCATCAGGAGGGCTCGGCCAACGCCGAGGAGAATTCCCAACTCCCTACGCCGGTGCTAGCCGGATCAGGTTTGAGGGTCTGCGGCCTCCCGCACTCTCAGCGCCCCGGTGGCGCTCCCCTGTGTTCGGCGTCCACCATAGCGCAGCCGCTCCGCTCAGGAACCGCCGTTCGATTCGGTGACCCGCAGCAGCGCGTCGCGGATCAGGCGGGCGCGGCGGGGCCCGATGCCGTCGATCTCCATCAGCTGCGACACCGACGCCCCGAACATCTCCTGCAGCGAGTACCGGCCGACGAGCTTGGTGACCATGGGGGCGGGGAGCCGGCCGACCCGGGACAGGAGCCGCACACCGCGGGTACCGAGGCTCTGCTCGAGGTTGGCGGTGGAGCCGAAGCCGAGGCGCTCGGCGACCAAGCCGCTGCTGAACAGTTCCTCGGGCGTGAAGTTGTGCAGCGCGAGCAGGTCGAAGTCCGACGGGTCCGCCAGGTTGTGCGCGTAGTCCTCCGTCAGCAGGTCCGCCACGCCCTCGAAGCTGCTGGCCAGTTCGGCGTGCTGCAGCGACACCAACCGGCCCTCGACGCCCAGGATGTCGACGTGGAACTGCATCTCGGTGGACAGCCGCCGGGTGAGTTCGAGCCGGTGCGCGACGTGCGTGAGGTCGCGCAGCGTGACCTGGTCGGCGATCTCCAGCTGCGAGAACTGCTCGAGCTGGTCGGTGAGGCGCGTGACCACCCGCGAGAGCGTCGCGAGCGTCTGGTTGGCGCGGCTGATCACCTGGGGCACGGTCTCGACGGGGTGGCGTCGGCCGCCCAGGAACAGCGACACGGTGCTCATCGACGCCGACACCGTCACCACCGGCACGCCGGCCGACTGGGCGGTGCGGTCCGCCGAGCGGTGCCGCGTGCCCGTCTCCGCCGTCGGCAGGTCCCCCTCGGGCACGAGGTGCACGCCCGCCGCGACGATCCGGGTGAGGTCGTTGGACAGGATGATCGCGCCGTCGAGCTTGGCCAGTTCGCGCAGGTTCTGCTCGGTGCAGTCGACGCCCAGCTGGAACCCGCCGGAGCAGACCTGCTGCACCCGCGCGTTGTTGCCGAGCACGATCAGCGCGCCCGTGCGCCCGAGCAGGATGCGGTCGAGGCCGCCGCGCAGCTGGGTGCCCGGCGCGAGCAGCCGCAGGTAGCGGCGGATGGCTGACCTTGGCACCTGATCTCCTTGTCGTCGGGACGTCAGTCTACGGGGGCGTCGTCGTCGAGTTTGCGTCGGCGGTCGTTGCGCTTCACGCGGCGGCGCGACGGGCGGTCCTCCAGGAGGATCCCCAGCACCATGACGAGCCCGCCGACGGCGGCGACGATGAAGAAGATCGCGCCCAGCGCCGGGTACCCGAACAGGCCGGGGCCGACGTCGGCGACCATCAGCAGCGCCGCCGCGACGGTGATCGCGGCGAGGACCAGCGCCGTCGAGAGGCGGTTGGCCAGTTGGTGCAGCACCATGTGGAGGCGGTCCTCGTCGATCGCCTTGACCGTGAAGGCGAGCTCGCCCTCCGCCAGCGAGTCGAGGATGCGGTTGGCGCGGCGGGGGAGGCGCTCGATGAACTGCTTGCCCTCGAGCCCGCCCAGCAGCGCCTGCGCCGCGCTGGGGGTGAACCAGGCGCGCAGGATGGTGGGGATGTTGGCGCGGATGGCCTCGATCGGCGTGAAGTCCGGGTCGAGGTGCTGGGTGGTCTGGTCGAGGTTGAGCAGCGCCTTGCCCACCAGCGTCATCTCGGCCGGGGGCCGGAGGCCGTGTTCGCCGGAGAGTCGAGCCAACTCCATCAGCACGCTGCCCGCCTGCAGCTCCGAACCCATCGAGAGGGTGGCGGAGACCAGGTGGGTGACCGAGTCACGGAAGGCGGAGGCATCGTAGTCCTCCAGCGGGTGCCCCATGCTGGCCAGCACCGTTGCTGCGCCCTCGCCGTCGGCGTCACCGATGGCCACCAGCAGCTTCACGAGTGAGGTGCGCACGCGCGACGGGAGCCGCACGACCATGCCGACGTCGAGGATGGCGATCTGGTGCTCGGGCGTCAGGAACAGGTTGCCGGGATGCGGGTCGGCGTGCAGGATGCCGTCCACCAGCATCGCCCGCAGCATGAAGTGGAACAGCGAGCCGGCCAGGCCGGGGCCGTCGACGTCGAGCAGCTCGAGCTTGCCCAGGTCGGTGATCTTCCTGCCCGGCATGAACTCGAGCGTGAGCACGTCGTCGGTGGAGTAGTCGGCGATGGGGGAGGGCACCACGATGTCGCGCTCGTCCTCGGCGAGTTCGGCGAACAGGCGCAGGTTGGCGGCCTCCTTGCGGTAGTCGAGTTCGTCGGCCATCGAACGCCGGAACTGGGCCAGCATCCGCGCGGCCCCCAGCCGCGGGCCGACGGGGGTGTTGCGGTCGACGAAGTCCGCCAGCCCGGCCAGGGAGTCGAGGTCGCTGCGGACCTTGTCACGCACGCCGGGCCGCAGCACCTTGACCACGACGTCGCGCCCCGACTTCGTCACTGCGCGGTGCACCTGTGCCAACGATGCGGCGGCCAGCGGCCGGTCGTCGAACTCGGCGAACATCGCATTGACCGGCGCGCCCAGCGACTCCTCGATGCGCGCGCGGACCTCTTCGACGGGCACGGGCTCGACGTCGTCCTGCAGCCGGCTGAGCGCTTCGGTGTAGACGGCGGGGAGGAGGTCCTGGCGGGTGGAGAGCAGTTGGCCGAACTTGATGAACGTGGGGCCCATCTCCTCGAGCGACCGGGTGAAGCTGCGGGCGTCCTCCTCCGTCCGCTGGGCTTCGGGGGCGTCGCCCGGGATCTCGGAGCCCTGCGTGCTGAAGGCGCCCAGGTGGCGCACCAGCAGCGTGCCCAACCGGGTGATCATGGCCATGTCCGGCATTGCGTCCCCTGTCCTCGGGTTTGCCCACAGCGTAGTGGCAGCCGGCTCGCGGGGCTTGACCTTCACGCGGCGTGAGGCTTTACCGTCGATGACATGACACGAAACGTGGAGACCCTGATCAAGCAACTCGACTCGACCGTCGGGACCGACCGCCGGATGGCCGCGCTGGCCCTGGGGTCCCTCAAGGACCCCGCGATCGTCCCTGCGCTCCTCGAGCACCTCAAGACCGAGACCGATGGCCGGGTGAAGGAGGACCTCACCTGGGCGGTGGTGCAGCACGCCGACGAGGCGAACGACGAGATCCTCGCCATGCTGCGCAGCGACTCCGAGCACGTCCGCTTCACCGGAGCGCACGTCGTCAGCAAGGTGGGCAACCCCGAGCACTTCGAGCACGTCCGCGGGCTCGTGGCGGATCCGCACAAGGACGTCGCGCTCAAGGCCTACCGTGCTGCCGCCAACACCGGTGGCCACTTGGCGGCCGAGGACCTCGCCGCTCGCCTCGGCGACGGCGACGACTGGCAGCGCGACGCGCTCAGCGACGCGTTCCGCAAGCTGGGCCAGGGCGGCGTCGAGGCCCTGGTGGCGCGCCTGAGCGACGCCTCGACCGCGGTCCGCGAGCACGCCGCCGAGGCCCTCGGCTACGTCGGTGGCCCGGAGGCCGACGGCGCTGCCGAGGCCCTGGAGAGGGCCGCGGCCGACGAGGACGCCGACGTGCGCCTCGCCGCGGTGTCGGCGCTCGGCCAGCTGGGCTATGCCTCCGACGAGGCCTTGGCCCGGGTGGCCGAGGGTGACGACGCGGCGCTGGCCGCCGTCGCCCGGCGCTTCCTCGCGGAGCGCGTGCACAACCCGTCCTGAGGGAGGACGTGAACGCCCCCGGTCGTCGACCGGGGGCGTTCGTGCGCCATGGGGCCCTTCCACCTCGCCCCCGCAGTCTGACGACTCATGTCACCCTGCCCAACAGCGGGGTCGACATCGCCTACCCCTGATGGTCGGGCGAAGCCGCCCCCCTGTCGGACAGCAGCCTCCGGGCCACGGCCCGGGTGCGGTCATCGCCTGAGGAGGCCGCTGCCTCGATGGCGCTGACCGTGCCCGGCTCCGGCCGCTGGCCGAGCGAGAGGAGGGCCGCGTAGCGCACCTCGGCGTCGGCATCCTGCAGCGCTGCGGCCAGCACCTGGAGGTCTGCCGGGTCGGTGTGGTCTGCCAGCGCCTCGACGGCGTGCAGGCGCACGACCGCCGACGGCGAGGCCGCCGCGTCGCGCAGCAGCCAGCGCGCCTCGGGCAGGCGGGACAGGCTGGCCGTGGCCTCGTCGCGCACCGCTCGCCGTTCGTCGTGCAGTGCCTCCACCAGCCGACGGGCAGCAGTGTCACCGCCGACCTGGCCCAGCCCGAAGACGGCCTTCACGGCCACGGCCTCCGAGGCATCGCCCGCCAGGTCCGCGAGCGTGGCCACGCCCGCCGGGTCGCGCAGCTTGCCCAGCAGGTGCGCCAGCGAGTGGCGCGCCCGTTCGTCGCCGTCGCGCAGTGAGTCGATGGCGTTCATCACGACGGCACCACGGTGGACCAGGGCCCAGGTGGCGGCCTCGCGCACCTCCGGCTCCGGGTCCGAACGCAGCCGCTCCACGAGGTCCTCGACGGCCGCCGAGCCCTGCTCGGTCAGGGCGGCACGGAAGCGCACGTTGGGGTCGGCGTGCTGCAGCTGCTGGCCGAGCGAGAGCACGTCCAGCACGTCGTCCCAGCCGATCTGGGCCGCGGCCCGCAACCGTTGCAGCCTGGCCCGGCGTTCGCCCTCCTGCGCGAGCGTCTCCTCGACGGCGGCGATGTGCCGGTCGATCAGGTCGGCCGCGTCGGTGCCGGGCTCGTCGAGCACCTGGCGCACCTCGTCGAGGCTGAGCCCCAGCGACTTGAGGTGCTGGATCGCCAGCAGCCGCTCCATGTCGGCGGCGGAGTACAGGCGGTAGTCGGAGTACGAGCGGCCGCTCGGCACCAGCAGGCCGAGGTCGTCGTAGTGGCGCAGCGTGCGGTGCGTCAGGCCGGTGAGGCGCGACACCTCCCCGATGCGCAGCCACTCAGGCACGGCGGGCCAGTTCCGTCAGGGCACCGAGGATGGTGTCGAGGTGCCCGTCGATCGCGTCGGCGGCCTCCTTGGCCGCGGCGGGGCCCCGGCCGTACGGATCAGCCACGTCATCGGCGAAGTCCGCCGTGCGGTGGCGCCAGAGGTGCTCGGTCACGCCGTTCAACGGCGTCCCGGGGGGCAGGCTGGCCAGCTCCCGCGCGACGTGCCCGATGACGAAAACCTTGCGGCCGAGTGCCGGCCAGCTGTCGAGGATGTAGCGACGGTGGTCCGATGCCATCGCGATGACCAGGTCCGTCTCCTCCAGCATGTCCCTGGTGAGCTGCCGGGCGCGGTGCGCGGTGGCGTCGCCAGCCGTGACCAGTGCGGCCATCGGTGGGTCGATGCCCTGGTCGACCAGCGCCTGGATGCCGGCCGAGGAGAACTCCAACCCGTCCACGCCACGGGCCCGCGCCGCGACGTCGGCGTAGGCGGAGCGGCAGATGTTGGCTGTGCAGACGAACAGCACGCGGAAGGGCTGCCTGCCCCTCGCCGGGGGCCGGTCCGCAGTGGGCGCCGGTGCGGCTTCCGCTGCGGGCTTCGCGCCCGGCACGATGTCGATCAGGTCCAGCCAGGCGTTGGGCACCTTGTGGCCAGTGGCCTTCAGCTTCTCGAGGCGAAGCAGGGCAGGGGCCGGCCCGGCGGCCGGCGCGGTGCGCACCAGCGCGGGATTGGCACCGACGATCTGGAACACCCGCTGGGCCACCTGCTCCCAGCTGACGGCGCGCCCGTCGCCGGTCACGTTGTAGGTGCCGGGTTCGGCGCCGGAGTCGAGCAGGTGCCGCGTGGCGAGCACGAGGTGGTCGAGGAACGTCAGGCGCCCGTACTGGCCCTCGGCCAGCGTCACCGGCTGGCCGTGCCGGGCCTTGGCGGCCAACTCGCGGATGAACCCCTCGTCGGGATCCACCACCCAGCCCGTGCGGATGATGAGGTGGCGCGGCACGGTGCCCGCAATGAGTTCCCCCGCCGCCAGCACCCGGCCCTGCGGAGTCGTCAGGTCGAGCGAAGCGTCCTCGCCGTGCTCCGGAGCCCCGCCCTCGAAGACGCAATCCGCGGAGACGTGCACGTATCGCAACCGATGGCGGCGTGCGAGGTCGGCAAGGGTGGTGGCGCGGGCGGCGGCGGACACCCAGGAGGTGCCCTGTTCAGGGCGGTCGGTGAATCCACTGGCGAGTTGCCCCACGGCGTGCACGACCGTGTCGAAGGCGGAGAGGTCCACCGGGGCCGCCCCGTCGGCGAAGGCGTCGCTCGGCAGCCCGGTGGCGCCCGGCACCCGGCCGGCGACCGCCCGCCCGAGCGGCGTCTCGGTGCCCACCACCAGCGTGCGGCGCGGGGGCATGGGCGTCGCGTCACTGAGCAGGGGCAGGGACAGGTCGCGTTGTGCGACGTGGGCGCGGTCGCGGCTGATGGCCCACGGGATGTCGAGCGCGGGGTCGAAGAGGTTCACCCCGGTGGAGCGGCTGCGGGCGTCGGGGTGCCAGTGGTGGCTCAAGAGGTAGTTGAACGTGGTGCCGTCCTCGAGCACCTGGTGGGCATTGCCGACCCCGCGGGGGACGAACAGCCCGACGGCGGTGTCGAGGTCCGTCGAGAACGTGCGGCCGAACGAGCCGCCTGCCCTGAGGTCGACCCAGGCGCCCATGGCCCGGCCGGCGGTGAGCGTGATGAGGCGGTCCCACGGCTCTGCGTGGAAACCCCGCGTCACGCCCCGGTCCACGGTGTGCGTGACGTTGTGCTGCACGGCGTCGAAATCCGGCAGCCCCGCCGCGTTGAACGCGGCCCGGTGCCAGTTCTCCTTGAACCAGCCGTCGTCGTTGTACTGCACCCCCAGGTGCAGCAGGAGCAGGCCGGGGATCGGTGTCCTCTCGATGCGGAGCGGTGCCATCGTCAGCCGAGTTCCTCCACCACCGCTTGGGCGATCTGGTGCTGGGACTCCGCGGACAGGGTGCCCTCACCCAGGCCGATGCGGCCGGCGTCGACCATCGTCGCGCCGACGGCCTCGGCCGCGGCCCTCACCGAACGCTGGTGCAGCGTCATGTAGTGGGGCCACTCGTCGGCCCCGGTGAGCGGTGAGATGGCCACCAGTTGGGCGTCGGGCAGCGCGCTGCGCAAGGCCTCGAAGTAGCCGGTGGTGGCATCGCCGAGCGCCCAGTCGCCGTCTGCCGTGCCGCCGAATGTCACGACGAGGTCTGGGGCCTCGGCGACGATCAGGTCGAGGGAGCCGGCGAAGTTCGAGCAGGGGCTGAAGTCACAGGATCGGGGCTTGGCGACGAAGCCGCGGCCGGGCGACGACAGGTTGACCACCTCCGTCCAGCCGAGCTGGGCCGCCACCTCGCCGATCCAGGTTTCCTCCAGGGCGCCCGTCGAGTTGCTGTCGCCGATCACCACCACCTTGGTGGTCTCGGGCGTCGTGACCACCCCCGCCACCGTGGCGGCCTCCGTCGTCTCAGTGGGCGGCGCGGCCGGCGCGGTCTGCGTGGGCACGGGGCTGGCCTGGGTGCTGGGCGCCACGGGGGTGGGGGTGTCGGCGGCGGCCGGGGTGGGGCTGGCCGGCACGGCCTGCACCGGGGCGGGGCCGCCCCTGAAGTGCAGCACGGCTGCGACGCTGAGACCGCCCGCGAGCAGGGCGAGCACGCCCAGAACGATGACACTGACGGTGAGACTGCTGCTCCGCGGAATCCGCAACTGCGATCGCCCTCTCTGAATCCTCGACCCGGCGCTCAGAACAATACCGTCAGCCGCCGGACGCAGGTATGGGGCGCGTGAGCCCGAGTTCGGCCAGCGCGTCGGCCAGCGACGCGACCTCCGTCACCTTCATGGCGCCCAGCCTGGGAACCCTGGTGGTCACGTCGCGTGACCCCTTCGGGATGATCGCCAGCTCGAACCCGAGCCTGGCGGCCTCGGCCAGCCGCCGCTCGGCCGCCGGCACGCGGCGCAGGTCGCCGGCCAGCCCGACCTCGCCCAGGGCAAGGGTCCGCTTGGCGAGCGGCTTGTCCAGGGCCGCGGAGGCGATCGCGACCGCCAACGCGAGGTCGACGGAGGGGTCCGTCACCCTGGCTCCACCCACCGTCGAGGCGTAGACGTCCTGCGCGGCGAGCTGGTGGCCGGCCTTCCGCTCGATGACCGCCAGGACCATGGCGAGGCGCGACGAGTCGAGGCCGTGCGTGGTGCGGCGCGGCGAGGACGACGGGGCCGCCACCAGCGCCTGGATCTCGGCGAGCAGCGGGCGCCTGCCCTCGAGCGTGACCGTGACGCACGTGCCGGGCACCGGCTCCTTGTGCTCGGAGGTGAACAGCCCCGACGGGTCCGGCACCTCGACGATGCCGGACTCGCTCATCTCGAAGCAGCCCACCTCGTCTGCGGGGCCGAAGCGGTTCTTGGTGGCCCGGACCATGCGGAAGCCGGAGTGGCGGTCCCCCTCGAACGTCAGCACGACGTCGACGAGGTGCTCCAGCGTGCGGGGGCCGGCGATGCCGCCGTCCTTGGTGACGTGGCCGACGATGACGGCCGCCATGTGCTGGCGCTTGGCCACGCGCGCGATCGCGCCGGTGATCTCACGGACCTGGGAGGGGCCGCCGGGGGCGCCGTCGGCCTCCGCGGTGGAGATGGTCTGCACCGAGTCGAGCACCAGCAGCGACGGGCGGACCTGTTCGATGTGGCCCAGCACCGTGCCGAGGTCAGTCTCGGCGGCGAGGTAGAGCCGGTCGTCGACGGTGCCGGTGCGCTCGGCGCGCAGCCGCACCTGCGAGGCCGATTCCTCGCCGGAGATGTAGAGCGTCTTCTCGCCCGAGCGGGCCCACTTGGCCGCCACGTCGAGCAGGAGGGTGGACTTGCCGACCCCCGGCTCGCCGGCGAGCAGGACGACGGCGCCGGGGACCACGCCGTTGCCGAGGACGCGGTCGAGCTCCTTGATGGTGGTCAGTCGGCGCCTGGCCGAATCAGCGGGCACCTGGGTGATGGGCACCGCCTGCTCGGTGGGGACCGACGCGGCGACGCTGCGCAGCTTCGGTGCGCCGCGTTCGACCACCGTGCCCCAGGCCTGGCATTCGCCGCAGCGGCCGACCCAGCGCACGGACGACCACCCGCACTCCGTGCAGGTGTAGGTGTCCTGTTTCTTCGCCACGCGTCAGAGACTAGACCGGACCACCGACACACCCGTGGACCCGGGGCGTCAGATGGTGACGGTGCCCTTGGCGGGGGTGTCGAAGGTGACCGAGTTGATGCCCGGGGTGCCGTGCGGGGCGACCAGGTCCAGGTCGATGCCATCGATCTGGCCTGCCACCTCGACGCCCAGCCACTCGGAGAGGCGGTCGGCGGAGCCGGAGATCTGCAACTGCTTCAGCGTGCAGTCGCCGTGCAGGGCGGCGGGACGCAGTGAGTCGTCGGACTTCCACTCGAGGAAGTAGGGCAGCTGCGGGTCCGCGATGAGGCCGCGAATGCCGATCTGCACCCACTCGAGGCGGCGTCCGTCGGGGAACTGGCGCGAGCCGGGCACGGCGGAGCGCTCGAGGCGCTGCTCATAGGGCGAGATGTCGGCGACGCTCAACACCCAGCCCAGCCAGCCGCCGCCCATCTCGGAGCGGGCGCGCACGGCCTGGCCGAAGGCGGCCTTGTCCGCCGCGGGGTGGTCGAGGACCTCGACGACCTCGATGTAGCGGGCGTCCGCGAGGGGGATGATGTGGTTGCGGGTACCGAACCGCGGATGGAAACCGCCGTCCTTGTAGTCAGTGCCCAGCGCATCAGCCAGCCGCTCAGCCTCAGCCTTGAGGCCGTCTGGACCGGTCGCGAAGATCAGATGGTCGACGTGCATGTTCACATTGTTCCCCCCAGCAGGGCGAAACGACTAATCGGGGCTTGCGGAGCCGCATTGGCGGCGCCCGCCCATCGGTCCGCGCACGGGCCACGCGCCGGAGGGCGCGGTAGGGTGGCGATGTGACCCAGTCGAAGGTTCTCTTGTCGACCACTTCCGTGTATCCGGAGGCGTCCGCCAGCGCGTTCGAGTTGGCGGCGGCACTGGGCTATGACGGCATCGAACTGATGGTCGGGGTGGACTCGCTGTCGACGGACATCGCCGCCGTCGAGAAGCTTGCCAACTACCACGGGGTGCCGGTCCTGTCGGTGCACGCGCCCACGCTGCTGGTCACGCAGGGCACCTGGGGGTCGGACGCGTGGGGCAAGCTGAAGCGCTCCGGTGAGGCCGTCCAGCACCTGGGCGGCGACATCGTGGTGGTGCACCCGCCGTTTCGTTGGCAGCGCGAGTACGGGGCCGGCTTCGTCGACGGGATCAAGCGGCTCAACGCCGAGGGCGACGTGAAGTTCTGCGTTGAAAACATGTTCCCGTGGCGCACGCCGGCCGGGTCGATGCAGACCTACCTCCCCGGCTGGGACCCCACCCCGTACGACTACGACCACCTCACCCTCGACCTGTCGCACGCGTCCACCTCGCAGCGCCAGTCGATGGACTTCGTGCACGCGTGGGGCGACAGGCTCGCCAACGTGCACTTCACCGACGGCCGCGGCTCCTTCAAGGACGAACACCTGCTGCCCGGCGAGGGGGACCAGAACGCGTGGCAGGTGTTGGCCGAGATCGCCCGCACCGGTTATTCGGGGCACATCGTGCTCGAGGTGTCGACCCGTAGGGCCCGCTCGCGGCACGAACGCGAGGACCTCCTGGGCGGCGCGCTGCAAACCATGCGCGACACCCTCGCCAAGGTGCAGGCGGAGGCGCGCTGATGTCGCGGTTGAACAGCGTGGTGCGCTCCCTGATCCGTTCGCGGTGGGCGCAGGGCGCGGCGCTCAGCAGCGGAGTGGCCGAGGAGTTCGCCCGGGCCTACGTCGTGCCGGAGGAGGCCGACGCCATCTCCGCCGCCCGGACGCTGCGCAAGCAGGGCCTGGAGGTCTCGCTGTCCTACCTGCCGGCCAGCGACGACGAGTCGGAGTCGCCGGCGATGATCCTGCAGACGCTCTCCGACCTGGGGGAGTTGGCGCAGGGCGCTGAGCTCTCGGTCAAGCCGTCGTCGCTCGGCCTCCGGACGGACGGGGCATCGGCCACCACGGTGCTCGACGAGCTGTGCCGCGCCGCCGGCGAGGCGGGCGCGGTGGTCACGTTGGAGATGCAGGGCGCCCACGAGTACCAGCCCACGCTCGACCTGTGGCGGCGGGCGCGCGACGAGCACCCGCACCTGGGCATCACGCTGCCGGCCGACATCCGCATGGCGGAGCGCGACGTCGCCCAGGTCGCCGCCGGTGGGGCCCGCGTGCGGCTGTGCGTGGGGTCCTACCCCGTGCCGCCGTCGATGGGCTACCGCAGGGAGCGCGACAAGCAGCTCGCCCTGGTGCGCTGCCTGCGCGTCGCGATGGAATCGGGTGCCTATGCCATGCTCGCCTCGCACGACCCCACGCTGATCGCCATCGCCCAGGACCTCGCCCGCCACAACGCCATCCCGCGCGACGGTTTCGAGTTCCAGATGTTCTACGGCGTGCGGCCACTGGAGCAGCGCAGGCTGGCGGACATCGGGTTCCGCTCGCGGACCTACGTCCCGTTCGGCCCGGCGTGGTTCGAATACCTCTCCACGCGCATCGCCGCCCGCCCCCGCACCGCGTTCAGCTACCTGCGCGCGGTCGCCGACAAGAGCTGAGTCCATGACCGAAACGCTGTCGCCCCACCCGGGGCCGGCCCGCCTGCGCACCGAGATCGCCGTGGTGCTGCTGATCTCGCTCGGGCAGTCCGCCGTCTACTCCATCCTCTCGATCATCAACAAGCTCACCCGGCCCGAGCCGCTGGCGCAGCAGGTGACCCGGATGAACGTGTCGACGACGCCGGACCGGCCGTGGCTGGACCTCGCCTACCAGGTCGCGGGGTTGGTGTTCCCCCTCATGCCGGTGGTGCTCGTGCTGTTCCTCCTCGCGGTGCACCACCGGCCCGAAGAGGGCCCGTGGCGCGTGATGGGCTTCGACCTGCGCAGGCCCGCCTTCGACCTCGCGTGGGGCTTCGGGGTGTTCGTCGTCATCGGAGTGGGCGGCCTGGCGTTCTACCTGTGCACACTGGCGGCCGGCATCAACACGCAGGTCCAGCCGGCCAACCTGGCCGACAACTGGTGGACCGTCCCGGTGTTGTTGGGCCGGGCCGTGATGAACGGCGTGCTCGAGGAAGTGGTCATGGTGGGCTACCTCTTCACCCGGTGGGCGCAGCGGGGCGGCCGGATGTGGGTGGTGGTCGTGGGCAGCGCCCTGGTCCGGGCCGCGTACCACCTGTACCAGGGGTTCGGCGGGTTCCTCGGCAACCTCGTGATGGGGCTGGTGTTCGGGTGGCTCTACCTGCGGATCAAGCGCGTGATGCCGCTGGTGATCGTGCACTCGCTGTTGGACGTCGTCGCGTTCCTGGGCATCGGCCTGCTCCCAGTCGTCATGGGGTGGTTCGGCCTCTGACCACGCCTTTTTCGCGGAGGGCGGCGGACGTCGGACAACAAAAGTGAGCGCTTTGCGCTCGAGCCTAGGGATGTTTGTCCTGTGAATCTAGAGTCTGGCCTCGCGAGACGACTGGGCGACGCCGCCCACGTGCGAAAGGCCAATGATGAATCCTGCTCCGAAGAGCGCCGGGCGCTCCTTCCGAACGATACTGACAGGGTTGCTCAGCGCCGCCCTGGCGCTGGGGGGACTCTCCCTCGCCCCGACTCCCGCCACTGCGGCCACCACCCCTGCGGTGGGGCAGTGGATCCCCGTCAACATCGGCCAGGTGAAGATCGAGACCGTCACCCCTGACAAGGCCAGCTACGACGTCGGTGACGTCGTCGCGCTGCAGTTCCGGATGGAGTCCAACGCCTCGGCGCCCCAGCGCGACATCGTGGGCAGCTCCACCACCCTGACCAACGCCAACCAGTGCAACTGGACGAATCTCCCCGCCGGTACGGGGGGCAAGTACACCTGCGCTGCGTCAACCGCGCCGCAGATCACCTACACCGTGACCCAGGCCGACGCGACCGCCGGCCAGGCCGCCTTCGACCTCACGTGGACGCAGTACCCGCTCGTGGGTGGCGTGCGCAGCGGTGACCCGATCGTCACGACGCTCAACGGCACCCTCCCCGTCACGAAGCCGGCCGCGCCCCAGGAGCCCGTTGTGCCGGCCGACGTCACGTGGGCGCCCGCCGACGGCCTGGCGGCCGGGCTCGAACTGCACGACCTCGCCAACCGCGGCGAGAGCGGCTGGCTGCGCTACCGCATCCCCGCCCTCTCCGTCGCCCCCAACGGCGACATCCTCGCCTTCTACGACGGCCGCCCGTCCATGGCGGACCTGCCCAGCAACATCACCATGCTGATGCGCCGCTCCACCGACGGGGGCGAGACCTGGGGACCCCAGACCATCGTGCGCCAGGAGGCGGCCCCCAACGGCTTCGGTGACGCCTCCGTGATCGTCGACCGCGAGGCCGACAAGGTCTTCCTGTTCTACGCCGCGTCGATCAACCAGGGCTTCGCGGGCTCCGGCACCGGCGCGAGCCACGACGACCCGAACGTGCTGCACGCCGACTACTCCGTCTCCAGCGACAACGGCCTCACCTGGACCAACCACCGCATCACCGACCAGATCAAGGCAGGCAAGACCACCTGGGCGGGCATGTTCGCCGCCTCCGGCGAGGGCATCCAGCTGCGCCAGGGCGAGCACGCCGGCCGCCTCATCCAGCAGTACACCGTCCGCGCCGACGGCGGTAACCACGCCGTGTCCGTCTACTCCGACGACCACGGTGCCACCTGGCACGCCTCGGCCCCGGTGCCCGGCGCCGGCGCCGACGAGAACAAGTCGGTCGAGCTCGCCAACGGCGACGTGATGGTCAACACCCGCCGCGCCCCGCAGCGCGCCTACGCCGTCTCCACCGACCAGGGCGAGACCTACGGCCCGTGGACCAACGACCCCGAGCTGCCGGACCCGGCCAACAACGGCTCCATCATCCGCGCGTACCCCGACGCCGCGCCGTCGGACCCGAAGGCCCAGATCCTGCTGTTCTCCAACACCGCCAACGCCAACGTTCGCCGCAACCTCACGGTGCGCGTCTCCTACGACTCCGGAGACACCTGGCCCGTTTCCAAGGTGATCCAGTCCGGCGCCTCGGCCTACTCGACCCTCACCCCACTGCCCGACGAGACGGGGGAGCTGGGCGCCGGGGGCTTCGGGCTCTTCTACGAGCGTGACGGCTACCGCCACATCTCGTTCACCAAGTTCGACCTCGACTGGCTCGGCGGCACCTCCGCCAAGCTGGCGGCCACCGCGCCGGCGATGGTCGGCGGGGCCACCTCTGCGGTCGACGTCACGGTCACCAACCAGGGCGGCGCCGCCCTCGAGGCCGGCACCCTCCAGCCCGCCACCGCTGGGTGGACGGCACCGTCGGTCGCCGTCCCGGCGCTTGCCGCCGGCGCGTCGGCCCAAGTCACCCTCCAGCTGACCGCCCCGGCCACCGCGGACACCCGCAACCACCCGGTCAAGCTCAGCTACACCAACCCTGAGGGCACCAGCGCCGTCACCGTCGGCATCCAGGTGACCCAGGGAGCGGATTTCACGGCCCAGCCCAGGTTCGAGATTCGCCCGGTGCTGGACGCCATCTACTCCAACGCGCCCGACGGCCTGCTCGGCGACCGGATCCAGCCCTGGGTCGAGGTCCACAACACCGGCAACGTGCCGCTGACCGGCATCTCGTTCAGCGCCCCATCCGGCGCCAGCGTGTGCAACGTCTCGTCGCTCGCGCCGGGCGCCAGCCACGCCTGCAAGAACAACAGCCCGAACCGGATCGTCACCGAGTCGGACCTGCTGGCGGGCGTGTGGTCCACCACCTACACGGCAACCGCCACCGGGGCGGGCCAGACCGTCAGCGCCACCGCAGACCTGTTCCCGGTGGACCTGCGCGAGATGCGCGCCGGCCTCGATGCCCAGGTGTGGGTGCCGACCGGCGAGTTCGCCACCTCCTCGCTGACCCGCGTCCCGCGCGTGGGTGCCGTCGGCGACCCCGCGTCGGGTCCTCTCACCCTGCAGGTGCCGGCCAACAGCCGCGCGAGCGCCCAACTCGCCGTCACCGCCGGCCTCGACCTCAGCGGCGTCAAGGCCACCGTCTCCGGCGGCACCCTGCCGGCCGGCTCCGTCGAGGTGCGCTACGCCCGCTACATCCCCAACACGGACCAGCCGGGCACGTTCATCGCCGACCCGCTGGAGGTCAAGGAGTCCGTCGACGTCCCCACCAGCAGGAACCAGCCGATCTGGCTGACGGTCAAGGTGCCCGCCGGCACCGCAGCCGGCACCTACACCACCTCGGTGACCGTCAGCTCGTCGGCCGGCGAGATCGGCACCTACCCGATCGAGGTGGAGGTCCCCGACCTCCAGTTCCGTGACGTGCCCGAGCGCCCGTTCGTCCTCGACCTGTGGCAGCACCCCGACACGGTCGCCGACCACCTCGGCCTCGAGCACTGGAGCGAGGCGCACTTCGACGCCCTCGTCCCGTACTGGGAGGACATGGCAGAGGCAGGCCAGGACGTGCTGAACCTCGTCATCACCGAGGACCCGTGGCTGGTCGACCACCAGGGCACCATCCGCCCGCAGACCGCCTCGAACTACCGCTCCACCGTCGAGTGGCGCTATGACGGCAACGCATTCTCGTTCGACTTCTCGGTCTTCGACCGCCTGGTCACGGACGCCAAGGCCGCCGGCATCGCCAAGCGGATCCACGCCTTCACGATGCTGCAGTTCCAGAGCCGCGACCGGCTCTACTACCTCGACACCACCACCAACCAGTGGGTCAACGAGCCGGTCACCGTCGGCAGCGCCCGCTACAACCAGGCGTGGGGCCAGTTCCTGAGTGCCTTCGAGAGTCACCTCAAGGAGCGGGGCTGGTGGGACGACACCTCGCTCGCGTTCGACGAGCAGACCCTCACGCGGATGAACGCCATGTTCGCCGTGCTCGAGTCGGTCAACCCCGAGTGGAGCGGCAAGATCGCCCTCGCGGCCAACACGCTGGCCGAGGCCGACATCGCCGACTACATCTCGTTCAACCTGTCCTTCCTCGGTTCGGTGTCGCAGGACCTGATCGACTCCCGACGCGCCAACGGCGAGCCGACCCTGTTCTACACCTGGGCCGAGCCGACCAATCCGAACACGATCACGGCCACCCGGCCGGTGAACGTGCGCGTGCTGCCGTGGGTCGTCGAGCAGCGTGACCTCGACGGCTACCTGCGCTGGACCTACAACTCGTGGCCGACCAACGTCTACGAGAACCCGAAGTTCCGCTACGCCCAGGGCGACGAGTACCTCGTCTACCCCGGCGCCGACGGTCCCGTCACCTCGATCCGTTGGGAACTGTTCAAGGACGGCCAGGAGGATGCCGAGCTGCTCGACATCGCCAAGGTGGAACTGGGCACGCAGCATGCCGCGGTGGCGGCCGCGCTGACCCAGCCCCTCAACTCGGCGGACACGCAGACGGCCCGGGTCGGCTTGGTCGCCAAGCGCGACGCCGTCATCGACGCCCTGGTCAACGCCGAGGTGGTGGCCGCCACGCCCATCACCGCCGACAAGTTGTCGGTGCAGCATGCCGGGGACACCGCCACGCTCAGCGTGGAGGTGCGCAACCGCACCGACGTCGCCCACGACGTCACGCTGGGCACCGAGGGCAACGAGATCTTCCTCGGCGCCCCGGTCACCGTCTCCGTCCCCGCAGGCGGCACCATCACGGTGCAGCTGCCGCTGGGCGCCGGGGAGCGCACGGGCTGGGACGAGTTCACCGCCAAGCTGACGTCCGGCGGGGTGGTGCTCGCCTCCCGGTCCTTCGACCTGGTCGCCGGTGGCACCTTCCTCTCCGACATGGAATGGGCCTCCTCCACCAACGGGTGGGGCCCCGCCGAGCGTGACACGGCCAACGGCGAGAACGCGGCCGGCGACGGCGGGCCGATCCTGCTGTCCGGCCGTACCTACGCCAAGGGCATCGGGGCGCACGCCGCCTCGCGGATCGTGATCGACCTGCCGGCCGATTGCACCGTCCTGGAGTTCGACTACGGCATCGACGACCGCATGCGCGGCGGCACCACCGCCAACGTCATCGCCAAGGTCGAGGACGGCAGCGGGGCGCAGCTGTGGACCTCGGGCGTGGTGACCGCGGCGTCGGGCACGAAGCGTGCCGCCGTCGACGTCACGGGCGTGACCCGCATCCAGCTCGTGCTCGATCCCAACGGCGGCAACGGCCAGGACCACTTCGACTGGGCCAACGCCTGGGTGCGGTGCGCCGCGCCCGTCGTGGCCGACGGCCCGACGATCGCCGTCGCGGATGCCCCCGCCGCCATGGCGTGGGCGAGTGACGCGCAGGTGAGCTTCGCCACCACCAATGTGCCGCAGTTCTCGACCATCGAGGTCACGGCGCCGGCCGGGTGGCAGGTGTCCCCGTCGAAGCAGTGGGCTCCCGAGGGGGAGGGCACCTCGTCGGTGACCCTCCGCGCCCCGGGCTCCGGCAGCTCCGGCAGCATCACGGCGACGCTCACCACGCCCGACGGCCGCAAGGCCACGGTGTCGCGCACGATTCAGCTCACGTCCGTGGGTCAGATCGACGTGGCCGGCGTGGTCGCGTGGGACTCGGCCGAGCCGGCCGAGGACCAGTGGTGGCCGGGCAGCGGCTACGTGTCCGCCGCCGTCGACGGTGACACGTCGACCTTCTGGCACACGGCGTGGGAGGGCGGGGACGACGCGCAGCCGCACTCGATCGTGCTCGACCTGGGCGCCGAGAAGACGATCTCGTCGTTCACCTACGTGCCGCGACCGAAGTCGGTGTGTACGCAGTCGCGCAACAGCGCGGCCTGCAACGGCCAGGTCGTTGGCTTCGAGCTGTACTCCGGAACCGGCAGCTTCGGTACCCGCACGGCCACGGAGCTGGCCGGCGTCTCGTTCGCCGAGCCCGCCGACGCCGCGTACTCGCTCCTCCGCAAGGGCAACTTCGCTGCGACCAACACCGACCCGAAGACCATCACGTTCGACGCACCGGTGACGACGCGCTACCTCAAGTTCGTCTCCACCTCCGCGGTGGCCGACAACGCAGGCGGTGCCACCACCTACCCGGACGGGCAGCCATGGACGCATGCGGCGGAGCTGCAGGTCGCAGCCCCCGTCCAGCCGGCCGAACTGGCGGACGTCGCGCTGCAGCCGAAGCTGCTCGTCACGCCCGGCACCGTCGACCAGGGTGGGGAGGTGACCGTCACCGGAGCGGGATTCGCGGCCGGCTCGGAGGTCACCGTCACGCTGGGCGCCACCGTCGTCACCACGACGGCGGGGCAGGACGGTACGATCAGTGCCGCGGTGACGGTGGCTGATGACCAGGCGGCCGGGACCGTGACGATCCTCGCCACCGACGGCACGTCCACCGGCAGCGTCGACGTGACGGTGAAGGCGGTCGTCTCGCCGTCGCCCGAGCCCTCTGTGTCGCCGTCCCCGGAGCCGTCGGTGTCGCCGTCGCCGGAGCCTTCGGAGTCGCCTTCGCCTTCGCCTTCGCCTGAGCCGTCGCAGTCGCCGAGCCCTTCGGCGTCGCCGTCGCCGAGCCCGTCGAAGTCGCCGAGCGCGAAGCCGACGGCTCCCACCACGAAGCCGACGAAGCCCGGATTCGTGCGCACCGCGCCGTACACCGAGCCGGGCAAGCACAGGCTCAATGGGCGGGATTGGATGACGACCTGTGAGGCGTACTCGCAGACCGAGCGGTGCCGCACGGAGATCTGGGCCACCGTGGTCAAGGTCGAGGACGGCCAGTTCGTCCGGGAGTCGGGTTGGGCGTTCAACAACCTCACCTACCTGCCGTTCATGACGCGCGAGGCGTGGAAGGGCAACCCGCTGGGCCAGGCCGGCACGTTCACCTCGGGTGGTCGGCAGTGGAAGACCGAGTGTGACACCGCTGCGACGGGCCGCGGCGCCTGCCGGAGCTACACGATGACGACGGTGTACGCCGCCACCGCGAAGCCTGAGGGTGGTTACGCCTTCAGCCAGTCCAACCAGTGGGTGTTCAACAGCATCGTGATGTTCGGGAACTGAGCTCGAGGGACGCACGGGGGTTCACGGGGGCGGAGCCCCCGTGTGTCAACAACATCGTGATGTTCCAGAGCTGAGCGACCACTGAACGGGGGCGCTGGCGTCCCCCGCAGGGCCCCGGTCGTCGGCACCACGTGTGCCGGCGGCCGGGGCCTCCGCGTTCCGGCAGCCCGGGGCCGCGAAGCGTCCACCGACGCCCACCGATGGGGCGACCTTGGCCCGCGACGGTAGAATGCGCCGCATGCGTGTTGGAGTCTTTGGTGCCACCGGGCAGGTCGGCGGAGTTCTTCGTACCCTGCTCGATGAGCGCAACTATCCCGTCGATGAGATCCGTTACTTCGCTTCGGAGCGGTCCGCTGGCCGGACGCTGCCGTGGAAGGACCAGGAGATCGTGGTGGAGGACATGGCCAAGGCGGATTTCGCCGGGCTCGATGTCGCCCTGTTCTCCGCCGGCGGGTCCACGTCGAAGGAGTTCGCGGAGAAGGTCGCCGCTGCCGGCGCCACCGTCGTGGACAATTCCAGCGCCTGGCGCCTCGACGAGCGGGTGCCGCTGATCGTCTCCGAGGTCAACCCCGAGGACGTCGACAAGGCAGAGCTCGGCATCATCGCCAACCCCAACTGCACCACGATGGCGGCCATGCCGGTCCTCAAGGCGCTCCACGACGCGGCCGGGCTGGAGTCCTTGCAGGTCACCACGTTCCAGGCCGTCTCCGGCTCGGGGCTCGCGGGCGTCGAGACGCTGGCCAGCCAGCTCGGCCAGATCGAGGACCCCACCGTGCTCACGCACGACGGATCTCAGTTCGAGCCCACCAGCACCGGCCCGTACGTGGCTCCCATCGCGTTCAACGTGGTGGCGCTGGCCGGCAACCTGGTCGACGACGGCGAGGGCGAGACCGACGAGGAGAAGAAGCTGCGCAACGAGTCGCGAAAGATCCTCCACCTGCCCGAGCTGCGCGTCGCAGGCACCTGTGTGCGTGTGCCGGTGTTCACCGGCCACTCGCTGAGCGTGCACGCCCGGTTCTCCCGCGACATCACCCCGGATGAGGCCCGCGAGGTCCTGGCCGGGGCCCAGGGCGTCGAGCTCGCCGACGTGCCCACGCCGCTGGCGGCCGCCGGCGGCGACACGTCCCTGGTGGGCCGGATCCGTCAGGACCGCAGCGTCGAGGGCAACAAGGGCCTGGTGCTGTTCATCAGCAACGACAACCTGCGCAAGGGCGCCGCGCTCAACACCATCCAGATCGCGGAACTGCTGGTCAGATGAGTCGCCTCGCGGTCATCGGCGCCGGCGCGATGGGCGAGGCGCTCATCGCCGGCTGGCTCGCCTCCGGCATCCCCAGTTCCGACGTCGTGATCGTCGACGCCCACGAACCCCGCGTGCGTGAGATCGAGGAGCGCCACGGCGTCACCGGCGTCTCGCTCGACGAGGCCGCGCAGGCCGACACCGTCGTGCTGGCGGTCAAGCCGCACCAGGTCGACGGCATCCTGCGGGCCGCGGCTGACTCGCTGGGGGAGTCGTCCCTGGTCGTGTCCATCGCCGCCGGGGTGACCCTCGCCCAGTTGCAGGGGGCTGCCCCCGGCCGCGCCGTCGTCCGCGTCATGCCCAACACCCCGGCCCTCGTCGGCAAGGGGATGGCGGGCATCGTGCGGGGCGAGCGCGCCACCGATGAGCACGTGGCGCGGGTGCGCGGCCTGATGGGCGCAGTCGGCAAGGCCGTGGTGATCGACGAGGGCCACCTCGACGCGCTCACCGCCCTGTCGGGCTCCGGGCCCGCCTACGTCTTCTACGTCGCGGAGGCGATGATCGAGGGTGGCGTGCACCAGGGGCTCACGCGCGCCGAGGCCACCGAGCTGGTCACGCAGACGCTGGTCGGCTCCGCTGCGATGCTGGCGGAGACGGGGAAGTCGGCCACGCAACTGCGCGAGATGGTCACCTCCCCGGCCGGCACCACCGCGGCCGCGCTGCGTGCCCTCGACGATCACGGGGTGCGCGCGGCGTTCCTCGACGCCATCGAGGCGTGTCGCAACCGCGGACTGGAGATGGGCAAGGGCTGACCGGGCCCCGCAGCGCGGCGAGCGGATTGGTTGAACCCGCCCACCGCGGGTTAAGATTGAGAGTCTGACCTGTCCACAGGGCAGTCGAACATGTCCCGAGTACAACCCCGGCTAGAAAGGCTCACAGTGGGTTCTGTCATCAAGAAGCGCCGCAAGCGCATGTCCAAGAAGAAGCACCGCAAGCTGCTGAAGCGCACCCGCATTCAGCGTCGTCGCGCCGGCAAGTAGTGACCCCTCCCTCCCGGGTACTGCTGTTGACCCGTGACGGCTGCCACCTGTGCGTGGAAGCCGAATCCGCGGTCCGCAGGACCTGTGAGGACATGGGCGTGGGCTGGCGCGTCATCGACGTCGACTCCGACGAGCACCTCCGGGCGAGGTTCACCGACCATGTGCCGGTGACCTTCGTGGACCGCGAGCTGCACGGCTATTGGTTCGTCGACGAGGCGGCGCTGCGCGCGGCGCTCGGTGCCAGCGCGCCCCAGTTCACGTCAGCTGACTGGAACCCCTGACGGCCTAAGAACGGAAATCCTCGACGTGACCGACTCCTTGGAACCGACCTCACCGGCATCACCGCCGGAGTTCGAGCCGACCGGAGGGTCTGTGACCTTCGTCGGCTCCGGCCCCGGTGACCTGGGGCTGCTGACGCTGAGCGGTTCACGCGCCCTCCGGATGGCTGACCTGGTCATCATCGACGAGGCTGCCGACGAGGAGCAGGTCAGTCATCTGGCCCCGGCGCACGCCGAGGTCAGGTTCGCGGGGGGCGACGACGAGGTCACCGCCATCCTCAGCGCGGTGGCGAAGGGCCGCAAGGTCGTGCGGCTGCACGGGGGAGACTTCTTCACCGACGCAGACGCCGGCGGCGTCCTGTCCGAGGTCCTCCAGGCCGCCGGGCTGCGCGTCAACGTGGTGCCCGGCATCAACCGGTGGAGTGCCGCGCTGTCGTTCGGCGCCGTGGCCGCGTCGTCGTCGTTCGCGGCGCTCGACGCGACGCTCGAGGTGCCGCCCATCGACAGCTGGCCCGCTGCGGAGACGCTCATCGTGCGCGCCACCGGGGAGGCCTCCGCCCGCCTCGCCGAGCAGGCCGCCCAGCGCTTCGGCGCGGACGGCCCGTGCCTCTCGCTGACGGGCGTGGGCAGCACCGGCCAGGTGAGCGAGCTGCTCACCTGGGGTGAGGTCGAGGCCTCCGACGTCGACGAGTGCTTCTACATCGTCGGCCCCGGCATCGAGGAGTCGCGCCGCCAACGCTACGCGTGGTTCGAGGGCAAGCCGCTCTTCGACTGGCGCGTGGTGGCGCCCAGCACGAAGGACTCGCTCGACCCGCTGGTGGAGGAGTTGGCGCACTACGGCGCCTCCACCGAGATCGTGGCCACCATGACCATCGAGCCGCCCCGCACGGAGCAGGCGATGGAGCGGGCCGTCCGCGGCCTCGTCGACGGGCGCTACCTCTGGGTGGTGTTCACCTCCCCGCACGCCGTCGCCGCCATCGCCGAAAGGCTCGACGAGTACGGGCTCGACTCCCGGGCGCTGTCGGGCATCAACCTCGCCGCCGTCGGCCGGGGCACCGTCGAGGCCCTGGCCCGCATGGGCATCAAGGCAGACCTCGTTCCCGTCGTGGAGAACACCACCGGCGCCCTCGCGCACGAGTTCCCCGCCTACGACGACCTCATCGACCCGCTCGACCGCGTGCTGGTGCCCAGCGCCGACGTGGCTGTCGAGCCGCTGCTCGTCGGCCTCAGCAAGCTGGGCTGGGAGGTCGAGGAGGTCACGGCCTACCGCACCGTGCGCGCCGCGCCGCCGCCGCCCGAGGTGCGCGAGGACATCAAGGCCGGCAACTTCGACGCCGTCGTGTTCACCTCCGCCACCGCCGTGCGCAACATGATCGGCATCGCCGGCAAGCCGCACGCCGCCACCGTCGTGGCGGCCATCGGCCCCGCCACCGCAGCGGCCTGCGAGATCCACGGCCTGCGGGTCGACGTCACGGCGGATGCGCCCACGTTCGAATCCCTGGCCGAGTCGCTCGCACGGTTCGCCGACCGCCGTCGGCAGGACCAGGTGGACGCCGGGCTGCCCCTGACGAAGCCGTCGCAGCGCAAGCGGCGCCGCCGTCGCAAGACGGTTGAAGCCACTGCATAGGCTCATGCCATGACCTCAGCTACGGTGCACGTGATGCGGCATGGCCAAGTGCACAACCCCGACGGTGTGCTCTACGGCCGGCTCCCGGGCTTCGGGCTGTCCGAACTCGGCCACCGCATGGCCGCCCGCATGGCGGAGCACTGGCGCGACGTGCCGCTCACCCACCTGCGCACCTCGCCGCTGCAGCGCGCCAAGGAGACCCTCGCCCCCACCGCGGCCCTCTTCCCCGACCTCGAGGTGGTGGAGGACGACCGGGTCATCGAGGCCGACAACAAGTTCGAGGGCAAGACCTTCGGCCGCGACAACCGCGCGCTGCGTGACCCCAAGATGTTCTGGCACATGCGCAATCCGCTGCTGCCCAGCTGGGGCGAGCCGTACACCGAGATCGCCGAGCGCATGGCCGCCGCCATCCAGGACGCCGCCGTCGCCGCTGGCGACGGCGGCCAGGCGCTCGTGGTGAGCCACCAGCTCTCGATCTGGATCGCCCGGCTCGCGGCCGAGGGGCGCCGCTTCGCGCACGACCCGCGGCGGCGCCAGTGCACGCTCTGTTCCGTGACCAGTTTCACGCTGCGCGACGGGCGGGTCACCGCAGTCGACTACGCGGAGCCCGCCGCGGACCTGCTGCCCGTCAAGGCCGGCCGCCGATGGAGGGTGGGTACGTGACGCGTCTGGGCGCAGCGCTGGCCGCGATCGTGGCGCTGCTGACCGGATGTGCGGCCGGGGACGCCGACGGCTCCGGCGGCACCGCCGGCTTCGTCGCCGGCGACGGCAGCGTCACCATCATCCCCGCCGAGCACCGGGCCGAGGCGCCGGTGCTCGAGGGCGAGACCCTCGACGGCGACCAGCTCTCCACCGCAGACCTGCAGGGCAAGCCGCTGATCATCAACGTCTGGGGCTCGTGGTGTGCCCCGTGCCGGGCAGAGGCCCCGGAACTGGTGAAGAGTGCCGAGGAACTCGGCGACTCCGTCAGCTTCCTCGGCATCAACACCCGCGACACCGTCGCGGCCGCCCAGGCGTTCGAACGCTCGTTCGGCATCGAGTACCCGTCGTTGTCGGATCCCGACGGCGTGCTGCTGCTCCAGTTCGCCCAGCTGCCGCCGAAGGCCATCCCGAGCACCGTGGTGATCGACGCCGAGGGCCGGGTCGCCGCCCGCGTCCTGGGCGAGGTCAACGCCACCACGTTGAAGGGCATCGTCGAGGACGTGACCGCCCCGTGATCCTGCTGGAGGGTTGGGTGGAGACCGCGCTCGGTTCGAGCATGCTGCTCGCCATCCCGGTGGCGGTGCTCGCCGGGCTGGTGTCCTTCGCCTCGCCGTGCGTCCTGCCGCTGCTGCCCGGCTACCTGAGCTACGCCTCGGGGCTGGGCGCCAGCGAGATCGCCGACGGCACCGCCAAGAGGCGACTGCTGCTGATGGGCACGCTGGGCTTCATCCTCGGGTTCTCGGTCGTCTTCGTGCTCACCGGCGCACTGATCGGCGGCATCGGCGGCGCCCTCCTGACCAATTCCAGGGCGATCACGGTGGTGCTCGGCGTGGTCATCACCCTGCTCGGGGCGGCCTTCGCCGGCTTCCTGCCGATGCCGCGCATGTGGACGCCCAACGTGACCCCCCGGATGGGGGTCTGGGCCTCCCCGCTGCTCGGGATGGTCTTCGGGCTCGGCTGGACGCCCTGCATCGGCCCGGCGCTCTCGGTGGTGCTCACGATGGCGCTCAACGAGGGCTCGGCAAGCCGCGGCGGCATCCTCGCCTTCTTCTACGCGCTGGGCCTCGGCGTGCCGTTCATCGCGTTCGCGCTGGCGTTCACCGCGCTGGCGCCCAGGCTGGCGTGGCTCAAGCGCAACCAGCGCCTCGTGCAGCGCATCGGCGGCATCGCGATGATGCTCGTCGGGCTCGCCATGGTCACCGGGCTGTGGGACATGCTCATGGTCGTGCTGCGCCAGTGGGCCGCCAGCTTCGGGACCATCCTGTGAGCGCCCGCCGCAACCCCGTGGCCGAGACGCTGCGCTGGGCATGGGGGCAACTGACCAGCATGCGCACCGCGCTGCTGCTGCTGTTCCTGCTGGCCATCGCGTCGATCCCCGGCTCGATCATCCCCCAGCGCAACACCGAACCCATCGAGGTCATCGACTTCAAGGCCGCCAACCCCGGCCTCGACCGCATCCTGGAGCCGCTCGGCTTCTACGACATCTACACCTCCGCGGTGTTCTCGGCCGTCTACCTTCTGCTGTTCGCGTCGCTGATCGGGTGCATCATCCCGCGCGTGGGCAAGTACTGGCGCGCGGTGCGCAAGCCGCCGCCCAGGCTGCCTGCCCGCGTCGAGCGACTGCCGGTGGCGCTGTCGGGGTCGCTGACGGATGCCGACGGCGCCATGGCGCGGGCGGAGGCCTGGCTCAGGGCGAAGCGCTACCGCACCCGCGTCGGCGACGACGGCGTGAGCGCCGAGCGTGGCTACCTGCGGGAGTTCGGCAACCTCACGTTCCACCTGTCGCTGGTGGCGGTCCTCGCGGGCCTGGCCTGGTCCAACCTGTGGGGCTTCTCCGGCAGCGCGATCGTCGTCGAGGGCCGCGGCTTCGCCAACGTCATCACCCGCTACGACGACTTCACCGCCGGCGGCCTCCTCGAGACCGACGCACTCGAACGCTTCAGCGTGACCATCGACGAGTTCCACGCCGAGTTCGAGACCGGCGAGGTGCAGCGTGGCGCGGCCCGCGTGTTCGACGCCGACGTCACGCTCACCGACGCCGACGGCACCCGGCCCGTCACCATGACGGTCAACCAGCCGCTGCTCACCGCCGGCGGCACGCAGGTCAACCTCCAGGCGCACGGCTACGCCCCCGTCTTCACGGTCACCGACGGCAACGGCGACGTCGCGTTCAGCGGGCCCGTCGTGTTCCTCCCGCAGGACGGCAACTTCTCCTCGATGGGCGTCATCAAGGTGCCCGACGCCCGCCCCCAGCGCCTGGCGTTCGAGGCGTGGTTCCTCCCCACGGCGGTCCTCGACGAGCGGGGCCCGCACTCGGTCTTCCCCGACGCCCTGAACCCCGAGGTCTTCATCAACGCGTGGTCCGGCGAGCCCGCCGTCGAGACAGGGGTGCCGGAGAACGTCTACGTGCTCAACACCGACGGCCTGGCGCAGGTGCCAGGGGACGACGGCCAGGTGCTGAGCGCGCGCATGCTGCCCGGGGCCCACATGTCACTGCCCGATGGCCTGGGCTCCATCAGCTTCGACGGCTACCACCGTTGGGTGCGCCTCCAGGTCAGCCAGACGCCCGGCAACCTCATGACGCTGATCTCCATCTCCGTGGGCGTCATCGGGCTCACCCTGAGCCTGTACGTGCGCCCCCGGCGGCTGTTCGTCCGGGTCGCCGACGGTGGGGTCACCGTCGGCGGCCTCGACCGCACCGACACCGCAACCGGCCTCGACGAGGAGGTGGCCGCCCTGTTCGGGGCGGTGACCGGCGAACCGGGGCACAATGGTGGGGCCGCGCCCCGCCCCGACACCGAGGAGCCCGCCGAATGAGCTTGTCCGAGTGGTCCTACACCCTCATGGTCTACGCCGCCGTGGTCTACCTCATCGCGTTCGGTGCGCACGCCGTCGAATGGGCCTCCGCGCGCGGCCAGTCCGAGGTGCGCCCGGAAGACGGCATGGAGGACGCGGCCCGCACCCGGGTGGACCTCTTCGGCCGGCTGGCGCTGGTGTTCACCGTGGTGGCCGCGGCGATGCACGTCACCGCCATCGTCTTCCGGGGCGTCGCGGCGGCGCGCCCGCCGTGGGGCAACATGTACGAGTTCATCACCTCGACGCTGGCCATCGCCGCCCTGCTGTACCTGGTGGCGGCGCTCAAGTGGGGCATGCGCTGGCTCGGCCTGGGCATGACGCTGCTGTTCACCGTCGGCGTGGGCCTGGCCGTCACCCAGTGGTACGTCGCCGTGGCGCCCCTGGTGCCGGCGCTGCACAGCGTGTGGTTCGTGATCCACATCATCGCCGCCGCCATCGCGGGCGCGGCGTTCAACGTTGGCGCGCTGGCCTCGGTGCTCTACCTGGTGCGGGAACGCGCGGAGCGCCGCGCGGCCGCAGGTGGGGGCGAGGTGCGCGGCTACCTCGCGAAGGTGCCCGCCTCGGCCAAGCTCGACCTCATCTCCTACCGCCTGCACGCGTTCGCGGTGCCGCTGTGGACGTTCACGATCGTCGCCGGCGCCATCTGGGCGCAGTACGCCTGGGGCCGGTTCTGGAACTGGGACCCGAAGGAGACCTGGTCCTTCATCACGTGGGTGGTCTACGTCGCGTACCTCCACGCCCGCGCGACGGCGGGGTGGCGCGGCCGTCCGGTGGCGATCATCGCGGTCATCGGCCTCGTCACGTTCTGGTTCAACTTCGTCGGCGTCAACCTGTTGTTCAGTGGGCTGCACTCGTACGCAGGGATCTGATCCGTGTCGGGGGACGAGGCGTCGGACTGGCTGGCGCGGCTGTACGAGGAGCAGGGTGCCACGCTGCACCGGCTCTGCGTGCTGCTGGGCGTCGAGGACCAGGCCGAGCGCATCGTCCGCAGCGCGCTGCTGGCGCTCCAGCGTCGATCACACCGGCTGATCGACCCCGTCGAGCGGGTCTACTTCCTGCAGGAGCACGTCGTCCACCTCGCCCGCGCACTGCGGCCCGCCACGCAGCAGCTGGTGCTGCCGCACGTCGAGGAACCCCGGCAGGAGGAGATCCTGCGGGCGGTCTCCGCCATGGCGCCGCGCGTCAGCGAACTGCTGGTCGTCAGCCACTACCTGGCGGTGTTCGGGCCCGACCTGGCCGGCATCATGCGGCTCTCGGTGCGCGCCGCCAACGTCAAGTTGGAGGCCGCCCTCGAGCAGTTGCGGGCGTCGATCGACGCGCCGACGCTGGGCAGCCAGCCGGGCGTCATCGAGTCGCTGTCGCAGGAGCTGACCGCGGCGCTGCGGTCCGCGGCGCGCCTCACGCCCGCGCCGGAGGCGGACCTCCTCGGCGACGAGCTGGGGCAGATCGCCGAGGTGCGCGGCACCCGCTTCCGCCCGCGCGCCGTGGCCGCGTTGACCGCGCTCGCCGTCGTGCTGGGCATCGGGCTGGCGGCCATGACCAGGGACGGGAGCGGGCCCATCGTCGCACCCGTCACCGAACAGGTCACCACCCCGACGGCGGTCGAGTCGCGCTCGCTGCCGGCCGTGGTGCGCAACACCCCGCTCTACTACGTGGCCAACGACTGGAAGCTGTACCGCGAACTGAGGGACCTGCCCTCCACCGGCAACATCGTGCGCTCGGCGCTCGGCTCGCTGCTGAGCCTCGTCCCGCTGGACCCCGACTACCGCACGGTGTGGAGCGCGGGCAAGCTCATCAGCGCGGAGATCCACGGCGACGAACTGGTCGTGGACCTGTCGACGGATGCCTACGAGGACCTCACCTCGCCGATCGCCATCGCCCGGGCCCGTGACCAGGTGATCTACACGGCGTCCGAGCTGGTGGGCAACCCCCAGCTCACGGTGGTGTTCCGCGCCGACGGCGGGGCGGCGCCCGAGGGCTTCAACGACCCGGCCGGGTATCGCCGCACGGGGCTCGACCCCATGCCCGCGGTGTGGATCAGCTCACCGCGCAACCAGGCGCAGCTCACCGCGGGCAAGACGTCGATCATCGGCACGGTGAAGGAGGGCATGGGCGTGCCCATCGTCCGCATCACCAACCAGGAGTCCGGCGCCGTCATCCTCGAGACCTCGGCGCAGACCACGGCCGGCGTCAACGTGGAGGGCTGGCGCGTGTGGAGCGTGACGACGAGTCTGCCGCGGGGCAACCTCGACATCACCGTCCTGGTGACCGACGACAACGAGGGCGAGCTCAAGGAGAACAAGACCGTCACGGTCTCCTGAGCTCAGCGCGACGTGATGAAGTGCGCGACGTGCGTCTGGAGGCCCATGGGCACGGCCCGGGTGGCCAGCGCCATCGCGCGGTTGAGCGTGCCGTCGACGACGAACGGCCGGTGTTTGCGCAACGCGTCGAACGTCACGTCGGCGACCTGCTCGGGGGAGCGGCGGTTGCGCATCATGTCGTCGTTGCCGCCGTTGGCCCAGAAGCCGGTGGCCGTGGCGCCCGGGCAGCTGGCGATGACGCGGACGCCGGTGTGCTTCAGCTCGCGCCACAGCGCCACGCTCAAGCGCAGCACGTAGGCCTTGCTGGCCGCGTAGGCAGCCATGTTCGGGGTGGGCTGGAACGCGGCGGTGGAGGCGACGTTCACGATGGCGCCGCGCCCGCGCGCCAGCATGCCGGGCAGCACGGCGTGCACCATTTCGGTCAGCGCGACGATGTTGAGCTCGAGCATGTCGCTGGTGCCCTCGGGATCCGAGTCGGCGAAGTGGCCCAGTTGCGCGAAGCCGGCGTTGTTGACCAGGTGGCCCACCTTGGCCGCCGTGACCTCGGCGATGAACGCGGCGCGGGCCTCCCGGTGGGTGAGGTCCACCGTCGAGATGCGCGTGGCCACCCCGTACTGCGACTCGAGGCGCGCAGCCACCTCCTGCATCTGGTCCTCGCTGCGCGCGGCCAGCCAGATGTCGCTGCCCTCCGCCGCGAGCCGCTCTGCGAAGGCGACGCCCAGCCCCGTCGACCCTCCGGTTACCACTGACCACGTGTTGCTCATGGCCTTTACCTTACGCGTGGAAGAATGGGCGCCATGCAGCACTTCGATCTCGTCGTCATCGGCTCCGGCTCCGGAAACTCCCTCATCGATGAACGGTTCGAGAAGTGGAACATCGCCCTGATCGACAGGGACGAGACCTTCGGCGGCACCTGCCTCAACCGCGGCTGCATCCCCACCAAGATGTTCGTCCTCCCCGCAGACCTGGCGGCCTCGCCGCGGGAGGCCGCCCGGCTGGGGATCGACCTCGAGTACAAGGGCTCGGACTGGGCCGCCATCCGGGACCGCATCTTCGGCCGCATCGACCCCATCTCCGCCGGTGGGCTCGACTGGCGCCTCCGCTCGCCCAACGTGACGGTGTTCCGCGACGAGGCCCGCTTCATCGGCGAGCGCACCCTGCAGGTGGGTGACGTCCAGATCAGCGCAGACCGCATCGTGCTGGCCGCCGGCTCGCGCCCGCGCATGGTCGACGTGCCCGGGATGGACGACGTCGCGGACCGGTTGTACACCTCTGACACCATCATGCGCATCGACGAGCGGCCCAAGCGCCTCGTCATCCTCGGCGGCGGTTTCATCGCCTCCGAGTTCGCCCACGTCTTCGCGTCGCTCGGCACCGAGGTGACGCTGATCAACCGTTCCGACGTCATGCTGCGCGGGGCGGACAGGGAGGTCTCCGAGCAGTTCGCGCACAAGCTGGGCCAGCGGGTGCAGTTGCGCCTCAACCAGACGCTGGCGTCGTTCGAGCGCAGCGCCGACGGCGGCGTCACCGTCGTGACCACGGACCGCAACGGCATCGAGTACGAGTACTACGCCGACGCCGTCCTGGTGGCCGTCGGCCGGGTGCGCAACTCCGACAGCCTCGCCCCGGCCGCGGGCGGCGTCGAGGTGCGGCCGCGCGGCCAGATCCGTGTCGATGCGCAGCAGCGCACGAGCGCCGAATGCGTGTGGGCGCTCGGCGACGTGTCGTCCGACTACCTGCTCAAGCACGTCGCCAACGCCGAGATGCGCACCGTGCAGCACAACCTGCTGCATCCCGACCGGCCCGTCGAGACCGACCACCGCTACGTCCCGTACGCGGTCTTCAGTGATCCGCAGGTCGCCGCCGTCGGCGCCACGGAGGAGCAGCTCAAGGAGTGGGGCACCCCGTACGTCGCGGCACGTCAGCGCTTCGGTGACGTGGCGTACGGCTGGGCGCTCGAGGACGAGGGCCACTTCGTGAAGCTGTTGGCGGACCCGGGCAGCTGGCGGCTGCTCGGTGCCCACATCATCGGCCCGCAGGCCCCCACCCTGATCCAGCCGCTCATCCAGGCCATGAGCTTCGGGCTGCGCGTCGACGAGATGGCGCGCGGCCAGTACTGGATCCACCCGGCGCTGCCGGAGGTCGTGGAGAACGCGCTGCTCGGCCTCCTCTCGGCACAGCAGCACCGGGAGCACGTCAAGTGAGGCCGGCCCTGGCAGTGGCTGGGGTGGTGGCGCTGGGGCTGACCGGATGTGCGGTCGAGCCGTTGGTGCCGCCGCCGTACCGGACTGCTGAGCCCGCCGTCGACACGGCCTCGGCGGAGGCGAGCCCGCTGGGAGACGCCGCCCCCTCCACGGGCGCCACCGCGTCCTCCGAGGCCGCCGCCTCGGCGGGGGCGGGAGACCAGTGTCGCGCGCTGGCCGAGGAGCTCACGCCGGAGCAGCAGGTGGGGCAGCTGTTCATGGTGGGCGTCGACACCGGCGGGCTGGACCCCGCCACCCGGTCGGCCATCACCGATTCGCGCATCGGCTCCGTGGTGCTCCTCGGCAACACGACGGCGGGCTCGGGAGCCATCCGCAGGCTCACCGCCGAACTCGGCAGCCTCGGCACCGCGCAACTGCCGCTGCTCGTGGCGGTCGACCAGGAGGGCGGCAGCGTCCAGCGCCTGGGGGGCGAGGGCTTCGACGCCATCCCACCGGCCCGCGAGCAGGGCGAGCTGCCGGCCGGGGAACTGCGGGCGGCCGCCACCGAGTGGGCCGAGCAGCTGCGGGCCGCGGGCGTGCGCTACGACCTTGCCCCCGTCGCGGACGTGGTCCCGGAAGCCAAGCGGAGCAGCAACGAACCCATCGGGAAACTGCAGCGCGACTACGGTTCGGACCCGGAACGGGTGTCGGAGTCCGTGGTCGGCTTCGTCGAGGCGATGCAGTCGGCGGGGATCGCCACCTCCGTGAAGCACTTCCCCGGCCTGGGCGAGGTCACCACCAACACCGACTTCGGCGCGGCCGAGGACACCGACACCACGGCCGACTCGGCCAACCTGGCGCCGTTCAGGGCGGCCATCGAGGCCGGCGTGGACTCCGTCATGGTCTCGTCGGCCGTGTTCACCCGGATCGACCCGGACAACGAGGGCGTCTTCTCCCGTGCCGTCATCACCGACATGTTGCGCGACGAACTGGGCTTCGACGGCGTGGTGATCGCCGACGACCTGGGCGCCGCCGCGTCGGTGAAGTCG
Organism: Tessaracoccus lubricantis; assembly: GCF_039544535.1. Classification (NCBI taxonomy): domain Bacteria; kingdom Bacillati; phylum Actinomycetota; class Actinomycetes; order Propionibacteriales; family Propionibacteriaceae; genus Tessaracoccus; species Tessaracoccus lubricantis. Next base: position 110,203 of record NZ_BAABLV010000008.1, read on the forward strand.
GTGGCGCCCGGGGAGCGGGCACTGCGCTTCTTCGAGGCGGGCGGTGATCTGGTGATCAACGCCAACCCGTCGGTGATGCGCCCGATGGTCACCGCGACGCTGGAGCGGGCCGACGAGGACGCCGAGTTCGCGGATCAGGTGGTGGAATCCACCAGCCGCGTGTTGCGGCTCAAGTCCTCCGTCGGCCTGGTCGACTGCGGCTGAGGGTCGCGCCCTCCGCCGGTGAGCGCTCGCAGCGCGTAGAGGATGGCGGCGAGGTCGACGGCTTCCTGCGTCAGCGCGCCCGCGACGGGCGGGATGTGCCCGAACGCCGCCACGACCATCAGCCCCAGCGACAGCACGATGCCGATCCAGATGGCCGTCAGGGCCACCCGGTAGGTGTGCCGGCCGATGGTCACGGCCCGGACGACGCGGTGCACGTCGTCGCGCACGATCACCGCGTCGGCTGACTCGCTGGCCGCGGTGGCGCCGCGGGCGCCCATCGCGATGCCCACGCCCGCCGTCGCCAGCACGGGGGCGTCGTTGACGCCGTCGCCGACCATGATCGCCGGGGCCGGCAGGGCGTGGACGCGCTCCACCTTCTCGGCCGGGAGCAGGTCGGCGTGGACCTGCGTGATGCCCGCCTGCTCGGCGAGCGAGCGGGCGGTGTCCTCGTTGTCGCCGGTGAGCATCACGATCTCGGTGAGGCCCAGCCGGTTCAGCTGGGCGACGGTGTCGGCGGCGTTGTCGCGGAGCCGGTCCGCGAGCAGCAGGGTGCCCGCGAAGCGCCCGTCGACCGCCACCGCCACGGAGGTCTGGCCCGCGCCGAGCGGCACGGGGTGCGCGGCCGGGTCCTCACCCCGGACGAACGCGAACTTCCCGACGACGACGCGCCGCCCGTCGATGTCGGCCGCCACGCCGTTGGTGGCGACCTCCTCGGCGTGCCGCGCGCTGCCCAGCTGCAGCCCACGGGCCTCCGCCGCCCGGATGATGCCCCGGGCCAGCACGTGGGACGAGTACTGCTCGGCCGACGCGGCCAGCCGCAGCAACTCGTCGGAGGGCGTGCCGTTGGCGGTGACGACGTCGACCAGCTCCGGCTCGCCGTACGACAGGGTGCCGGTCTTGTCGAAGGCGACCGAGCGAGCGCGGGCGAGCGCCTCCAGCGTCGCGCCGCCCTTGACGATGATGCCGGAGCGGGCCGAGGCGCTCATGCCGCCCATGAAGGCCACGGGTGCGGCGATCAGCAGCGGGCAGGGCGTCGCGAGCACGAGGACGGCGGCGAAGCGCACCGGGTCGCCGGAGACCCACCACGCCAGCCCGGCGATGAGCAGCGACACCAGCGTGAACGGGATGGCGTAACGGTCCGCCACCCGCACCGTCGGCGCCTTCGACTGTTCCGCCTGCTGCACCAGGGCGATGATCTGCTGGTACTGCGAGTGGGCCGCGTCCGCGGTGGCGCGGATGTGGATGGCGCGTTCGCCGTTGAGGGAGCCCGAGAGCACGGAGTCGCCGTGGGTGCGCGTCACCGGCAGCGACTCGCCGGTCAGCGACGACTCGTCGAACGTCGCCTCCTCGGTGAGCAGTTCGCCGTCGACCGGCACCACCTGGGAGGGCTTCACGAGCAGCAGGTCCCCGGGCCGCACCGCGTCGACGGGGATGTCGGTGACGGCGGCACCGGGCTCGTCGGAGTCGAGGCGGTGCGCCGAGACGGGGGCCCGCCTGAGCAGCGCGTCCAGGTCACGGGCGGCGCGGGCCGAGGCGAAGTCCTCGAGCGCCTCACCACCGGTGAGCATCAGCACGACGATGAGCGCGGCCAGGTGTTCGCCCACCGCGACGGCGGCGACCATGGCCACGACTGCGAGGATGTCGAGGCCGTAGTGCCCGCGCGCGATGTCGCGGGCCATGTCGACGGCGGTCAGCGCCACGACGAGGACGACATAGGCCGTGCCCAGCCATTGGGCGGCCACCTCCTGCCCCGTCAACTGGAGCACGAGCACCGCGGCGAGGGCGGTCAGAGTCGCCGCCACGAGGGGGTAACGCCTGAGAAGTCCAGCCATCACCTCAGTCTTCGCCTTCTTCGTCGCAGGTTCAATCAAGGTGAGGCTTGCCTAGCCACCTGCGCCGACCGAGTAGTGTCGGCCCCATGCTGCGTTGCTCGATGGAGTGGTCGCGCGCCGATCTCCCCGCCTGGGGCACCGCCGCGCGCGCCGACTTCTACGTCTGTCTCGAGATCCCCGGCCCGTGGGGGGCGCTGGCCGCGACGGAGGCCCGCCTCCTCGACCCCACCGTCGGCGCGGAACTGGAGGCCACCGTGCAGGGCCTCGGCGGGCGCCTGGTGTTGATCCGGCACCCCGAGCGCCGCACGATCGGCGCCGACCCGCTCGCGGTGCTGGTCTCCGGTGGGTTCGCCGACGGGGGCTGGCTCAGGCGCTTCGAGGTGGGCGAGCCCGCCGAGCTGCTCGCCTGGGTGCGCGAGTGGGGTGGGCGGGGCGTGCCCGCGGGCCACGACGGCGGCGCCGCCATGCTGGTGTGCAGCCACGCGCGGCGCGACCAGTGCTGCGCCCTCGCCGGGCGCCCGATCCTCGCCGCGCTGACCCGCGAGGTGGGCGCCGAGTCCATCTGGGAGTCCTCACACCTGGGTGGCCACCGATTCGCGCCCACCATGCTGCTGCTGCCCACCGGCCAGGTCCTCGGGCGGCTCAACGCCGTGGCGGCGGTGAGCGCCTTCCGCGCTGCTGCGGACCGTGCGCTGTGGCCCGGCGGTGCCCGCAAGGACAGGGGCCGGTCCCACCTGCCGCCGGAGCAGCAGGCCGCCGAGGCGTGGGCGCTGGCCGAGTTCGGCCGTCGCGACGAGACACCGCACCCCGACACGGCGGGCATCTCGCTCGCGCCCGTCCCCGCCGTCGACATCAGCAGCGCGCTGGTCGACGGCGGCGTGCGGGTCCGGCTGGGGGCCTGGGAGATCACTGTCGACGTCGAGCGGGTCGTCACGGACGGGGAGGCACCGGTGAGCTGTGGCAAGCCGCCCGAGCCGCTCTACTACTGGCGCGTCGCGCCCAGGCAGGGCTGAGCGGGTGACGCCGCGCAGGCCGCTCGTCGCACTGATCCTCGGCAACTCCCTCGGTGGCGTGGGCGTCGCCTCGGGCATCGCCGTCGGCGCGCTGCTGGTCGCCTCGATGGGCGGCGACCACCTGGCGGGCGCGGGGCAGGCGCTGAGCATCCTCGGCGCCGGCGTGCTCGCCGTGCCGTTGGCCAACCTCGCGGCTCGTCGGGGCCGCCGCGCTGCGCTGGCCCTGGGCTACCTCATCGCGGCGATCGGGGCGGTGACCGTGCTGGTCGGGGCGTGGTTCGGCTGGCTGCTGGTGGTGCTGGCCGGGCTGATCGCGTTCGGCGCGGCGCAGGCCACCAACCTGCAGTCGCGCTACGCCGCCTCGGACCTCGCAGCGCCCGGACGGCGCGCCACGGTGATGTCGGTGGTGCTGTGGGCCACCACGATCGGCTCGGTGGTCGGCCCCAACCTGAGCGGCCCCGGCGGGCGGCTGGGGCGGCGCGTCCTGCTGCCCGAGCTGGCTGGGCCGTACCTGTTCAGCGTGGCCGGCTTCGTGCTGGCCGGGCTGGTCATCGTCGGGCTGTACCGGGGCACGGCCGCTGCTGCGCCGGAGTCGCCCGCGGGGCAGGCCGCGGAGCCCGGGGCCAGGGTGGGCGCCGTCGCTGCCCTGAGGTGGGCGGCGACGCGCCCGGTAGCACGGTTCGGCGTCCTGTTGATCGTGGTGGGGCACGCCGTCATGGTGGGGGTGATGTCGATGACGCCGGTGCACCTCGGCCACGAGGGCCACGGGTTGGGGTCGATCGGCCTGGTGATCAGCCTGCACATCATGGGCATGTACGCGTTGAGCCCCGTCGTCGGCTGGCTGGCGGACCGCTTCGGGGCCATGCGCACGGCGTTGGTCGGGTTGGTGCTGCTGTCGGTGACGGCCGGCCTCATCCTGGTGGCGCCGTCGTCGTACCCGGTGGTGACGGCGGCCCTCGTGGTGCTGGGCGTGGGATGGTCCTTCACGATGATCTCGGGCTCGGCGCTGCTGGCGCGCACGGACTCAGGTGAGATGCGCGTGCCGCTCCAGGGCGCCACCGACGCCCTGATGAACTACGCCGGCGCGGCTGCGGCCTTGGTCGGCGGCCCGGTGCTGGCCTGGCTCGGCTACGGCGGCCTGGCGGTCGTCGCCGCGCTGCTGATCCTGCCCGCCGGGGGCGTGGGCTGGGCCGCGCGCGGCTCCCGGGGACGCGAAACGGCGCCGCCTACAAGGCGACGCCGTCGTGCGGGTGGTGCTCAGCCGAAGCGGCCGGTGATGTAGTCCTCGGTGGCCTTCTGCTCCGGGTTGTGGAAGATCTTCTCGGTGGGGCCCATCTCGATGAGCTCACCGGGCTGGCCGTGGGCCTTCAGGTTGAAGAACGCCGTCTGGTCCGACACGCGGGCGGCCTGCTGCATGTTGTGCGTCACGATGACGACGGTGTAGTCCTCCTTGAGGTCCTTGATCAGGTCCTCGATGGCCAAGGTCGAGATCGGGTCGAGCGCGGAGCAGGGCTCGTCCATCAGCAGGACGTCGGGCTCGACGGCGATCGCGCGGGCGATGCAGAGGCGCTGTTGCTGGCCGCCGGAGAGACCCGAACCGGGGCGGTCGAGGCGGTCCTTGACCTCGTTCCACAGGTTGGCACCACGCAGCGACTTCTCGACCAGTTCGTCGGCGTCCTTGCGGGAGATGCGCGCGTTGTTCAGCCGGACGCCGGCCAGGATGTTCTCCTTGATCGACATCGTCGGGAACGGGTTGGGGCGCTGGAACACCATGCCCACCTGACGGCGCACGCGCACCGGGTCCACGTTGGGGGCGTAGAGGTCCACGCCGTCCAGCAGCACCTGGCCGTCGACGTAGGCGCCGGGGATGACCTCGTGCATGCGGTTCAGTGAGCGCAGCACGGTGGACTTGCCGCAGCCGGATGAGCCGATGAACGCCGTCACCGAACGGGGCTCGATGGTCATGTCGACCGACTTCACGGCATGGAACTTGCCGTAGTAGATGTCGAGATCCTTGATCTCAATGCGCTTGGACATTTTCCAGGTTCCTTCGGGTCAGCGTCCGGCCTTGGGGGCGAACTTCCAGGCGATGAAGCGCCCGATGGCGTTCAGTCCCATGACGATCAGAATGAGGGTGAGGGCGCCTGCCCATGCACGCGCATGGTAGGCCGCGGTGTCGATGCCGGGGGCGTACATGTACTGGTTGTAGACGAACACCGGCAGGGTGGCCATCGGGTTGTCGAGCGGGTCGAGGTTCATCGACGACGTGATCGACGCGGTCACGAGCAGGGGCGCCGTCTCGCCGATGACGCGGGCGATGGACAGCACGACGCCGGTGATGATGCCGGCGATGGAGGTGGGCAGCACGACCTTGAGGATCGTGCGCCACTTGGGCACGCCCAGGGCGTAGGAGGCCTCGCGCAGCTCGTTGGGCACGATCCGCAGCATCTCCTCCGTGGAGCGCACCACCGTCGGGATCATCAGGATCGACAGCGCGACGGCACCGGACAGGCCGGACTTGTGGCCGGCCCCGAAGATGATCGAGAACATGGTGTAGGCGAACAGGCCGGCGACGATCGACGGGATGCCGGTCATGACGTCCACGAAGAAGCGGATCGAGGCGCCCAGCTTGCCGTTGCCTGCGTATTCCACCAGGTAGATGGCGGTCATGAGGCCGACGGGCACCGAGATGAGGGTGGAGATGCCGGTGATGATCAGCGTGCCCCAGATGGCGTGGACGGCGCCGCCGCCCTCGCCGAGGATGTTGCGCATCGACCAGGAGAAGAACACGCCGTCGAAACGGGCCAGGCCGTTGGCCAACGTGCCCCAGATGACGGAGACCAGCGGCGTCAACGCGACGAGGAAGAACCCGGTCACGATGTACTTGGCCAGGCGGTCCTTCGCGCGGCGCACGCCCTCGACGGCGGCGGACAGGAGGAAGATCGCCACCAGGAACAGCAGGGCGCCGACGGCGATCACGCTGGCGACGTTGGCGGACCTCAGCAGCGACAGGAGCCCGGCAGCGACGGCCACTGACACCACGAGGGTGGCCAGGCCGGTGAACCGGGGGAGCTGGCCGTGGGTGAGCGAGCTGAGCTTCACGTCGGTGGACTGCACGGGCGGCTTGGTCAGTGTCGTGCTCATCAGTTGGCTCCCGAGAATTCCTTGCGGCGGTTGATGATCCAGCGCGCGGTCATGTTGACGGCCAACGTGATGATGAACAGCACCAGGCCGGTGGCGATGAGCTGGTTGCGGCCGATGTCGTGCGCCTCGGGGAAGGACTGCGCGATGTTGGCCGCGATGGTGTTGGGGTTCTGGCTGGTGAGCAGCTTCCAGCTGACGATGCCGGAGCCGGACAGCACCATGGCCACCGCCATCGTCTCGCCCAGCGCGCGGCCCAGGCCCAGCATGCAGGCCGACACGATCCCGGGCATGCCGAACGGGATGACGGCCTGGCGGATCATCTCCCAACGGGTGGCGCCCAGCGCCAGCGAGGCCTCCTCGTGGAGCTTGGGCGTCTGCAGGAAGACCTCGCGGGAGATGGCAGTGATGATCGGCAGGATCATGACCGCGAGCACCACTGAGGCGGTGAAGATCGTGCGGCCGGTGCCGGAGACCTGGCCGGAGAACAGCGGGATCCATGCGAAGTACTCGTTGAGCCACAGGAACAGGGGGCGCATGGCCGGGGCGAGCACCGCGATGCCCCAGAGGCCGAACACGACGGAGGGCACGGCGGCGAGGAGGTCGACGATGTAGCCGAAGGTGGACGCCACGCGCTTGGGTGCGTAGTGCGTCAGGTACAGCGCGATGCCGACGGCGACCGGCACCGCCATGACCATCGCGAGGATGGCCGACCACATGGTGCCGAACGCGTAGGGCCACACGTAGGACCAGAAGGACTGGCCGCGACCGAACTGGAGTGTCTCCTTGTCGGCCAGCAGCGCGGGCAGCGCGAGGCCGACGAGGAACGCGGCCACTGCCGCGAGGATGAGGAGGATCAGGATGCCCGATCCGGTGGACAGACCCCGGAAGAAGGAGTCACCGAACCGCTTCCTGCTGCGCTGCAGCGAGTGCGATTCGGATTCGGGAGTGGGGTCGGTCTGAGGGGCTTCGGCTGCATCTGTTGCCGACATGGAGGCGCTCCTGGATCGGACGAGGACGGGGGTGGGCAGATGTCCATGCCCATGATCGTGCAAAGTCGCGTCACCCGGAAGGGGTGACGCGACTTTGCATCGATCAGAGGTTACTTGATCAGGCGATGGAATCGATCGCAGCGGTGACCTGCTCGGTGAGCGAGGCCGACAGCGGGGCGGAGCCGGCGCGCTCGGCGGCGGCGGTCTGGCCCTCCTGCGAGGCGATGTAGCTGGCGTAGGCCTTCACGAGCTCGGCCTTGGCGTCGTCCTGGTAGTCCTGGCAGACGATCAGGTAGGACACGAGGACGATCGGGTAGCCCTCGGCCTCACGGTCGAGTGCGATGGCCATGTCGTTCTCGGCGCGGCCTTCCTCGATCGGCGAGTTCTCGACGATCGCGGCAGCGGCCTCGGTGGTCGGGCCGTGGAACGAGCCGTCCTTGCCGAGCTTGGCGGTGGAGAAGTTGCCGGCCTGCGAGGCATCGACGTAGCCGATGGTGCCCACGCCGCCGGAGACGGCGGCGACGACGCCCTGGGTCTGGGCGGCGGCCTCGCCACCCTCGTACGGCCAGTCACCGGACTTCTCGGCGTCCCAGACGCTCGGGGCGGCGGTGGCGAGGTAGTCGGTGAAGTTCTCGGTGGTGCCCGAGGTGTCGGAGCGGTGGACGGCGGTGATGTCCAGGTCGGGCAGTTCGACGCCCTCGTTGAGGGCGGCGATCTTCTCGTCGTTCCACTTGGTGATGTCGCCCTTGAAGATGGCGGCCAGGGTGTCGGCGTCGAGGTTCAGGTCGGTGACACCCTCGACGTTGAAGACGACGGCGATCGGGGAGATGTAGACCGGCAGGTTGATCGGCTTGTCGACGCACTGCGAGAAGGTGTTCTCGCCGATCTCCTCGGTCTTGAACGCGCGGTCCGAGCCGGCGAAGTCAGCGCCGCCGCCGATGAACGCCTCCCGGCCGGCGCCGGAGCCCTCGGGGGAGTAGTTGATGGTGACGCCCTCGTTCGCGGTTTGGAAACCGACGATCCAGGTCTGCTGCGCCACTTCCTGCGCGGAGGCGCCGATGCCGGAGAGGGTGCCCTCGAGGTCGGAGGCCGGGGCGGCCTCCTCGGTGGTCGCGCTTTCGGTCGACTCAGGAGCGGAGGTCTCGACGGCAGCGGTGGTCTCCGTGCCGGAGTTGTTGGTGGTGCCCTCGTTGGCGGCGCAGGCCGACAGGAGGAGGGCGGCCGACAGGCCGAGAGCGGCGGTCAGGCGGATCTTCATTTCGGGATTTTACCTTCCGAGACGACGGTGTGGGCCTCTTGCGGCCCGGGGTGAACGTGTGTTCCCTCAGGGAAGGTAGGACGATCAAGTAACCGAACACCCGCAGTTTGGTTAACAGATGGTGAACGAGCGACGAGTTTTGTCCCCAAACAGCTGTTTTGGGGCTAGCCGTGACCAGATCGTTGCATTTCGGCCCGTTTCGCGGAGGCGAGGGGCTCCTCAGGCAGTGGGCTTGTGCACCTCGACGGCGACCCGCTGCCCCTCGTCGTCGCGGTGCACGACGACCACCTCGCCGACCACCATGGGCTTGGCCTTGAGGCCCAGGCCCTCGTACATCGACGGCAGCACCGGCCGGTGGCCGCACAGCGCGGTCGGCACCTGGCTGGCCTGGAAGAGGTCGGAGACGTACCTGCGCACCTCGCGCGGGTGCACCGTGCCCTCCTCCTCTGTCAACACGTCCTCCGTGACGATCTCCAGCCCGCGCTGCTCGGCGTACGGCCGCAGGGTCTGCACGCACCGCGTCGACGACGAACTCACCAGGCTCTCCACGCCGTAGGCGCCGAACAGTTGGGCCAACTCCCTGGCCTGCCGACGGCCCCGCCCCGTGAGGCGGCGCTCCTGGTCGGGGCCACTCCAGTCCTTGCGCAGCATGGCCTTGGCGTGGCGCACCAGCAACAGCGGGGTGGTGCGCGGCTTCAGCAGCGCCGTCGACAGGAGGCGCCGTTCGTCGGCGTAGGTGAGGGTGCGCATGGCCTTGTCGACGGTGGCCCACCGGATCTTGTCCACCTCGCGGTTCGGTTCGAACGGCTGCTCCGCGAGCACCTCCGCGCGCCAGTACTGCACGGCCTTGAGGCCCTTGGTCAGCTTGTACTGGATGGGCGGCAGGCGCAGGCCCAGCCGGACGGCGACACCTGCCTCCTCGAACACCTCGCGCACCGCCGTCTGAGGCGGCAGCTCGTCGACGGTGCCCTTGCCCTTCGGCAGAGACCAGTCGTCGTAGGCGGGGCGGTGGATCATCAACACCTGCGTGCGGTCACCCTCGCCGCGCAGCACGACGGCGCCCGCCGCGCGGATCTCGGCGCGGCGGCTCATCGGGTGGCGCGCCGGGCCGCGGTGAGCTGGATGAGCCACTCCTGGAGGTCGATCAGGGGCTTGCCCGCCGCGTCGGTGGTGTGCACGGTCCACGTGTCGTCGTTGAGTTCCCAGTGCACGACGTCGGGCGAGAACGCCATGTCGAACAGTTCCTCCACCTGCAGAAGGTGCGCGGGGTTGGTGAGCCCGACGATGGCCTCGACCCGGCGGTCGAGGTTGCGGTGCATCAGGTCTGCGGAGCCGATGCCGACGATGGGCCGGCCGCCGCCGACGAACGAGTAGATCCGTGAGTGCTCCAGGAACCGCCCGAGGATCGAACGCACGCGGATGTTCTCGCTCAACCCGGGCACGCCGGGGCGGATGGTGCAGATGCCGCGCACCCACATGTCGACCGGAACCCCGGCCTGCGAGGCGCGGTACAGGCCGTCGATGACGGCCTCGTCGACGATGGAGTTGACCTTGATCTTGATGCCCGAGGGCAGGCCGCGCCGGTGGTTGGCGATCTCGCCGTCGATGTAGGACAGCAGCCCCTTGCGGATGCCGTGGGGGGCCACCAGCAGGCGCCGGTAGTGCGTTTCCTGCGTCATGCCCGAGAGGTGGTTGAACAGGCGCGCCACGTCGTCGGTGATGATCGGGTGGGACGTCAGCAGGCCCATGTCCTCGTACTGGCGGGCGGTCTTCGGGTTGTAGTTGCCGGTGCCGATGTGGGCGTAGCGGCGAAGTCCGTCGCCCTCCTCGCGGACCACGAGCGCCAGCTTGCAGTGGGTCTTGAGGCCGAGCATGCCGTAGACGACGTGTACGCCGGCCTTCTCCAGCTTGCGCGCCCAGCCGATGTTGTTCTGCTCGTCGAAGCGGGCCTTGATCTCGACGATGGCCAGCACCTGCTTGCCCATCTCCGCCGCGTCGATGAGCGCGTCGACGATGGGCGAGTCGCCGGAGGTGCGGTACAGCGTCTGCTTGATGGCCAGCACCGCCGGGTCAGCCGCAGCCTGCTCGATGAAGCGCTGCACCGAGGTGGCGAAGGAGTCGTACGGGTGCTGCACCAGCACGTCGCGCAGCTTCAGCGCCTTGAACATGTCCGCGGGGCTCGCGCTCTCGACCTCCGCGAGGTCGGGGTGCGTGATGGGGAGGAAGTTGGGGTACTTGAGGTCCTCGCGCCTGGAGTCGCCCAGCGCGAACAGGCCCGTCAGGTCCAGCGGCGCAGGGAGGCGGTAGACCTCGTTGGCCTTGATGTCGAGCTCGCTGATGAGGGTGTCGAGCATCTGCTGGTCGATGTCCTCCTCGACCTCGAGCCGCACCGGCGGGCGTCCCACCTTGCGGCGCAGCAGTTCCTTCTCCAGCGCGAACAGGAGGTTCTCGGCGTCGTCCTCCTCCACCTCGATGTCCTCGTTGCGGGTGACGCGGAAGGTGGTGTGCGACAGCACCTGCATGCCGGTGAACAGCTGGCGCAGGTGGCGCGAGATGATCTCCTCCAGCGGGAGGTAGCGGCCCTCGGCCAGCCGGATGAAGCGCGACAGCACCGGTGGCACCTTGACCCGCGCGAACTGGCGCGCCCCGGTGGTGGGGTTGCGCAGCAGCACGGCGAGGTTCAGCGACAGGCCGGAGATGTAGGGGAACGGGTGTGACGGGTCCACCGCGAGCGGCGTCAGCACGGGGAAGATGCGTTCGGCGAACAGCGCGCGCATCGAGTCCTTCTCCGTGGCCGTGAGCTCGTCCCACTTGAGGATCTCGATGCCCTCGGCGCGCAGGGCGGGGCGCACGTCGTCCTGGAAGACGCGGGACTGCTGCTGCACGAGACGGCCCACCCGCTCGAGCAGCTCGTCGTGCAGCTCGCCCGGCATCTTGCCCAGCACCGTGGGCACGGCCACCCCCGCGGCGATGCGCCGCTTGAGGCCAGCGACGCGCACCATGAAGAACTCGTCGAGGTTGGAGGAGAAGATCGCCAGGAACTTGGCACGCTCGATCAGCGGCACGCGCAGCTTGTCCTTGGCCTGGTCGAGCACGCGGTCGTTGAACGCGAGCCAGCTCAGTTCGCGGTCGAGGTAGCGATCTGCGGGGAGGGAGGCCTCGTCGTGCCTCTCGGTGGCCGTCTCACTCATGCCTGTGCCCTCTCGAAGCTGGTGTCGGTCTGGGCGATCCCGAAGCCGGCCTTGAGGTACATGGCCACCACCCGCTTCTGGTCGCCCTCGACGTAGAGCTGGATCCGGTCGTCGCCCTGGCGCGTCAGGTGGTCGAGGCCGGCGTCCAGCAGGACCCGGCCGAGGCCCCGTCCCTCGTGCTCCGGTGCGACGGCGATCACGTAGACCTCGCCCAGCCCGCCGCCGTGGCGCTTCGTCCAGTGGAAGCCGACGACGTCGCCGTCGTGGCGCGCGACGAACAGGCCCGTGGGGTCGAACCACGGCTGGCGCGTGAGGTCGTCGAACTCCGCCACGGTGAGGCGGCCCTGCTCCGGGTGGTGCGCGAACGCCGCCGCGTTGACCGCGACGACCTGCTCACGGTCTGCGGGTGCGTACGTGTCGAGGGTGTAGCCGGCGGGCAGGCCGGGGGCCGCAGTCGGCGCGGGACGGGCGGAGACGGGCAGTTCCATGCGCAGCAGTTCGCGCACCGGCCGCATGCCGACGCGGGCGGCCAGCTCACGCGAACCCGGCAGCGTACCGAAGGCCCACGCCGACGACCCGGGGTGGGCGCGCAGCGCCTCCTGCAGCAGTTCGGTACCCACGCCCTGCCGTCGGTGGTCCGGGTGGACGCCCACCAGGAGCGTGCCGTCGCGTTCGTCGCACACGACGAAGCCGTACGGGTCCGAGCGCTTGCCCATGAAGAAGAAGTCGGCCTCGCGCACGCCGTCGATGCCCAGCGAGCCGGATTCGTTGACGGGGGAGATGCCGTCATGCTCCGTGATCGCCGCGACGAGACGGCGCAGGGCGTCCTGCATCGTCGGCGTCAGAGTCGTCAAGCTAACCAGCACGATGCGCCTCCCTGGCACTGGCGAAGCGGTAGCCCACGTTGCGCACGGTGCCGATGTAGTAGTCGAATTGGCCGAGCTTAGCCCGAAGCCGGCGCACGTGGACGTCCACGGTACGGGTACCACCGTAGTAGTCGTACCCCCACACCTGGCTGACCAGGGTCTCCCTCGACAGGACGCGCCCGGGGTGCTGCATGAGGTAGCGCAGGAGCTCGAACTCGGTGTAGGTGAGGTCCAGCGGCGCGCCGTCGAGGCTGGCCGTGTAGGCCGCGCCGTCGACCCGGATGGGGCCCGCCACCAACAGGTCGGGATCAGCGCTGGACCTCGTCAGCACGCGGATGCGGGCGTCGATCTCGGCGGGCTCGCTCCCTGCGGCCACGAAGTCGTTGAAGCCCCAGTCGGGCGAGAGCACCGCCAGGCCCGACAGCGCGACGATCAGCAGCACCGGGGTGTTGCCGCCCCGGGAGAGGGCCTGGCACGTGGAGCGGGCTCCGGCGAGGTCCACGGTGCCGTCCACCACGACGACGTCTGCGCCCTCGGCGTCGATGAGCGCCTGGGCCGCCGACGTGACGGTGGTGATCTGGTGGCTCAGGAGGGCCAGTTCGGGCGGAGTTTCCTTGGAGGAGACGAAAACGACGTTGCTCACGACCGACCTCCTTCCGCGTTCTGCGGGACTCCATCATCCTAGGGCGTTGCGCCGCCTCCCTGCGAGAAGTCCGGGGCGCCCGCGAGGCCCCCGCTAGCATGATGCCCATGACGCAGGACCTACCGGACGACCTGTTCCGGCAGGGGGCCGACGATGGCTCCGACGAGGTGCGCCGCGAGGAGCCGAAGGAACCCCTCGCGCACAGGCGTGCGTCCGTCAAGACCGTCCCGCTCGAACCCCGCGGCATGTCGCCCCGTGTCCTGGCGGGCCTCCTGGTCATCGCCCTCCTCGCCGCGTTCGCCCTCGGCAGGCTCTTCGTGTTCCGCGACGGCAGCCCCGTCGTGACGGTGAGCCCCGCCCCGGCGGCCACCGCCACCCCGTCGTCCAGCCCGAGCAGCGCCGACCTGGCCTACTCGGGGCCGGTGGTGGTCGTGGCGCCCCAGTCGGCCGACGGGCAGTGCCTCGAGGGGGACAGCCGGGACATCCCGGCCATGCTGCTCGACGACGACGCGGGCACCCTGTGGCGGTGCCACGGGCAGGGGGTCGGGGAGCAGGTCCGCTTCACCTTCGGAGGCCGCAGGCAGCTCGTGGGGGTGCGCGTGGTCAACGGCAACACCGCCTGGTCGGAGCGCTACCTCGCGGAGCGGCGCATCCTCTCGCTGCGCTGGGAGTTCGACGACGGCTCCTACTTCGTGCAGGGCCTGGCGGCCGACAACCGCAACCTGCAGGAGGTCCGCTTCCCGCCGACCCAGGCCACCGGCGTGACCATGACGGTGCTCGAGGTCACCGCGCCCGGTGACGGCGCGGCCAACGCCGACGCGGTCTCGCTCAGCGCCGTCGAGTTCCTCACCCCGGCCTGACCCGGGCTCACTCCCAGTTCTTGGTGTCGATCGTGATCGTCACCGGCCCGTCGTTGACCGACGCGACCAGCATGTGGGCGCCGAACCGGCCCCGTGCCACCGTCGCGCCCAGCAACTCCAGTTGCCTGCACAGCTCCTCGATGAGCGGCTCACCCACCTCGCCGCCCGCCGCCCGGCTCCACGATGGGCGTCGGCCCTTGCGGGTGGACGCGTGGAGCGTGAACTGGCTGACCACCAGCACTGGTGCGTCGACGTCGCTGGCCGACCGTTCGTCCTCGAGGATCCGCAATGACCAGATCTTGCGCGCCAACGCGGCGGCGTCCTCGGCGCCGTCGTCGTGCCCGACGCCGGCCAGGACCAGCAGGCCCGGGCGTGCGAGCTCCGCCACCACCTCGTCGTCGACCCGCACTGAAGCCTCGAGCACCCTCGTCACCACGACACGCATGGTGCCCATTCTGGCGGCTTCGTATACTGGCCCGCATGTCGACCGAACCGCAGATGAACATTGACATCGAGGTCCCCGAGGGCCTCAACCCCGCGCTCACCGCGCTGGGCTGGATGGTCGGTCGCTGGGAGGGCACCGGCCACGGCACCGACCATGAGGGCAAGGACTTCCAGTTCGAGCAGCGCATGGAGTTCCAGCACAACGGGGCCGACTACCTGTACTACGTCTCGCAGACGTTCCTGCTGGAGACGGAGGGCGACGAGCAGGCCGAACTCGGCGCCGACATCGGCCGCGCCACGACGGTGCTCGGGATGGAGACCGGCTTCTGGCGCCCGAAGCCCGACGCGTCGGTCGAGGTGGAGCTGGCCAGCTCCGACGGGTGGACGGAGATCCTCGTGGGCAAGATCCAGGTGACCCGCATCGACATGACCACCGACGCGGTGGTGCGTGGCGAGTCCGCCTCCGTCGAGCACATGTCGGGGCAGCGCCTCTACGGCAAGGTCGAGGGCGACCTCATGTACGCGCTGGACCGCTCCACCACCGGCCACGACCTGCGCCCCCACATGTGGGCCCGGCTGAAGCGCGTCTGATGGCCGCGGTGAGGATGGATGAGGGCCTCGACGCGGGGCTCATCTGGCACTTCGGCAACCCCGTCGCCGAGGCCCGGTCCCTGGAGTCCGGCCAAGGCGTCGTGGACCTGCACAACAGGGAGGTCGTCGAGGTCACCGGCGCGGACCGGCTCGCGTGGCTGCACTCGATCACCACGCAACACCTCTCCGGCCTGGCCGCGGGGCAGTCGACCACCGCGTTGATCCTCTCGCCCACCGGCCACATCGAGCACGTGCTGCACGGCACCGACGACGGCCACAGCTTCCTGGCGTGGACCGAGCCGGGCCGTGCCGACGCCCTCATCGCGTTCCTCGAGTCGATGCGCTTCGCGATGCGCGTCGAGGTCGCCCGCCGCAGCGACCTGCGCCTGGCCTGGGCCGGGCACCAGGTGCCGCTCGACCCGCAGTGGCGCGTGCGCGACGGCGACCTCGGCGGGGTCGACGTGTTCCTCCCCGAGGACGCCGCGCTGGAGGCCACCGTCGGCACGTGGGCGTTCGACGCGATGCGCGTCGCGGCCGGCGTGCCGCGCATCTTCGTCGACACCGACCACAAGACCATCCCCAACGAGATCGGCCTGCTCGGCACGCACCTGGAGAAGGGCTGTTACCGGGGCCAGGAGACCGTGGCCCGCGTGCACACGCTGGGCCGGCCTCCCCGCAGGCTCGTGCAGCTGCACCTCGACGGCTCGCTCTCGCAGTTGCCGGAGGTGGGCGCCCCCCTCGAGTTCGGTGGTCGAACGGTGGGCTTCGTCGGCTCGTCGGCCCGCCACCACGAGCTGGGTCCCATCGCGCTGGCGCTGGTGAAGCGCAACGTGCCCGTCGACGCGGAACTCCTGGCCGGCGGCATCGCGGCGGCGCAGGAGGTCCTGGTGGACCCGGAGGTGGGCCTCCACATCCGGCCGGTGCTCGGCTGAGCGGCGGCCACCCACGTAGCAATGCGCAACTCGGCGTGGTGTTTCCCCGCCGTTCACCGGGAAGTGGTTGGATCCTGCCATGAGCCAATCGAGCCTGCGCGAATACATCGATCGCCTGGTGGCGGACGGCTATGCGGTCACCGACGTGCACGGTGAGGACCCGTACCTCATCGACCCGCTCGGCAACGCCGTCGAGACGTGGCGCGACCGCTACCCGTACGACACCCTCATGGGCCGCAGCGAGTACGAGGTCGAGAAGCGGCAGCTGCAGATCGAGCTGTTGAAGTTCCAGTACTCGGCACAGGACCGCGGCACCAAGCACGTCATCCTGTTCGAGGGCCGCGACGCCGCCGGCAAGGGTGGCGCCATCAAGCGCTTCACCGAACACCTCAACCCGCGCTACGCCCGCACCGTGGCGCTGGGCGTGCCCACCGAACGGGAGCGGGGGCAGTGGTACTTCCAGCGCTACGTCCAGCACCTGCCGACGGCGGGTGAGATCGTGATGTTCGACCGCTCCTGGTACAACCGGGCCGGCGTCGAACGGGTGATGGGGTTCTGCACCGACGAGGAGTACGACATCTTCGTGCGCCAGGCGCCGGCCTTCGAGGAGATGCTGATCGAATCGGGCACCACGGTGACCAAGCTGTGGTTCTCCGTCACGCAGCGCGAGCAGCGCACCCGCTTCGCGATCCGCCAGATCGACCCGGTGCGCCAGTGGAAGTTGTCGCCGATGGACCTGGAGTCGCTGGGTCGTTGGGACGACTACACGGCGGCCAAGAACCTCATGCTGCGCCACACCGACACGGAGCTGGCGCCGTGGTACCGCATCAAGTCCAACGACAAGAAGCGCGCCCGCCTCAACGCCATGCGGCTGTTCCTGGGGCTCCACGACTACGACGGCAAGGACGCGGCCGTCATCAAGCCGGTGGACCCGCTGATCGTGACCATGGGCCGCAAGAACCGCATGGCGGACGCCGACGAGCACGAGGACTGACCGGCTCAGCCCCCGGTCACGGCGCGGATGGCGTCGGCGAGGGGCCGCAGGTCGTTGTTGGCGACGCGCTGCGAGTTCGCCGACTCCGAGATCTGCTGCCGCTCGGCGATCTCCGCGTTGCTCTGGCCCTCCAGCAGCCCGCGGACCGTGCCGACGGTGCCCCCGCGCAGCCGCGAGAGGTGCGCGTCGATGAGCCCCACCGTCGCGTCCAGGACCGGGTCGTCGTGGCCGACGATGGCCGTGCGCAGCCCCCGGTAGCCGGCTTGGCTGGCGCGTTCCTTGACCGTGTCGACGGCCTCCCGGGCGCGCCACCAGCCCGAGCCGTCCTGGATGCCGCGCTCGGGGTCGATCACCTCCACCTCGCCGATGCCGATTCCCACCCGCAGGTCGACCTCGGGCGCGACGGCGAGGCGGAGGTGGTACGCGGCACGCAGCGCCTCCGCGACGGTGGGGTAGATGCCCTGGAGTTCGTCGCCGACCGTGAAGCGCACCGCGTCGATCGCCTCGACCCGCTCGTTGGTCTGCCGGACCGCCGCCACCAGCGCCGCGTGGCGGCGGGCCCGGGACGCGCCGCGCGATCCGACCACGTCGAACAGCGCGGCGGCGACATTAGACCGATGCTTAATCTTCACCATATGAAGATTTTAGCTTAATACCTCGTCAGCGGAGCGATGCGGGTGTCACCGCGGCGGTGATGGCCGCCGCGTAGGCGCGCTGCCCCTGGCTGGTGGGGTGTAGCGGGGCCATCGAATCGGCACCGGTGATCCACGGCGACGGCGCGTTGACGCCGTGGTCGACGAACCGGTCGGCCACGCCCACGAAGTCGACGCCTGCTGCGGCGGCGGCCGTGGCGAGCGAGGCGTTCAGCGCGTCGGTGACGCTGTTGAGGCCCGCCTGGCTCGCCGTCGTGAGGGTGAAGGGGACGCCCTGGTAGGTGCCGGAGAAGTCGCCGTACTCCGGGGAGAAGAAGCGCGGGTAGCCCGTGACCACCACCTGGGCGTTGGGAGCATGCAGCCGCACGGCGGCGAACAGCTGGGCCAGCGGTGCGGTGAGCGCGGCGGCGCCCGCCTGTCCGGCCTGCACCACGCCGTCGCAGAGGCCGGGGATGCCCGAGGCGCAGAGCTGCACGCCGGTGATCCAGTCCAGTTCGTTGCCGCCGATCGAGATGCTCACCAGGGCGGTGTCGGCGTCGAGGGCGGTGAGTTGGCCGGCGATGTCGGCCAGGTCGGCGCCCGCGCACGCGGCGAGGTCGTCGAGTTGCAGTTGCATGCGTCCGCTCAGGAGCTGTGGGTGCGCTGCGGCGGTGCGGGCGCACATGTCGAGGGGGGTGCCGGCGCCTGTGCCGGCGGCGAACGAGTCACCCAGCGCGTCGTAGGCGATGGGGGTGGGGGCAGCCTGGGCGGGGAGTGCCGTGACCAGGGCGAGAACGGCCGCCAAAGCAGTGGCGACACAGGGTTTTACCCGTTGCATGGTATTCATGCGCAGAGGCTAGGGAGGCCGCTCGACGGGCCGCATCGGGCAAATGCCCTATCTTCCGGCGGGCACGGCTGTCGGTGTGGCCGTGTAGCGTCGGGGGCGTGCTGGACCTGTTGCTCAAGGGGGCCGTCCTCGTGGTGGGCGGCCTGTTCGCGCTGCTCGGCAACGGGGTCATCCGGTGGCTGCTGCGGCGCATCGACAAGGCGGCCGCCCCACCATCTGACGACGACCTGCAGCAGACCCGCCGCAATCTGGGCCTCGTGGCGGCACAGCGGGAACTGCCCGGCGGCCGGTGGGTCGGGATCCTGGAGCGCATCGCCATCTATGCCTGCCTCGTGGCCGGATTCCCCGAGGGCATCGCCATCGTGCTGGCCGTCAAGGGCCTCGGCAGGTATGCAGACCTCAAGACGACGTCGGCCTCCGGCACCTCGCGCAAGGGCGAGCTGTTCATCATCGGCACCTTCGCCAGCGTGCTGTGGGCGGCGCTGTGGGCCGGCCTCGCCCTGGGGGCGGTGCGCCTGTGGTGAGGCAGGAGGTGTTGCCGGCCGGCGTGGCGGCGGAGCTGCTCGCGCGCTGGCAGGAGCCCCACCGTCGCTACCACGGGGTCACGCACCTCGACGACGGGCTGGCCGTGCTGGAGCAGTTGGGCGGCGGTGACCTCGAGAAGATCGCGTACTGGTGCCACGATGCGGTGCACACCAACTCGTCCCCCACGGATGAGCTGGCCTCGGCGGAGGTGGCGCGCGCCCTGCTGGCGCCGCACCTGACGCCGGGGGAGGTCGATGAGGTCTGCCGCCTGGTGCTGGTCACCGTCTCGCACCTGCCGGCGCCGGAGGACGAGCGCGGGGCACGCGTCGCCGATGCGGACCTGCACGGCCTGGGGCTCCCGTGGGACGCGTACGTGGCCAACCTCGCAGCCATCAGGGCGGAACTGCCCGGCCTCAGCGACGCCGGGTGGCGGGAGCGCCGTCAGGCCTTCGCTGCCAGGATGCTCCAGCGTCCCCACATCTTCGCCACGGAGGTGGGCAGGCAGCGCTGGGAGGTCACCGCGAGGGACAATCTTGAGCGCGAAGTGGCCAGAGAATCCTTGTAATGACCCCGGTGCCGTCGTAACGTAGAGCTACACGGTTCACACCGTGGGCGGACAGAATCATTGCCCTCGCGGCAACGTGGCCGCACATGGACGCCGGGCGTGCAGATCCCCCCAAGGCACGCCCGGCGTTCTACATGTCCGGGCCCGGTCAGCCCTTCTTCTGCCGGTTGCGTTCCTTCTGCCGGTCGTTGCCGTTCAGGATCACCTTGCGGATACGCACGACGGCGGGGGTGACCTCGAGGCACTCGTCGGCCGCGCAGAACTCCAGCTGCTGTTCCATCGACATCTGCTTGGCGGGGATGAGCCGCTCCAGTTCGTCCGCGGTGGAGGAGCGCACGTTGGTGAGCTTCTTCTCCTTGGTGGGGTTGACGTCCATGTCCTCGGGGCGGGGGTTCTCGCCCACGATCATGCCCTCGTACACCTCGGCGCCCGGCGAGACGAACATCGTGCCGCGCTCCTGCAGGTTGAACAGGGCGTAGGAGGTGACCACGCCGGTGCGGTCGGCGACCAGCGAGCCGGTCGGGCGGGTGCGGAAGTCGCCGGCCCAGGGCTCGTAGCCCTCTGCGACGTGGTTCATGATGCCGGTGCCGCGGGTCTCGGTGAGGAACTCGGTACGGAAGCCGATGAGGCCGCGCGCGGGGACGATGAACTCGAGGCGGACCCAGCCTGTGCCGTGGTTGACCAGCTGCTCCATGCGGCCGCGGCGCAGGCCCATGAGCTGGGTGACGGTGCCGACGAACTCCTCCGGCACGTCGATGGTGAGGCGCTCGATGGGCTCGTGCAGCTTCCCGTCGATGGTGCGCGTGACCACCTGCGGCTTCCCGACGGTCAGCTCGTAGCTCTCGCGGCGCATCATCTCCACGAGGATGGCCAGCTGCAGCTCGCCTCGGCCCTGCACCTCCCAGGTGTCGGGGCGCTCGGTGGGCCGGACCCGGATGGAGACGTTGCCCACCAGTTCCTGCTCGAGGCGGGCCTTGAGGAGGCGCGCGGTGAGGTTCTTGCCGGACTTGCCGGCCAGCGGCGAGGTGTTGATGCCGATGGTCATGGAGATCGACGGCTCGTCCACGGCGATCAGCGGCAGCGGCTTCGGGTTCTCCGGGTCCGACAGCGTCTCGCCGATCATGATGTCGGGGATGCCGGCGATCGCGACGATGTCGCCCGGGCCGGCGCTCTCAGCCGGCACCCGCTCCAGTGCCTCGGTGCGCAGCAGTTCGGTGAGCTTCACGTTCTGGATGGTGCCGTCGGTCTTGCACCACGCCACCTGCTGCCCGCGCTTCAGTTCGCCGGCGACGACGCGCAGCAGCGCGAGGCGGCCGAGGTACGGCGAGGCGTCGAGGTTGGTGACGTGGGCCTGGAGCGTGGCGCCCTCTTCGTACTCCGGCGCGGGGATGGTCTCGAACAGCGTGTCGAACAGCGGCTGCAGGTTCTCGCTGTCGGGCATGGTGCCGTCGGCCGGCCGCGTCGTCGAAGCGCGGCCCGCCTTGGCGGAGGCGTAGACGATGGGGAAGTCCAGCACGTCGGCGGCGTCGTCGTCGAGCAGGTCGATGAAGAGGTCGTAGGTCTCCTCCACGACGGCGGAGATGCGCGCGTCGGCGCGGTCCACCTTGTTGACCACCACGATGATCGGCAGCTTCTTGGCCAGCGCCTTGCGCAGCACGAAGCGGGTCTGGGGCAGCGGCCCCTCGGAGGCGTCGACGAGCAGGATCACGCCGTCGACCATCTCGAGGCCGCGCTCGACCTCGCCGCCGAAGTCGGCGTGGCCGGGGGTGTCGATGATGTTGATGACGGTGTCCTCGCCCGAGGGGCGACGGTGGTGGACCGCTGTGTTCTTCGCGAGGATGGTGATGCCCTTCTCGCGTTCGAGGTCCATCGAGTCCATGACCCGGTTGTTGACGTCCGCGCCTTCCCGGAAGGCACCCGACTGCCACAGCATGGCGTCGACGAGGGTGGTCTTTCCGTGGTCGACGTGGGCGATGATCGCCACGTTTCGTAGGTCGGAGCGTTGGGGCATGGGAGTCTCCCTGGGATGGACGGCGGAGGGCCGCCGAGAAGTGTACGGCCGCTGGGGGCCTCAGAAAAAGTGCGCACGCTCGCGGGACCGGGGTCGATGGCGCCGTTCCGGCCCTGCGTGGCCCCCCGCGGGCGCAGACTTGGGTGCATGAGCGGACCACTCGATTTCCAGGTGACCTTCGACTGCGCCGACCCCGAGGGGCTGGGGGAGTTCTGGTGTGCGGTGCTCGGCTACGAGCGCGAGAAGCCGCCCGATTTCGACACCTGGGAGGAGCAGCTCGTCGCCTGGCGCGTGCCCGAGGAACTGTGGAACTCCCGCAATGCGATCGTCGACCCGGAGGGCAGGCGGCCGCGCATCTTCTTCCAGCAGGTGCCAGAGGGCAAGGTGGCCAAGAACCGCCTGCACCTCGACGTGCGGGCCGCGCCCGGGAAGACCGGTGACGAGCGGATGGCCGCCCTGAAGGAAGAGGCTGAGCGCCTCGTGGGCCTCGGTGCCACGCAGTTGCGGGTGGTGGACCCCGCCCCCGACAACGGTGAGGCCGGCTGGATCGTCATGCAGGACCCGGAGGGCAACGAGTTCTGCCTCGACTGACATCCGTCGTGGCCGGGAGGCGACCTGGCCCCATGGTCTGAGCCGCGCATCGGGGGTAGGCTGGGGGTGTCAGTGAGGAACGCATCCGTAAGGGGAAATGAGATGACCACTCACACCATGCCGGCCATGACCACCGTCAGCGGAGGCGCACTGCGCACCGGCGAGGTGGGTACCACCGTCGCCGAGTCGCTGCGCGCGGCAGGGGCCGCCGTCGCCCGGCGTGTGCGGGCCCGCTGGCATGACCCGCTGGGGATGGGCGCCTCGATCGCAGCGGCGCTGGACGACGCGTTCGCCCGCTTCTCGGCCGAACAACGCTGAGGTCGGATATCGCGACACCACCCGGCCGGATGTGCCACGATCGGGGCCATGGACCTGGGCGACATCAAGCAGGGGCAACTGATTCACGGCGTCGTGCCGGGCCAGTGGGTGAAGGTACTAGGCGCTCTTCCGCAGGGAGAGACTGCTGTGCACCTTGCGTACCAGACGCAGGGTGGGGCGTACGGCGGACAACTCGTGTTGGCCGCGCAGGCAGAGGGCTTTGCGCTGGCGGGTGCGGATCGCAGGCTTTTCGATGCAGACCCAGCGGACTTCAGGATTGCGGCCGAGGCCATGCGGATCCGCGATGCCGCGAAGTATGACCCCTTCCTTTCCGTCTCGACGAGCGACGTACGGCCCCTGCCTCACCAGCTCAAGGCCGTCTATGAGGAGTTGCTGCCGCGGGTGCCGCTGCGGTTCTTGCTGGCCGACGACCCTGGGGCGGGCAAGACGATCATGGCCGGCCTCTACATCAAGCAGCTCATGCTGCGCGATGACGTGCGACGTTGCCTCATCGTGGCACCGGGCGGCCTGGTGGAGCAGTGGCAAGACGAGCTGCAGTTCAAGTTCGGCCTTGAGTTCTCCATCCTCACGAATGAAGCCATTCAGGCCAGTCTGGGATCCATCTTCGACAAGGAGCCTCGGCTCATCGCACGGATGGACCATCTGGCCCGCAACGAGGAGTTGCTGGGGACGCTTGGGGAGAGTCACTGGGACCTGGTGGTCGTTGACGAGGCGCACCGCATGGGCGCGCACTACTTCGGCAAGGAAGCGAAGAAGACCAAGCGCTTCCAATTGGGGGAGACCCTGCGGGACCGAACCCGCCACTTCCTGCTGATGACCGCCACCCCCCATGCAGGCAAGGAAGAGGACTTCCAGCTCTTCCTCACACTGCTGGACCGAGACACCTTCGCCGGCCGGCCCCGCGAGGGAGTGACTCGTTCCAATCCGAAGGCGTTCATGCGCCGGATGGTCAAGGAAGACCTGCTGACGTTGGAGGGTCGGGCATTGTTCCCGCCGCGTGTGGCCACCACGATCAACTACGAGCTCACGCACGAGGAGCAGTACCTGTACGAGCGGGTGTCCGACTACGTGAGGACGGAGATGAACCGCGCGGACAAGCTCGACGGAAAGCGCAAGAACACCGTCGGATTCGCTCTCACAGTGCTGCAGCGCAGGCTGGCCTCCAGCCCGGAGGCCATCCTCCAGTCCTTGACCCGGCGGTCGGCGAGGCTGGCGAAGCGGCGCGACGACGTCATCAATGGCGTGGCGCTGGTGGAACCGGACGCCACAGGGCTCGACGGCGACGAGGAGGAATTCCCTTCCGACGCCTACGAGGAGGCCGTTGAAGAGGTGGTGGACTCGGCCACGAGTGCTCGCACGGTGGCCGAACTTGACGCCGAACTCGCCTCGCTGGCCGAGCTGACGGATCTCGCGCGCAAGCTGCGGATGAGCGGGCGCGACATCAAGTGGCAGGAACTCAGCCGTGTGATCCAAGCAGAGGTGCTGGCCGACGGGTCCCGCAAGCTCATCGTCTTCACGGAGCACCGCGACACCTTGGAATACCTGCGGCACCGCATCAGCGCGTTGCTTGCACGCCCCGAATCCGTGGTGGCCATCCATGGCGGGGTCAACCGCAAGGAGCGCCGCAGGATCACGGCCGAGTTCACGCACAACGACGAGGTGCAGTTTCTGATCGCCACGGACGCGGCAGGCGAGGGACTCAACCTGCAGGCCGCGCACCTCATGGTCAACTATGACCTGCCATGGAACCCCAACCGGATCGAACAGCGCTTCGGCCGCGTCCACCGGATCGGGCAGCAGGAGGTGTGTCAACTGTGGAACCTGGTGGCCACGAGCACGCGTGAGGGTGATGTCTACGCCACCCTGCTGAACAAGCTCGAGGAGATGCGGCGCGCCTATGGGGGCAAGGTCTTCGATGTGCTGGGTGAGGCCTTTTCCGCTGGCGAGTCGCTCAAGGACCTCCTCATGGAGGCCATCCGCAAGGGAGATGACCCGGCTGTCCGGGCCCGCATGCTGCAGGTGATCGACCATCAGGCCGGTGCTGGGCTCAAGGAGCTGATCGAACGCAACGACCTCGATGGTGACACGATCAGCGCCTCCGATGTGGAGGAACTGCGG
This sequence comes from Tessaracoccus lubricantis, assembly GCF_039544535.1. Lineage (NCBI taxonomy): Bacteria > Bacillati > Actinomycetota > Actinomycetes > Propionibacteriales > Propionibacteriaceae > Tessaracoccus > Tessaracoccus lubricantis. The sequence goes on from NZ_BAABLV010000008.1 coordinate 134,792, forward strand.
CGCCAGATGGACGAGGCCTACGCCCGCAGGTTGGCCCCGCACTTCATCGAGGCCGCCTTCGCAGAGGCCTTCACCCGTCAGGGCGGGCGCTGGGCGCGCAGGGAAGCGAAGCGGTTTGAGATCGGCAACGTGCCGGCCGTCTTCAGACAGGATGGCCGCCCTGTGGCGACGCGCTATCAGCGGGTCACGTTCGAACCGGCGGCTGTTGAGGGCGACGCGCACCAACCCCGCGCTGAGCTGCTCGCGCCCGGCCACGCGCTGCACGACGGCGTGCTGGAGCAGGCGCTGATCCGGTGGGGATCGGCGCTGGAGAAGGGCGCAGTCTTCAGCAGCGAGTTGTTGGTGGAGCCGCACCTGCTGGTGGGGGTGGCGCAGGAGATCGCCGACGGTGCCGGCGAGGTGATCGATCTTCGCTTCGCGCACCTGCTGATCAATCAGGCGGGCGAGGTGTTCGACGCTGGCCCGGCGCCGTACTTGGATCTCGCGCCCGCAACGCCCGAGCAGTTGGTGGCCGCACAAGGGCTCGGCTGGCTGGCAGAGGCCGAGAGCCGGGCAATCGAGCATTGTGTCGAGACACAGCTGCCCGAGCAGTTGGCGCAGTTGGCGCCGCAGCGCGAGGAGCAGATGACCAAGCTGTGGGAGGCGGTGTACCACCGGCTGAACCAAGAGATCCGACGGCTCGGCGAGGAGGCGCTGGTGGCAACCGCACGCGAGGCCCAAGGGATGGATGTCAAGGAATCCTCCGAGTTGCTGACGAAGAAGGCAGAGGAGTTGGCAGCCAGGCTGCGGCAGCGGGAATCGACGATCGCGGCGCAGCGGATGCTGGTGCCCGCGGCGCCGCGGCCGGTGAGCTTCGCCGTCGTGGTGCCCGACGAGGAATGGTCAACAGAGCATGCGAAGGAGACGGAGCGCGTGGAGCGCCGGGCTGTGGAGAAGGTGCTCGCCACTGAGCGCGCGTTGGGCCGCAAGCCCGTGGAGCAGCACCGGCTCAACCCCGGGTTCGACATCCTCAGCCAAGAGGAGGGCGAGTTGCCCCTGCGCATCGAGGTGAAGGGCCGCATCAAGGGCGCGACCGACTTCACCATCACCTTCAACGAGGTGATGACGTCGCTGAACACCCAGCCGAGGTTTCGGCTGGCAATGGTGTCTGTCGACCCGGATGGGCCGGCCGGGGATGAGATCCGTTACGTGGACGACCCGTTCCAGGGCATGGCCTTCGGGGCCTACCACACAGGGAAGATGTCACTACCGTGGAAGGCCACCTGGGCGAAGGGGTACGACCCGTCTCCTAATGGGTTGGGGTGAAGTGCACCGAGTAGGGATCGATGCTCTGGCCGCGGTGGGCGAGTTGCCACTGCGGAGGCGGATACTCCGGCACGGGTGGGGGATTGGACCGGTCCGGGGGTTGGATGTCCCAACCTCCGCGGTTGAGGAACCGGAACTCGCCGGGGCGTTCACCTAGTTCGATGCTGAACTCGTGTCGGTGGTGCGCATCGTGGTGACCGGGGCACAGCGAGATCAGCTCATCGATATTGGTTTCGCCGCCGAAGAGCCAGTGGATGACGTGGTGAACCTCGACGAAGCGTGTGACGGGGCAGCCGGGAAAGCGGCAACCCTTGTCGCGGTCCTCGATGAGACGCCTCGTTCGCAACGGCACGATCCGCTGGGTGCGGCCCACGTTCACAGGGGCGCCATCCGTTTCCCAGACAGGCACCACCTTGCCGTCGCAGGTGAACTGCTCAAGGAGATGTTGCGGGATCGCGCCCTTCTTCTCGAGCCATCCGTTGCCATCGGTGCCGAGGTGCATCATGATGCGGTACCTGTCCTGCCTCGACTCGGATTCGACGCTGGTGAGTGAGCGGTTGCACACCTCCAAGAACCCGTCGTAGAGGGTGGCGTCCTTGTCTCCGCGGGCGAACAGGGAATCCTTGGCCTCGCGGATGGCGGTCTCAATTAATTCGCCGTCGATGAGGTTGGTTTCCACGTGCAGCGTGTATTTGCCGTTGTAGGTGGTGCTGTAGGACCGGAAGCGAGGTTTCCTTGGCGCGGGCTGCTGCTCGGGCCGCGGCCGCTTACGCCCTTGATCATCGAAGACGTACTTGGACAGGGTGCGGCGCAGTTGTATCACCGTGGTGAACTCGGCCATGCGGGTCACGGACGCCACGTACTCATCAGGGGTGTGGATGGCGATCACGGCTGCCTGATCCAGTGAGAGCCTGCCCTGCCGCATCATCTCAACTGTGGGCTGCAGCTCGCTGAACCGCTGGGCGATCTTGACCACGCTGCTGGCTTGGGCCGGGGCGAGGCAGAAGTACACTTGGAGCCAGTGTTCGGGGGAGCGGATACCGTCTGCGGCCCAGTTCTCGTCGGTGAGGAGGCCGACGGCATGCTCAACCAAGGACACTTGGAACTGGGCCAGTTGCCCAGCCAGGGTGGCGGCAGCTTCGATCTGCGCTTGGAACACGCCTGCGGAAACCATGTTCCCAATGTAAACGCACCTTCAGACAATTATCCCGCGGTGGCGTGGCGTCACATGTTGGCGGTCTTCGTGTTGGTCAGGTGCCGCCCCAGATAGCCCACATATATCTTTCCAGTGATACGCGTCGCGTCGTAGAAGTGCATCCGAGGGGAGTTGATGCCGTCTTGGGTGAGCTTGATGTGTGCCTCCATCAGGACTGAGCCTGAGGGGTCGACCTCATCCGGGACCTTGAACCGTCGCTCCTCGCCCCACCGGTTCATGGTCTGGGTGGTTTCGCTCATGGCGACCCGGCTTCGCGTGAGGCTCTCACCTCTCTCCGCCACGAAGTGGTCGAAGCCCTTGTCGTAGCCCTCCTCGGCCTTTGCACGGCAATACCGCTCCATCTCGATGAGGGCGCTCCACGCGATCTTCGGCACAGTTCCGAAATTATCGAATTCGGCGATGTCCAAGGCACAGTCCTGGTCCCACGTGGGTACCACGTACGTGAGGCTTGCGGCCTTGTCCAGCACGGAAAGGATGTCGTCGATCCCGGCAAGGGGGTCCTCGTCCACATAGCCGTAGGCGGCCGCCGCCGCCTCCGTTGCGCTCAACTCCTGGCGCAGGTAGCGAAGCTCCCTGTCCCTCTGCTGAAGTTGCTGGTGCACATCGACCAACTGCGCCTCCAGGGACTCCGTGATCGTCCGTCGGTCCGCCTCCACTTCCAGGAGGATCTCATGATCATCCTGGAGTTGCAGCAACTGCCGCTCCAACTCCTGCGTCATCTCAGCGTTGGCGCCGGGATCTGTCAGGAGTTCGAGTACCTCGTCGACTACGTCGTCCGTCAGCTCCGTCACGTCGAACGTCTGCAATAGCGCGTCGTGGATGAGACGCAAGCGGGAATCGGTGGCGAGACCAACGGGAATCGGTGCGGGCTCTGGCTCCGGAGCGAGTTCGTCCTCGCCGGTGGGCGCGGGAGGAGTGATCGGCGTCGGGGCTGCGGTGTGCCCCCTCCCCGCTGCATCCAGGGCTGGTGTGTCAGCGTCACCATCCAGGAATGGCAGTTCGGGCTGGTCTGCCCTCGTCGCGGGTGGCAGAAGACTTTGGCGGCTGGTGCGACTGGCCCGGTCCATGCGTGCCAGGAGGGCCTGGACTTGGCGCACTTCCTTGGGCACCGGGTGCTGTTGTGTGATGGCACGGGTGGCGCCAACGAGGAGCCGGTCGATCTGCCAGCCCACGCTCTTGGCCAGGCGATCCGTGCTCACGACGCGTTGTTGACGGGCCTCGAGAAGCCCGATCAGCGCGATACCCGGCCGATACGTGCGCAGCGTCCACGGGGTCGCGGCGAACTCGGGAGGCATCACCTCGTTGAACAGTCTCGTGGCTTCCGGATCGAGGATCACGACGTGGGACTGACCCGCGAGCGACTTGGTCCATTGCTGGACTTGCTTCGGGAGATTCGCGCGGGAGCCAGCCGGCAACCATTCGTCAGTGGCCACCACCTGGACTGGCAGGCGTCTGGCCCGGTTGCGGAGCGTGTCAAGCAGGTCCGGCACGCCCTCCGGGCGCACCGTGGTGGGTGAGCTCCGGAGGGAGCGCTCGCCGTCAACGACCTTCAGATGCTTGAGGAGCGCGCTGGCAATCCGGGGCGTACCGCACCGCTGGTTCGAATCGTTGTAGACGTGCAGGAAGGCCCAGGAACCTTGGTTGTCCAGCCGCTCGTCGGCGGTGAGTACCGTCGTGAATATCGGTCCCGCGTCCGTTGCCTCGGTCATCTCGAAATGGAGTGCGTTGGAGCTGACCGACGTGCCGAGGGTGATGGTCCACTCGACGCGGCGACCCCTCGCCTCGCATGTGCCGCCTCCGGACGTAGTCAGGTCGGCCTTGATCTCCTTGCCCAGCAACCACGCGCCCAACTCCTTCAGCGTCGCCGTGAGCAGGGGCCCTTCGACCTCGAAGAACGCCCGGTAGCTGTTGCGGGCCGAGTAACCCTCGGTCTGCACGGGTGCGGCCAGTTGTCGCGGCGTTCTGAGGCGGATTCCACCGCTCGGAGGCTTCGGTTTCGGTCGGGCTGCCTCATGCAAGGCGCCGAGAGCGGTTGTTGTCTTTGGACCTGCCGGATTGAGGAGGCCGCTGTCCTTCGGCGTCTCGTAGTCATCCAGTTCCCGGACGAGCCGCTGGATGAACCGCCCCCTCGGAAGGTAGCTCAGTGTCGTCTTGTGATTCTGCGTCGCTTCGGGGTCAACCGGCCAGAAGATGACTGACGTGGTGCGGCTGACGCCGATCTGGAGAAGGTTCGACAGGCGTGGCGCCAAGACGGGGTCCAGCCTCACCAGATGGGCGCGCTCACCCACTGCCTCAAGTAGGTCGGTGATCTTGGGCGTGAGTCCTGATCCGACAGGCAGGAGCACGACCGGGCGCTTGCGCCGTGTGGAGTTCAGGAAGGACTCGAATGGCGTGCAATCTCCTGGAGCTGACACCCAGGGAGCTTCACCCAGGGGGAACTGAGGCCATGGATCTGTCATTGGAATCACTCCCGGAGGGCTTGTCGAAGATCAATGTGGTGGAGGCTAGCGGAGGGCTCTGACAGAGTGCTGCGGGACCGAGAGGTGAGCAAGCCAGATGGCCCGTGCATGTCCGTCGCACGGGAATCCTCCAGAGTGGGACGCGCGGACGTGTTCTGGCTAGGCTGAGTTCGTTTGTCGAGGAGGCGAAAATGAAGCGCAAGCTCATCGAGGTGTCGCTGCCGCTGGAGAAGATCAATGCGGAATCTGCGCGGGAGAAGTCCATCAGGCACGGTCACCCGTCTACGCTGCATCTGTGGTGGGCCCGGCGGCCCTTGGCGACCGCGAGGGCAGTGCTGTTCGCCCAACTCGTCGACGACCCCTCGGCCCACCCTGAGCAATTCCCGACCGACGAAGCGCAGGCCGAGGAGCGCGCCCGGCTCCACAAGATCATCGAAGACATGGTGGTGTGGGAGAACGTGCGCAACGAGGAGGTCATGAACCGTGCCCGGGCCGAGATCCTGCGCAGCACCGATGGCAACCCGCCGCCGATTCTCGACCCCTTCGCAGGTGGCGGCACCATCCCGCTCGAAGCCCAGCGGCTTGGGCTTGAGGCCCACGCCTCGGATCTCAACCCAGTGGCCGTCCTCATCAACAAGGCCCTCATCGAGATCCCACCGAAGTTCCGCGACTGGAGCCCTGTGTTCCCCGGACAGGCCAGCACCCGGAGCCAGTGGCAGGGGGCTGAGGGCCTCGCCGACGACGTGCGCAGTTACGGTGCCTGGATGCGCGACGAGGCCTTCAAGCGCATCGGGCATCACTATCCCAAGGCCACGCTGCCCGATAGGACCCCCGCCAACGTGATCGCCTGGATCTGGGCCCGCACCGTCACCTGCCCCAACCCCGCGTGCGGGATCGAGATGCCGCTCGTGCGGAGCTGGTGGCTGGGTAAGAAGAAGGGCAAAGAGGCCTACGTGGTGCCATCGGTCATTGACGATCTGACGCATCCCAGCGGCAAGCGGGTGGAGTTCGACATCGGGCACGACGTGAGTGTGGCGCCGGCCAAGGGAAGCGACGGGACTGTGGCTGGGGGAAATGCCACATGCGTGTCGTGTGGGGCATACCTCGCAGCGAAAGACTTGCGCAAGATTGCTCAGTCGGTAGGTCTTGGGGCTGTCCTCATGGCCACTGTTGCGGAGGGCAGTCGGCAGAGGGTTTATCTGGCCCCGATTCCGGAACACTCCGTGAAAGCGGAAGTCCCAAGGCCCACGGATGTGCCCGTGCAACTTGTCCCCACGCCGAACCATGATGTGGATCGCCTCCCCATGTACGGCATGCCCACATGGGCGGATGCATTCACGAATCGGCAGTTGGTGGCGTTGACCACGTTCAGCGACCTTGTGGCCGAGGCGCGGGTGAAGGTGCTCACCGATGCACTCGCCGCTGGGCTTGAGCCGGGGGAGCGGCTCGATGGTGCGGAGCCCGGGGATGTGGCTGGCGCCGAGGCCTACGCCGATGCCGTGGCGACGTATCTTGGGCTCGGGGTGAGCCGGCTGGCTGATATCGCGTGCTCGTTGGCTCGGTGGGAGAATACGCGAGAGCAGATTCGTAACCTGTTCGCTAGACAGGCAATTCCCATGGTCTGGGACTATGCCGAGACGACCCCATTCGGCAAGGCGGCGGGATCTTACGAGGTGAGTCTCGGCAATCTGGCCAAGGCGATTGTCGATGCAGGTGGGCCGGTTGGTAGGGCTGCTCAGAGTTCAGCGACAGATGCGGAGTTCGATGGAGTCCTCTCAACGGACCCTCCCTACTACGACAACATCGGCTATTCCGACCTCTCAGACTTCTTCTACGTATGGCAGCGGCGCACCCTGCAGACCATCCACCCCTCGATCTTCAGGACCTTGCTGGTGCCGAAGGCCGAAGAGCTGGTTGCTAACCAGTACCGCCATGGCGGGAGAGAACAGGCGAAGGAGTTCTTTGAGTCTGGCTTCCGTGACGTGTTCACGACCGCACGGAGGGCGGCTTCGACTGAGTACCCGATCAGTGTCTACTACGCATTCAAGCAGGCGGAGTCTTCGGTTGAGGGCGAGTCGTCTTCGGGCTGGGAGACCCTCCTTGAAGGAATGATCGGCTCTGGTTGGTCGATCACCGCTACGTGGCCTGTACGGTCAGAACTCAGTAACCGGATGCTTGGCCAAGGCACCAATGCGTTGGCGTCCTCCATCGTGTTGTCGCTGCGGCCCCGGCCAGAAGACGCGCCCGCCACGGATCGCCGCGGGTTCCTGAGCGCCTTGAGGTCCGAACTGCCCGATGCGCTGCGCAAGCTGCAGCAGGGGCTCATCGCCCCCGTTGATCTTCCGCAGGCTGCGATCGGGCCAGGCATGGCGGTGTTCTCTCGCTACTCCAGGGTCCTGGAACCTGACGGCTCCAGCATGAGCGTGCGCGCCGCGCTGGCGCGGATCAACGAGATCCTCGATGAAGTGCTCGCCGAGCAGGAGGGCGACTTCGACAAGACCACCCGTTTCGCGCTCGTCTGGTACCGCCAGCATGGCTACTCGGTGGGGAAGTACGGCGACGCCGACAACGTCGCACGGGCGCGCAACGTCGCCGTCGACACTCTCGACAGGGCGGGCATCCTGACCAGTCGTGCGAACAAAGTCCAGCTCCTCTCGCCGCAGCACCTATCGGCTGACTACGACGTGGCGCTTGACCCGCGCGTGTCGGTCTGGGAAGTGGCGCACCATGCCATCCGACTGCTGACCACGGAAGGTGCCGGCGCAACCAACGCGCTTTTGCAGGCGGCCGCAGGGCGCACCCATGAGCCTGTGGAGCAGGACGCGGTCAAGGAGTTGGCCTTCCTACTGTTCAACATCGCGGAGAAGAACGGCTGGACGAAGGACGCGCTCGGCTTCAACCAGCTGGCCACCAGTTGGGCCGATATCAGGGATGCCCGCCCGGTGTGGCCTGCCGCAGCCCAGGATCAGCTAGGTTTCTAGCCTCACTGGGCAACCAGCCCCTGCCCGAAGAGGTCCTGCACGAGCGCGGTGTTGATGAAGAGAACGCTGCGGCCCATCTTCTCCCTGCGGATGAGCCCGTCTTCCGCCAAGAGTTGTAGCCACTTGGACGCAGTCACCCGCTGGGCCAGCCCTGCGTTGACCACGTCGTCGATCCGTGCGTATGGCTGGCTAGTGAGGATTCGCGCCAACTCTGCAGCATGCATTTTGGGGTGCGTGGCTCGAATGGTGTGCTCCAAGAGGTCACGATGCTCGAGAACCTTGTCGATCAGCTGAAGGGCGGAGCGAGCCGACTCGGCGACAGCGGTTGCGATAAAGATGACCCAGTCCTCCCACCGTCCCTCCGCCGTCACCGCCTTGAGCAGGCTGTAGTACTCGTCCTTGTGGCGGACGAGGTAGCCGGACATGTAGAGCACAGGCAAGCTCAGCAGTCCGTACTGTTGAAGGCACAGCAGGTTGAGGATGCGACCAGTGCGGCCATTACCGTCGTAGAAGGGGTGGATGGCCTCGAACTGGTAGTGCTGCAAGGCCATCGCGATCAGTGGGTCGAGGTCGCCGTGGTCGTGGATGAACGACTCCCAGGAGAAGAGCTTCTCTGCGATGAGATCATGGCCTTCGGGTGGGGTGTAGACGCGCAGTTGAGTCATCGGGTTTCCGATATAGGTCCCGGATGTGTTGCGGATCTGAGCGTCGGATCCGTGGAGCATGCTGCAGACTGCCTTCGCCGTCTGTGTCGTCAGCGGCCGCTCCTTCACCAGCTCAAAGCCCACTCGCAGCGCCTCCCGGTAGCGCAGCGCTTCCTTGATGGCTGGAGTCACGTCTTCCAGGGCCCCGCTCGCGGCTCGGAACAGCTCATCATTGGTTGTGACGATGTTCTCGATCTGGCTGGAGGCCTGCGCTTCGATGAGCGGAGTGAGGTTGATCAGTAGGGTTGGATCAGGCATTCGCCGGCAGGCCATGTTGAGTGACGCGAGTTCACGGCTGGCATCCACCACGGCTTTCAGTACAGCTTTCGTTTCCAACTCGGTGTCTGGCGGCAAGTCGGGCAACTGCTGGTAGGGGAGGGCCGGATCGTAGTTCATGTGCACAGCGTAGACAGATGAAGTCAGATATGTTCAAGATTTTGTCGAAATTGAACATGTCGCCGGGAAGTGTTTACGCCATGAACATTCGGTCCGTCGTTGACCGGTCGCCGTCAGAGCTGTCTAGTAGCGTGCGGTGCAGCGTGAGAAAGAGGACACTGTGGCGCTGAGCAATCGTGAGCTGATCGGGCGGCTGATCGAGGAGTTGGGGCAACCTCTCAACGATTATCTCAGCGCAGTGCTGGGGCCGCGCTGGATCGAGATCGTGCGCACCAACGAGGTGCAAGCCGGGATTGGCGGCGCGGGCAAGGCCTACAACCCGCTCGATCCGCAGGAGCAGCTCAAAGTGATCGGCATGCGGCAGCGTGAGATCTCGCGCCAGAGCGGGCACGGCGTCGTCTCCTATGCCTCCGAGCTGCGTGCGGTGCGCAATGACTGGGCGCACATGAACTCGGTCAGCACGCCCAACGCGCTGCGCGCGCTCGACACGGGTGCTCGCCTCTTGGCCGACATCGGAGCCAAGGCCGCGGCAGAGCGGGTGCGCCGCTACCACGACGATCTCAACCGCCGCGCGGTGCAGAGCGCAGATCAGAAGGTGCTCGCCCAGGAGGCCAACATCCCCGCCTCCCAGGGTCTCAAGCCTTGGCGGGAGGTGCTGCGCCCCCATGAGGACGTGGCCTCCGGGCGCTTCCGTTCCTCGGAGTTTGCCGCTGATCTGTACAAGGTGGCCAAGGAACCCGCTGCGGTGCCGGATTACTCAGATCCGGCGAAGTTCTTCGCCCGCACCTACCTCACCGAAGGTCTCAGAGACCTCATCGGGCGCGCAGTCGGGCGGCTCTCAGGCGACGCCAACGCCTCGCCGGTGATCAACCTGCAGACCAACTTCGGCGGAGGCAAGACCCACTCGATGCTGGCGCTGTGGCATCTGGCTGCTGGGGAGAGCCTCGACGTGTTCCCGCAGGAGCTGCAGGAACTCCTCACGTCCTCCGGATACGTCAAGGACGGTGAGGTGCTCAAGGCGAGGCGTGCCGCTCTGGTGGGCCAGCACATCGCACCCCAGCAACCGTCCATCAAGGAAGACGGGACCCAAGTCAACACGCTGTGGGGAGAGCTGGCTTGGCAGCTGGGAGGGCGCGAGGCCTTCGAGTTGGTGGCCGCAGCGGATGCCTCAGGTACAAGCCCGGGGGAGGGGCTGCACACCCTGTTGGCACGGTACTCACCGTGCGTGATCCTCGTGGACGAATGGGTGGCGTATGCGCGCCAGCTCTTCGGCAAGGAAGACCTGGTGGGCGGCACCTTCGACACGCAGTTCACCTTCGCGCAGCAGCTCACGGAGGTGGCGAAGTCAACACCCGGAGTGATGCTTGCCATCTCCATCCCCGCCTCCCACGACGGTGATGACCGTGAGTCCGGCCACAACGAGGAAGTGGGCGGCCGGCACGGGCAGGAGGCGCTGAAGCGGCTCCAGAACGTGGTGCGCCGAGTGGCAGATCAGTGGCGGCCCGCCTCGGCCGAGGAGTCGTACCACATCGTGCGGCAGCGACTCTTCGAACAGCCCGACGCCAACTCCCAAGCCACGATCAACGCCACGGCACGGGCCTTCGTCGAGTTCTACACCCGGCACGGAGCCGAGTTCCCCAAGGAAGCCCGCGACATGCGCTACGAGGAGCGCATCCGGCAGACCTACCCCATCCACCCTGAGGTCTTCGACAGGCTCTATGAGGACTGGTCGGCGCTCGAGCGGTTCCAGCGCACTCGTGGCGTGCTGCGTCTCATGAACGCCGTCATCCACGCCCTGTGGGCCAGCGGTGATCAGTCACCGATGATCCTTCCCGGCTCGGTGCCGCTGTACGACAACAACGTCAACTCCGAACTGACCCAATACTTGTCCGATTCCTGGAAAGCCGTGATTGATGCCGACGTCGATGGTGAGGGCTCCCAGCCGTGGAAGATCGACTCCGAGAAGCCGCTGTTGGGCCAGCGCCAGCTCACCAAACGGCTCGCCCGAACAGTGTTCTTCGGTGCTGCCCCAACGCATGGCACTGCCCAGAAGGGCTTGGAGGCCCAGCGGGTGTTCCTCGGTGTGGCGACCCCGGGTGACACGCCGGGCAACTTTCACTCGGCGATGTGCAACCTGGCTGACCGAGCCACCTACTTCTACTCGGCCAACGGCCGGTATTGGTACGACCTGCAAGCAAACATCACACGGCGTGCCAAAGACCAAGCCGAGCGGCTTCACCCCGAAGACGTGTGGGCCGAGATCGTCCGGAGGCTCACCCTCACCGAGCGGGCCACGGGCGCCGTGGCACGCGTCCACGTATGCCCCGAGGACTCCTCAGACGTGCTGGATACCGACGAAGCTCGGCTCGTGATCCTGCACCCCAAGGTGACGCACACCAAGAACTCCAAGGGCTCCGACGCGATGGAGGCCGCTCAGAAGATCACGACCAGCCACGGGTCTGGCATGAGAACCTATCGCAACATGTTGGTCTACCTGGCTGCTGATGCAGGCAGCATGGAGAACCTTGACGCTGGCGTCCGGGACTTCCTCGGCTGGAGCTACGTACTCGACCATGCAGCAGATCTCGATCTCACCCACAACCAGAAGCAGCAGGCCGACGACAAGCGGCGCGCCGCAGATGCCACGGTGGCAGACAGGCTCCGGCTCACCTACACCTGGGGGCTCATCCCCGAGCAGGCGGACGGCGCTGCCCCCTTCACGATCAGCGAACTCAGGATCGACGGCGCGGCGGCGGCCTCGCTGACCGAACGGCTGGTGAAGAAGCTTGGCACCGAAGACCTGCTGCGCGGCAGCCAGTCTGCCACCGCCGTGCGGATGGTGCTCGACCGCTATCCCCAATTGTGGTCAGATGGGCACGTCAGGGTCGGGGCGCTCTGGGATCTCTACGCCCGCTACCCATATCTCCACAGGCTGCGTGACCAGCAGGTGTTCCTCGACAGTCTCACGGACCTCGCGGAGCTCACGTGGGAAAGCGACGCCTTCGCGCTGGCAGCGGACTACTCGGATGGCCGCTACTCCGGATTGGTGCTCCCGACGGATTCACGCCCGGCCTCCGTGACGTCGAACACCCTCATCGTCAAGCCTCAGCTCGCACTCGAGCAGCGAGCTAACGAACAACGCCCGGCACCCGAACTGATCGGGCCGGGCCCGGTGGTCGGCCCGGGTCCGGACCACACATCTGGCGGCACTGCAGCGGTGCCGGAGAAGGTGCTGCGCCGTTACTTCGGGGCCAAGACCCTCAGCGGATCCAACGCTGCCATGGAGTTTGCGACGCTGAGCCGGGAGGTGCTGGCCCACCTTGTTGGCGACACCAGCACGGAGGTGCGCATCCGGGTGGAGATCGAAGCCGAGAGGCCAGAGGGGTTCGGCGACACGACGGTGCGTACCGTGAGCGAGAATGCCAATGCGCTGAAGTTCGATGACTCGGGTTTCGAGCAGCAATAGTGGCTCTGTGTAGGCTGTCGCCATGAGCGAGACGCACCCCAACCTGATGGCATCCGACGTCGTGGTCCGCCTGCCCGAGGACCCCGCTCTCGCAGCGATCGTCGAGCGCGGCAACGCCGGATTCCTCGACGTGGTGGCGGCGCATCCGGAGAGCTCGCTGTGCTGGGCGCTCCTCGCGGAGACCTGCCTCGCGGAAGACGGGCTGGGCAACGACCTGGCCGCCTACGCGTATGCCCGGACGGGCTACCACCGGGGCCTCGACAACCTGCGGCGCAACGGTTGGAAGGGCAGCGGGCAGATCCCGTGGGAGCACGAACCCAACCGCGGCTTCCTGCGCGCGCTGTGGGCGCTGAGCGTGGCTGCGGGCCGGATCGGCGAAGAGGCGGAGCGTGACCGCTGCGCCCAGTTCCTGCGGGACTCCTCCGAGGAGGCGTACCAGGCGCTCAGCCAGCGCTGAAGTCTGACTCGACCAGCCGCACCAGCGCGTCGACGGCCGCCTGCGCCGCTGCCCCGGTGGCCTCGATGAACAGCGTGTCGCCCATCCGGGCATCCAGCGTGGCCAAGCCGATGCTGCTCGTCGCGGGGACGGGCCCGATGACACCCTTGCTCACCAACACCTGCGCGTCGAACTCGCGCGCCTTCGCCACGAACATCGCGGCGGGGCGGGCGTGGAGCCCGGCGTCGTTCAGGAGCTGCACCTCGGCCCGGGCCTCTGCCTTCCGGTTGGATTCGGGTGCCGCACTGACCTGCTCGGGGGTGCCCAAGTGCGCCAGCTTGGGCCGCATCGCGGCCACGCACTCGGCCTCCACCTCATCGATGGTGCCGCCGCTGGCCACCTTGATCACGCCCGCCATGATGCCCTCGACGAAGGGTGCGGCCAGGACGCGCACGTCGGTCGTGTCGCAGCCGTAGAGCTCGCTGCCCAGCTCCGCGCTCATCACGGCCGAGCCGATGTCGACGAAGACCACCACGCCGTCACCCTGGTCCACCTCGGCGATCGCCGACGACACGGCGGTGGCGTCGGTGCCCAGGCCGCCGTCGATGGTGCCCGCCGCCAACGCGATGGGCGGCGGGTCGTCGTGGACCATCTGCAGGGCCATGTCGACGGCGGCCTCAGCCAGGGGCCGCGAGTGCGACACGACGACGATGCCGACGGCCATCAGGCCTTCACCACGTCGGTGAGCGCGTCCCACAGGTAGGTCGCCGAGGCGGCGCCCGGATCGAGGTGACCTGCGGAGCGCTCGCCGAGGTAGCTCGCGCGGCCCTTGCGGGCGACCATCGGGATGGTCGCGTCACGCCCGGCCGCGGAGGCCTCCTGCGCCGATTCGACGGCGTCGTGCAGCGAGGCGCCCTCGTCGATCGCCGCGTCGAACGCGTCGATCGCCGGCAGGAGCGCGTCGATCATCGTCTTGTCCTCGAGCTCGGTCTTGCCGCGCGCGATGAGGCCCTCGATGCCGGCGCGCAGCGCCTTGCCGAACTCCTCGGGGGTGAGCGTCATGACCTGGCCGGTCGCCATGCCCATCTTCATGAACATCGTGCCGTAGAGCGGCCCGGCCGTCCCGCCGACCGTGCTGACCAGCGTCATGCCCGTCTTCTTCAGCAGGGCGTCGATGCTGTTGGCCTGGTCCAGCGTGGTGACCACGGCCGCGGTGCCACGGGCCATGTTGGCACCGTGGTCCGCGTCGCCGATGGCGGAGTCCAGGTCCGTCAGGTACCGCTTGTTCTCGTCGATGATCGTGGCGAACCGGCGGAGCCACTCCGCGAGGTCGTCCAGGGTCAGTTCGTTGGCGCTCACAGACCCCACCGTAGCCCTGCAGTACGCACGGGTGCGTCCCACAGGCGGATGATTTCGTCATCTGCACGCAGCAGGGTGAGCGAACACCCGGCCATGTCGAGGCTGGTGATGTAGTTGCCCACCAGGTTGCGCTCGACGCGGACGCCCGCCTCGTTGAGGAGCTCGATGACTTCGCCGTACATCAGGTACAGCTCGATCAGCGGGGTCGCGCCCATGCCGTTGAGCATCGCGATGACCGGAGCGCCGGTGAAGTCGAGGTCGTGCAGGATGGGGTCGACGAGCTGCTTGGCGATCGACTTGGCGTCGGCGATGGGCTCGCGGTGGCGGCCCGGCTCGCCGTGGATGCCGATGCCGATCTCCATCTGGTCCTCGGGCAGGTCGAAGGTGGGCTTGCCCGCCGCCGGGACGGTGCACGAGGTGAGCGCCATGCCCATCGAGCGGCCGTTGTCGGCGACGCGCTGCGCGAGCTCCTTCACCTTCGCCAGGTCCTGGCCCTCCTCGGCCGCGGCGCCGACGACCTTCTCCAGCAGCACCGTCGTGCCGACGCCGCGCCGGCCCGCGGTGTAGAGGGAGTCCTGCACAGCCACGTCGTCGGCCACGATGACCGTCTCGACGGTGACCCCGGCGTCGCTGGCCATCTCCGCGGCCATCTCGAAGTTCATGATGTCGCCGGTGTAGTTCTTGACGATGTGCAGCACGCCCGCGCCACCGTCGACGGTGGTGGTGGCCTCGAGCATCTGGTCGGGGGTGGGGGAGGTGAACACCTCGCCGGCGCAGGCCGCGTCGAGCATGCCAAGGCCGACGTACCCGCCGTGCATCGGCTCGTGGCCGGAGCCGCCGCCTGAGATGAGCGCCACCTTGCCCTGGTCCTTCTTCTGGGCGCGGTAGACGATGCGGTTGTCGTGGTCGACACGAACTTCGGGGTCTGAGGCCTCGACGCCCTTCAGAGCATTCCTGACGACGTCGTCGGGGGAGTTGATCAGTTTCTTCATCACGCTACTCCTGCGTCTTTGCGCGGCGCGCGTGCGCGCGTCAGCCCCATTGTTCCATCGAGCGGGGCTCCGTGGGCGGTCTGTGGGCGAACCATGGGGGACGTTTCAGCGCCGTCCGGTGCTCCAGGCCCCTGCGGGGTAGACTGCGGTGGCACGGCCCCAAGCTACGCGCGGGGCCATCTCTATGTACGAAGGGTGTATGCCAATGCCAAGTGTGGTGGTTGTCGGAGCGCAATGGGGCGACGAGGGCAAGGGCAAGGCGACCGACCAGCTCGGTGACCGCGTGGATCTGTGCGTGCGCTATTCCGGCGGCAACAACGCCGGTCACACGCTGGTCGTCGGCGGCGAGAAGTTCATCCTGCACCTGCTCCCGTCGGGCATCCTGAACCCCGGCACGACGACGGTGATCGGCAACGGCGTGGTGGTGGACCTCGACGTGCTGGCCAGCGAGCTGCGGGTCCTGAAGGAGCGCGGCGTCGAGGTGCCCCACCCGTACCTGTCGGCCAACGCCCACATCATCACCGAGTACCACAAGGTGCTCGACAAGGTCACGGAGCGGTTCCTCGGGAAGCGCCGCATCGGCACCACCGGCCGCGGGGTCGGCCCTTGCTACTCCGACAAGGTCAACCGCCTCGGCATCCGCATCCAGGACATCCTCGACGAGTCGATCCTGCGCCAGAAGGTGGAGGCCTCGCTCGACCAGAAGAACCAGCTGCTGGTGAAGGTGTACAACCGCCGCCCGATCATCGCCGACGAGATCGTCGACTCGCTGCTGGCGCACGCCGACACCATCCGCCCCTACATCATCGACTCGGGCCGCTTCATCAACGACGCGCTCGACGAGGGCAAGGTCGTGCTGTTCGAGGGCGCGCAGGCGCACCACCTCGACGTCGACCAGGGCACCTACCCGTACGTGACGTCGTCCAACCCGACGGCGGCCGGCGCCACCACCGGCGGCGGCGTCGGCCCCACGCGCATCGACCGCACGATCGGCATCGCGAAGGCCTACACCACGCGCGTGGGCGAGGGCCCGTTCCCGACGGAGCTGTTCGACGAGGACGGCGAGAAGCTGCGGGAGATCGGCGGCGAGTTCGGCGCGACGACGGGCCGCCCCCGTCGCTGTGGCTGGTTCGACGCGCTGCTGGTGGAGCAGGCCTGCAAGGTCAACGGCTTCACCGACATCTTCCTGACCAAGCTCGACATCCTCAGCGGCTGGGAGAAGATCCCGGTGTGCGTCGCCTACGAGGTCGACGGCGTGCGCCACGACGTCATGCCGATGACGCAGTCGCAGTTCCACCACGCGAAGCCGGTCTACGAGTACCTCGACGGCTGGCACGAGGACATCTCGGGCGCCCGCAGGTTCGAGGACCTGCCCGCCACCTGCCAGGCCTACGTGCGGCGCCTCGAGGAACTCGTCGGCGTGCGCATCAGCGGCATCGGCGTCGGCCCGGGCCGCGAGCAGTCGGTGGCCATCCACGACCTGATCTGACGTGCGACTCAAGCCCCTCGTGGTCGCCCTGGTGGCGTTGCTCGCCGTGTTCATGGTGGGCACGGTGGTCATCGCGGTGACCCAGGAGCAGATCGGCTGGGGCTGGTGGTGGGCGGTGCCGCTGGGCGGTGCGTTCATCCTGGCGATCGTCGGCTTCCGCGTTCTCGTGCAGCGCTCCGCGGAGGCGGCCGAGCGGGCGGACGCCGAGCTGGACGCCCGGGAGCGTGGGCGCTCGGGTTAGCGAATCGCATGCCGCTCAATTGTCAGTCGGTGCGAATAGTGTCGTCCCCATCGAGTGAGGGGAGCGACGGATGCATCGCAGGACCGACGCCGACGGGCAGCTGTGCGCTGCCATCGAGGCGGGCGTCTACGCCAGACATTTGTTGGCCGAGGGGTGCCCGCGCCGCCCCCGGACGGACCTGGAGCGGGTCGCAGCCGCGGGCGCCCGGGCCATGGAGGAGTTGATCCAACGGCACCTGGGGCTGGCGCTGCGGGTGGCAGCGGCGCAGCCCAGCCCGCGGCTCCCGCTGGCGGACCGGGTCCAGGAGGCAGCGGCGGCGCTGGTGCGCGCGGCGGAGAAGTTCGACCACCGCAGGGGCAACAGGTTCGCCACCTATGCGGTGTGGTGGCTGCGGCAGGCCGTGCAACGGGCCGAGGCCGACCAGGCAGACCTGATCCGCATCCCCATCCACGTCGACGCCGCCTACCGTCGGGTCGCGTCGCTGTTCTCCGCCCAGGGCGAGGGCTGGCACGGCTTCGTGCGGGCCAACTCGCCCGCGCTGGAGGAGGAGGGTGCCCATCCCGACATGGTGCGCTGGCTGGCGGAGCTCCGGACGCCCGTCGGGCTCGAGTACTGCGCGCAGGAGGCGGCCGACGACGGCTGCTCGGTGACCGGCCCCGTCGAGGCCCGGGCACTGTGCCGACACCTGCTGGGCGGTGTCCGCTTCCATGACCCGCTGGCTGCGGAGGTCCTGCGCAGGCGGTTCGGTTTCACCGGGGAGCCGCAGTCGCTCGACCAGATCGCCGGGTCCCTGGGGCTCACCCGCCAGCGGGTGCGCCAACTGGAGAAGGAGGCCATCGGCCAGTTGCGCACCTTTGCGGGTGATGAAGGTGCGCCCCGTGATGCGTAGGGTCGGGGCATCACCTACCCGAGGAGGGGCCGTGCAACCGAGAATGAAGTGGCTCGTCATCGCCCTGGCGGTCGGCGCCGTCCTGTTCGCCGTCGGCTTCGCCATCGCGGCCTTCGCCGAGGGCGGCATCCCCTGGAACTGGTGGTGGGTCATCCCGGTCGGCGCCATGGTGCTGGTGGCCTATTTCGGGCTCCGCGTGGGCACGCAGAAGCACATCGAGGAGGACGTCGACCACGAGCCCATCAGGGACGACGAGACCCCGCCCGCGCTCTGAGGCCCACTAGGCTGTCCCGGGTGAAGATCCTCCTCCTGGGCTCCGGCGGCCGAGAGCATGCGCTCGGCCGCGCCCTCGTCGCCGATCCGTCCGTCACCGAACTGCACGCCGTGCCCGGCAACCCGGGCCTGGCCCGCATCGCCACGCTGCACACCGCAGACCCCGCCTCGCCCGAGGAGATGGTCGCGCTGGCGCAGCACCTCGGGGCAGGCCTCGTCGTGATCGGGCCCGAGGCGCCGCTGGTGGCGGGAGTCGCCGACGCGCTGCGCGAGGCCGGCATCGACACGTTCGGGCCCGGCCGGGCCGCGGCCGTCCTCGAAGGCTCCAAGGCCTTCGCGAAGGAGGTCATGGCCGCAGCCTGCGTGCCCACCGCAGAGGCACGCGTGTGCACCACCCGGGCGGAAGTCGAGGCGGCACTAGACCAGTTCGGCGCCCCCTACGTCGTGAAGGACGACGGTCTGGCCGCGGGCAAGGGCGTCGTGGTGACCAACGATCGTGACGAGGCCATCGCGCACGCCGAGAGCTGCGGACGCGTCGTCATCGAGGACTTCCTCGACGGCCCCGAGGCCTCGCTGTTCGCCATCTGCGACGGCGAACGCGCCCTCCCGCTGCTGCCCGCCCAGGACTACAAGCGGGTGGGCGACGACGACGAGGGACCCAACACCGGTGGCATGGGCGCCTACTGCCCGCTGCCCTGGGCCCCGGCAGACCTCACGCGGCAGGTGATGGACGAGGTGGTCAACCCCACGCTCGCCGAGATGCGCCGCCGCGGCACGCCGTTCGTGGGCCTCCTCTACGCCGGGTTGGCGCTGACGTCGAAGGGGCTGCGCATCGTCGAGTTCAACGTCCGCTTCGGTGACCCGGAGACCCAGGCGGTCCTGGCGCTGCTGAAGACCCCGCTGGCCGGCGTGTTGCGCGCCGCCGCCCGCGGTGAGCTCGACACCGTCGGCGAACTCGAGTGGCGCGACGGCGCCGCGCTCGTCGTCGTCCGGGCCGCGGCCGGCTACCCGGGGGTGCCCGCAGCCGGCGGTGCCATCACGCTGCCCTCCGACGAGGACGACGCCTACGTGCTGCACGCGGGCACGCGCCTCGAGGACGGGCAGCTCGTCGCAGCCGGTGGCCGCGTGCTCGGCGTCGTCGGCAGGGGAGCCGACGTCGACGCTGCCCGGGCCAATGCCTACGGGCTCCTGGCCCGCATCGACTATGCCGATGGGTTCAGCCGCACCGACATCGGCATCCCGCACTGAAACCGCCCGTCGCCGCTGGGCTACCATGGGGCGACTTTGCATCAGACCCAAGGGGACAGTCGATGACGACGCGACGACACGTACTTCTCGGCCTGCTCGGCGGCACCGCCGGTGCCCTGGCGGGTTGCGCGGGGGAGGAGCCCGTCGTCGTGGCGCCCTCACCGAGCCCCTCGCCGTCGAGGAAGCCCTCGCGGAAGCCGTCGCCCACGCCCAGCCCGTCGCCGACCCCCGTCACGAGGGCGCCGCTGACGTGGCTGCCCGTCGACGACGCCGCCACGCTGCTCGGCCCCGCCGTCGCGCTCAAGGTGCCCAACCTCAAGCAGGAGAACCCGCAGACCGCCGGGTTCGCCGACGCGGACCTGTGGTTCTGCCAGCCCAACGGCGACTCCTACACGCGCCTCGTCCCGGTGTTCCACAGCCGGTACCCGGACGCGGTCGGGCCCATCCGGTCGATGCGGCCGGTCGACGTCCCCCTGCTCAGCCCCCTCGGGGCGGTGCTGGGCAACACGGGCGCCGCCGAATGGGTGATGAACTACGTCAAGGCCCACGACGAGAACCTCGAGCGCATGACCTACCTCGAGTGGCGTGACAAGGGGGCCTTCAGCGTCGACCGCTCGCGCATCTACAAGGCCAACGGCAAGAGCCAGTTCGACCGCGCGATCATGGCCCACCCCGCCGAGATGGCGAAGCTGGCCGAGCGGATGACCGCGCCGCCGCCCGCCGACTACCTGCCGTTCGTGGCCGACCCCGCGCGGTCGTCGACGGCGGTGGGCAGCGCCGGCTCGAAGGTGTCGGTCCCGTACGGCAGGGACTTCGCGATGAGCTACGAGTACGACCCGGGCACCAACACCTACGCCCGGCACCAGCCGTGGGGCCCGCACGTGGTCGAGGGCGACACGCAGCTGGTCTGCGACAACGTGCTGGTCATCCAGGCCAAGTGGTGGATGGACAAGATCTGGAAGGGCGGCGGCGCGGCTGATCCCGTCGTCGACATCATCGACAGCAGCGGCCCGTTCTTCTACCTCCAGGGCGGCAAGGCGGTCACCGGCACGTGGACCAAGGGTGCCATGGCGGAGAAGTTCACCTTCACGCTGGCGGGCGGCAAGCCCCTCGCCATGGCTCCCGGACGCACGTGGGTGGAGTTGCCACACACGCGCTCCGAGATCGCGATCAGCTGACCCTGCGCAGCTCCCGCTCGTCGCTGACCGGCTCTGCGGACTCGATGATCGGCGGCACGGCCCGGCGGGGATGGACCAGCCACTCCTGCGGGACGCCCAGGCCCTCGGCCAACGCCAGCGACTGCGGGCGCAGTTCGCCGCACAGCGCGTCGACGGCGGACGTGATGGCCTTGCTGCGCCTGGCGTCGAACGCCTCGTGCTCGAGGAACCAGGCCCGGTTCGCCTCGATGGTGGCCAGGGCATACAGGTCGCACACCTTGATCAGCAGCGCCTTGACGTAGTCGTCGGAGCACTCGTCGATGCCTTCGACGAACGCCTCCAGCACCACGCGGTCGACGTGGGCCTTGGCCGCCTCGATCATGTGCGGCTGGCAGGCGTTGATGGCGTCGAACGACTTCTCCCTGGCCGCGGCCCGCATGCGCTGCGCGAGGCCCTCGACGACGTGGCGCTCCCGGTACTCGAACATCTCGACGTGCCAGCCCCGGGCGCGGAGCTGTTCGGATTCGGACTTGCGCTTGGCCGTGGCCACCAGCCGGTCGATCGCCGAGCGGGCGGTGGTGCGCTCCAGGAAGCGGCTGCCGAGCAGCTTGGCCGTCTTCTGGGCGGTGCCGGCCAGGTCCATGTCGCCCCAGGTCGACTTGTAGTCGAGCAGCAGGGCCTTGGCCACCAACTGCAGCAGGACGGTGTTGTCGCCCTCGAACGTGGCAAAGATGTCGGCGTCCTGCCGCGCCATCGTGATGCCGTTGTCCGACATGTAGCCGGCGCCGCCGCAGGACTCGCGGCACTCCTGCAGGGTGTCGTTGGCCCAGCGGGTGAGCACCGACTTCATGCCCGCGGCGCGGGTCTCCAACTCGCGGGCGGCCTGCGCGTCCCTGCCCTGGTCGTCCATGATCCGCTGCAGCTGCAGTGCGATCTCGTTCTGGGCGAATCCGTAGGCGTAGGCGCGGGCGACGTGGGGGAGCAGCCTGCGCTGGTGCTGCAGATAGTCCATCAGGGGGATCTCCTCGCCCAACCCCGGCTGGCGGAACTGGCGGCGACGGTTGGCGTGCTGGACCGCGATCGACAGGGCCTTGCGGGCGGCCGACGCCGCACCGCCGCCCACGCAGATGCGCCCACGCACCAGCGTGCCCAGCATCGTGAAGAAGCGGGCGTTCTTGGACTCGATGGCCGAGTGGTAGGTGCCGTCCTCGTCGACGCCGCCGTAGCGGTCCAGCAGCATCTCGCGTGGCACCCGCACGTGCTCGAAGGAGAGGGTGCCGTTGTCGACGCCGAGCAGGCCGCCCTTGTGGCCGTGGTCGCCGATGGTCACCCCGGGCATGGCCTTGCCCTGCTCGTCGCGGATCGGGACGAGGGCCACGTGCACGCCGTGGTGTTCGCCGGCCACCCACAGCTGCCCGAAGACGGCCGCCATGCGGCCGTGGCTGGCGGCGTTGCCGATGTAGGCCTTCGCCGCCGTCGGGGTGGGGGAGTGCACGACGAACTCGCCGGCGTCCGGGTCCCACGTGATCGAGGTCTCGATCGACTGCACGTCGGACCCGTGGCCCAGCTCCGTCATCGCGAAGCAGCCCGGCAGCGACGCGTCGATGGCACCCGGGAGGAACGTCTCGTGGTGCCACTGGGTGCCGAGGTTGGTGATGGCGCCGCCGAACAGGCCGTGCTGGACGCCGGACTTGATGACCAGTGAGAGGTCTCCCATCGCCAGCATCTCGAAGTTCGCCACGGACTCGGCCGCGTTGCCGGTGCCGCCCTGGGCGGCCGGGAAGCCGGCGGTGACGAAGTTGCGGCGGGCGAGGACGGTGAGCTTGTCGAGCGCCCACTCGCGGGCCTCCTCCATCGACAGGTCGGTGGCGCGCACCACGTCGTCGGCGCCGACCTCGTCGCGCCACCGCTGCTTCTGCGTGTGGAAGGGGCCGTCCAGCGCGCGGCGCAGGCCTTCGCCGGTGGGGGTGATGGTCATGGGGTGTCACTCCTTTGTGCTTGTTGTGCCTCGAAGGCGGGGCGGAAGAACTGGTCGATGTAGGCCACGACGTCGGCCCGGGGGCGGCGCAGGTTGGTGACGATCCACCGGTCGGCGACGGCCCAGATGTAGCCGACGGCGCCGTGGGCCCAGATGTTGGCGGGATCCTCACTCAGCCCCTCGCGGCGAAGCCAGGCCCGCATGGAGTCGGCCACCTGGTCACCGATCCGGGCCGTGATGGACCCCACCGGATCCGAGGTGGGGGTGTCGCCGGTGGGCCGGGAGGTCACGAAGAAGTAGAGGTTGCGGTCCCGTTCGACGACGGCGAGGTAGGCGTCGGCCACCTGCGAGACCAGGTCCGCAGGGTGGAGGTGGTCGCCCTCGGCGAGCGGCAGCTTGCGCAGGATGAACGCGTGGACGGAGGCGACCACCGCCTGGTAGAGGCCCGCCTTGTCACCGAAGTGGCGGTAGAGGACGGTCTTGGAGGTGCCCGCCATGGCGGCGATCTCGTCCATCCCGACGCCCGGGCCGTGCGCCCGGATGGCCTTCACGGCGCCCTCGACCAGCACGCGCCGTCGCTGGGCGTTGTGCTCCTCCCAGCGCGCCGCGCGGCCGTCGACGGCGTGCTCCACCTTGTTCATGTGACTGACAGTACCCGAAACTCATCGTACCTGCTACCCTCGGTCACAGATAACTTTCCCTGGTCGAGCTCAACGGAGGATCTCCCCATGAACCCACGTACCGCGGTGGTGGTCGGCGGCAACCGCACCCCCTTCGTCAAGGCGGGCGGCAAGTATGCCGTGGCCTCCGCACAGGATCTGTTGACGGCGGCGCTCGACGGGCTCGTCGCCCGTTTCGGCCTGGCCGGGCAGAAGGTCGACGAGGTGGTGGCCGGCGCCGTCCTCAAGCACACGCGCGACTTCAACCTGACGCGCGAGGCCGTGCTGGGCTCGGCGCTGTCACCGTTGACCCCGGCGTGTGACCTGCAGCAGGCGTGCGCCACCGGCCTCGAGGCCGTGGTCTACGCCTCCAACAAGATCCGCCTGGGGCAGGCGGACGTCGCCATCGCGGGCGGCGTGGACTCCGCGTCGGACGCGCCCATCGTCGTGACCGAACCGCTGCGCAAGGCACTGCTGGCCCTCAACCGGGCGCGCAGCGTGCCGCAGAAGCTCGCAGCCATCGCCGGCATCCGCCCTGCAGACCTCGTGCCGGTGCCGCCCGCCGTCGTGGAGCCCCGCACCGGGCTGAGCATGGGGGAGTCCCAGGCGCTGACCACGAAGAAGTGGGGCATCAGCCGCGAGGCACAGGACGAACTGGCCCTCCACTCCCACCAGCGCCTGGCCGCGGCCTGGGACGAGGGATTCTTCGACGACCTCGTCACCCCCTACCTCAAGGTGGCCCGTGACGGCATCCTGCGCGCCGACACCACCATGGAGGCCCTCGGCAAGCTCCGCACGGTCTTCGGCAAGGACGACCCCACCATGACCGCGGGCAACTCCACGGCGCTCACCGATGGTGCCGCACTGGTGCTGCTGGCCGAGGAGGAACATGCCCGGGCCAAGGGCTGGCCGGTGCTGGCCAAGGTGGTCGACGCGCAGGTGGCGGCGTCGGACTACGTCACCGGGACCGACGACCTGCTGATGGCGCCGGCGCGCGCCATCCCCGAGCTGCTGCGGCGCAACGGGTTGTCGTTGCAGGACTTCGACTTCTACGAGTTCCACGAGGCATTCGCCTCGACGGTGCTGGCCACCCTCGCGTCGCTCGAGGAACAGGGCTTGGGCGCAGTGGACCGCGCCAAGCTCAACGAGAAGGGCTCCTCGCTGGCGGCCGGACACCCGTTCGCCGCCACGGGCGGCCGCATCACGGCGTCGCTGGCGAAGATGCTGGCGGCGAAGGGGCCCGGCTCGCGCGGCCTCATCTCGATCTGCGCGGCCGGCGGCCAGGGCATCGTCGCGATTCTGGAGGCATGACATGGACGCACTGGAGATGATCTACGGCACCCCTGCAGGCAAGTTCGTCGCCCGCAAGCTCGGCCTGACGGACCCGCCCCGGCTGCGGCGCGGGCGCACCATGCCCACCGGGCCGGTGGTGCTGGCGGAACTCGACGGCGGGGGAGTGGCCCGCGAGACGCTCGCGCTGCTGGGCGTGACCCCCGGCCAGCCCCTCGTCGACGTGGCGGCCAACCGCACGCCGGACGAGAGGGGCAGGCAGCAGCCGCCGCGCTACCAGTCCAAGCCGGGTGCGCTCGTCATCGACGCCACCGCGGTGCGGGAGATCACCCAGCTCGAGAAGGTGCGCCAGGTGCTGCGCCCGGTGATGCGGGGCCTCGAGGCCTCCGGCCGCGTCATCATCCTCGCCACGGATGCGGCTGACGTCGAGGGGCTGGAGGCCAAGGCGGTGGCCCAGGCGCTCGACGGCATCAACCGCACCGTCGGCAAGGAACTGCGCGCGGGCTCCACGTCCAACCTCGTCTTCCTGCGCAGCGGCGCCGGCGCCGCAGACCTCGCCTCGACGCTGTCGTTCCTGCTGGAGGGGCGCTCGGCGTTCGTCTCGGGCCAGGCCTGGCGCGTCGGGCGGGCGAAGGTCGCCCACGAGCTGAGCGACCGCCCGTTCGAGGGGCGCACCGTGGTGGTGACCGGCGCGGCCCGCGGCATCGGCGCCGCCATCGCCCGCACGTTCGCGCGTGACGGCGCGCACGTGGTCGCCGTCGACATCCCGGCCGCGGGCGACGCGCTGGCGCGGGTGGCCAACGAGATCAAGGGCTCGGCGCTGCAACTCGACATCACGGCCCCCGACGCGGGCGCGCGCATCGCGCAGCACGTCGCCTCGCGCGCTGCCGGCGAGACCATCTGGGCCATCGTGCACAACGCCGGCATCACGCGCGACCGCATGCTGGCCAACCTCGACGAGAAGCTGTGGGGCTCCGTGCTCGACGTCAACCTCGCCGCCGAGATGCGCATCAACGACCACCTCCTCCACCACGACGTGCCCGGCGGGTTCGGCCAGGAGGCCCGCATCGTCGGCATCGCGTCCACGTCCGGCGTGGCCGGCAACAAGGGCCAGACCAACTACGCCGCCTCCAAGGCCGGCGTGATGGGGCTGGTGTGGGCGATGCGCGACGAGTTGCGGGACCGGCCGATCACGACGAATGCGGTGGCGCCCGGCTTCATCGAGACCGAGATGACGGCGGCCATCCCGTTCGTGCAGCGCGAGATCTTCCGACGCACGAACTCGCTCGGCCAGGGCGGGCAGCCCGTGGACGTGGCCGAGACGCTCGCCTACCTGTGCGGGCCTGCCTCAGGCGGCGTCGACGGCCAGGTGGTGCGCGTGTGCGGCCAGAACCTGGTGGGTGCCTGACATGGGCCGCGACGTGGTGGAACTGCGTGAGCTGCCAGACGTGAACAAGCTGCTGCTCAAGGCGCTGGCCGGGGCCGTCACCAAGAAGGGCCGCCGCGCCAGGCTGCCCGACAGGTCCATGCTCGTGATGGGGCACGAGCAGAGCCTCCGTGGGCTGGCCGAGTACTGCAAGGTGACCGGCTTCACGCTGCGCGACACGGTCCCGGCCACGTGGCTGCACGTGCAGACCTTCCCCATGCAGGCGGCGCTGATGGCGCAGGACGACTTCCCGTTCTCCCTGGCCGGGCTGGTGCACGTCAGCAACCGGATGCGCCTGCACCGCCCGGTCCGCGTGGGGGAGGGGCTGCGCATGGCGGTGCGTACCGAGCACCTCGCCGCGCACGCCAAGGGCGCGGTGTTCGACATGGTGGGCGAGATCCACGTCGGCGACGACCTGGCCTGGAGCGGCAGCTCCACCTACCTGGCCACCGGCGCGCGCGTCGAGGGCGAGCCGGCCGACGCGCTGCGCCTGACCGCGCCGCAGGAGGCGCCGTCGCAGCAGTGGCGGCTGCCTGCAGACCTCGGGCGCCAGTACGCGAGGGTGTCCGGCGACTCGAACCCCATCCACCTGTACCCGCTCACGGCCAGGCTGTTCGGCTTCCCGCGGCCCATCATCCACGGCATGTGGACGCATGCCCGGGCGTTGGCCGCGCTGGGGGGTCGGCTCCCCGAGACCTACGAGGTGCAGGTGCAGTTCGCCAAGCCCATCCTGCTGCCGGGCAAGGTCGGCTTCGCCGCCGCCGGGCAGGACGGCTCGTGGCGGTTCGCCGTCGTCAACAGGGAGGGCAAGCCGCATCTGGTCGGCGAGGTCAGCTGAGGGGTGCGCGCAACGATAGGATTACGCGCCATGAGCGTCCCCAATGTGCTGGCCAACCGTTACGCGTCCACCCAGATGCGTCAGATCTGGGCACCGGAGGCCAAGATCGTCGCCGAGCGGAAGCTGTGGCTTGCCGTGCTGCGCGCCCAGCGCGACCTCGGCGTCGACTTCGGCGGAGCGGACGCCGACGAGGTCATCGCCGCCTATGAGCGTGTCGTCGACCAGGTGGACCTCGCCTCGATCGACGAGCGCGAGCGGGTCACGCGCCACGACGTCAAGGCGCGCATCGAGGAGTTCAACGCGCTGGCGGGCTTCGAGCACATCCACAAGGGCATGACGTCGCGTGACCTCACCGAGAACATCGAGCAGCTGCAGGTGCTCGACTCGCTGCGCCTCGTCCGCGTGCGCGTGGTCGCGTCCCTGGCCGAACTGGCGCGCCTGGCCACGCAGTACGCCGACCAGCCGCTCACCGGCCGCTCGCACAACGTCGCCGCGCAGCTCACCACGCTCGGCAAGCGCTTCGCCACCGCCGCCGACGAGCTGCTCGTCGCCCTGGACCGCCTCGACGACCTCATCGCGCGCTACCCGGCCCGCGGCATCAAGGGCCCGGTGGGCACGGCGCAGGACATGCTGGACCTCCTCGGCGGCGACGCCGACAAGCTGGCCGAGCTCGAACGCCGCATCGCCGACGAGCTGGGCTTCGGCGCCGTGTTCACGTCCACGGGCCAGGTCTACCCCCGCTCGCTCGACTACGACGCCGTCACCGCCCTCGCGCAGGTCGCGGCGGCACCGTCGAACGTGGCCACCACCATCCGCCTCATGGCCGGCATCGAGTTGGTCACCGAGGGTTTCAAGGAGGGCCAGGTGGGCTCGTCGGCGATGCCGCACAAGATGAACACCCGCTCGTGCGAGCGCGTCAACGGCCTGGCAGTGGTCGTGCGCGGCTACGTCTCGATGGTGGGCGAGCTCGCCGGCGACCAGTGGAACGAGGGCGACGTGTCCTGCTCCGTGGTGCGCCGCGTCGCGCTCCCGGATGCGTTCTTCGCGCTCGACGGGCTGTTCGAGACCTTCCTGACGGTGCTGGCAGACTTCGGCGCCTTCCCCGCAGTCATCGAGGCGGAACTCGAGCGCTACCTGCCGTTCCTCACCACCACCAAGGTGCTGATGGCGGCGGTGCGCAAGGGCGTTGGCCGCGAGGTGGCGCACGAGGCCATCAAGGAACACGCCGTGGCCGTGGCGCTCGACCTGCGCAAGGGCGCCCGCAGCAACGACCTCCTCGACCGGCTCGCCTCCGACGAGCGGCTCGGCCTGACGCGTGAGGAGCTGGGCTCCCTGGTGGTCAGCCCCCTGGAACTGGCCGGCACCGCGCAGGCACAGGTGGCCCGCATCGCCGCCCGGGTCGACGAGGTCGTCGCCGCAGACCCCGAGGCCGCCGCCTACCGCCCCGGCGCCGTGCTCTGAGGCTGCTCCGGGCCGATGACCCCGCCGCCTAGTTCAATGGCGGCATGCTGCGCAGCAACGAGAGAGGGCTGTCGCTGTCCGTGTGGACGGCGGTGGCCCTCCCCGCGTTCATCGTCACCATCGGGCTCGGCGTCGACTTCGCCGGGCACGCCGCCGCGGAGCAGGAGGCCCGGGAGATCGCCGCGCAGGCCGCCCGTGCCGCCGTGCACCAGGTGACGCTCACCGACGCCGGCCCCATGCTCGACGTCGGAGCCGGCAGGCGCGTCGCCCTGCGCTACGCCGAGGCGGCCGGTTACAGCGCCGACGTCAGGCTCACGCAAGCCACGGGCGCGACCGTCACGGTCCGCGGCACCCACCCCACGGCGTTCCTCGGCCTCATCGGCATCCGCGGCATCCCCGTCGAGGGTGAGGGGACCGCCCGTGGCCTACCGGTGACACGTAGTTGAAGAATTGACATGTTCGCTGGAGGCGATGTGGGGACTATCTGGTCCTGACCCCCGGTTGTGTCGGGGTGACACGGCCCTAGAGAAGGACCCCCCATGACTGATGTGGCAGCGCGGCCCAAGCGCGTTCAGGTGACTGGCGCGTGGGCGGACGGCGACAAGACCCCGCTCAACGCGAACGAGGAGTTCAAGCAGGCCGACGACGGCCTCAACGTCCGGCAGCGGATCATCGACGTGTACTCGAAGCAGGGCTTCGCGTCGATCCCCGCCGACGACCTCAGGGGCCGCATGCGCTGGTGGGGCCTCTACACGCAGCGCAAGGAGGGCATCGACGGTGGCCAGACCGCCACGCTCGCCCCGGAGGAGCTGGACGCCGAGTTCTTCATGATGCGGGTGCGCTCCGACGGTGGCGCCCTGTCCAACGAGCAGCTCCGCGTGATCGCCGGTGTCTCCAGCGAGTTCGCCCGCGACACCGCCGACATCTCGGACCGCCAGAACATCCAGCTGCACTGGATCCGGATCGAGGACGTGCCGGAGATCTGGAGCCGCCTCGAGGCCGTCGGGCTGTCCACCACCGAGGCGTGCGGCGACGTCCCGCGCGTCATCCTCGGCTCGCCGGTGGCCGGCATCGCCGCCAACGAGCTGGTCGACGGCACCCCGGCCGTCCGCGAGATCCTCGAGCGCTACATCGGCAACCCCGAGTTCTCGAACCTTCCCCGCAAGTACAAGACCGCCATCTCCGGCAACCCGGTGCTCGACATCGTGCACGAGGCCAACGACATCTCGTTCGTCGGCGTCGTGCACCCGGAGCACGGCCCCGGCTTCGACCTGTGGGTCGGTGGTGGCCTGTCGGTCAACCCGATCTTCGCCCAGCGACTCGGCGCGTGGGTCTCGCTCGACGAGATCCCGGAGGTGTGGGCCGGCGTCACGTCGATCTTCCGCGACTACGGCTACCGCCGCCTCCGCAACAAGGCACGCCTCAAGTTCCTCATGTCGGACTGGGGCCCTGAGAAGTTCCGCAGGGTCCTGGAGGACGAGTACCTCCACCGCACGCTGGCCGACGGGCCGGCGCCCGACGCGTCGGAGGCGCGTCGCGACCACATCGGCGTCCACCCGCAGAACGACGGCCTGTTCTGGGTGGGCGTGGCGCCCATCGCGGGCCGCGTCTCCGGCAGCCGCCTCAAGCGCATCGCCGACCTGGCAGAGCAGTTCGGCTCGGGTCGCGTCCGCCTCACCCCGCACCAGAAGCTGCTGGTCCTCGACGTGCCGGCGGAGAACACCGAGGCCCTCGTCGCGGCGCTCAACCCGCTCGACCTGCAGGCCCGCCCCTCGGAGTTCCGGCGCGGCGTGATGGCCTGCACCGGCATCGAGTACTGCAAGCTCGCCCTCGTCGAGACGAAGGCGCGCGCCCGGCTGGTCGTCGAGGAGCTCGAGGCCCGGCTGCCCGACTTCGACGTGCCGTTCACCATCCACGTCAACGGGTGCCCCAACGCCTGCGCCCGCACGCAGGTGGCAGACGTGGGCCTCAAGGGCATGGTCCAGCAGGACGCCGACGGCAACCTCACCGAGATCTTCCAGGTGCACCTGGGCGGCGGCCTGGGCTTCGAGCCGCAGCTCGCCCGCAAGACCCGCGCGCTGAAGGTGGCGGCGGAGGACCTGCCCGACTACATCGAGCGCCTCGCCCGCACGTTCCTCGCGCAGCGCGTCGACGGCGAATCCTTCCGCCAGTGGGCGCACCGGGCCGACGAGGACGACCTGCGATGACGCTCCTCGACACCGCCGCCGAGGCCCAGGCCCGCTTCGCCGCCCTCGAGGCCGAGGAGCGGTTCCAGGGGCACCTTGGCCGGGTCGCGCTGACCCGGGAGGTGCTCATCTGGGCGTCGGAGACCTTCGGCGACGACGTGACCGCCGCGTCGTCGATGGGCGACGAGGTGCTCGTCGAGCTGATCGCGCAGAGCGCACCCCAGCTCGACGTGTTCTTCCTCGACACCGGCTTCCACTTCCGCGAGACGCTGGAGACCCGAGACCACTACGCCGGTCGCGTGCGCCTGCGCACGGTGCTCCCGCTGCTGTCGGTCTCGGAGCAGGCCGCGCAGCACGGGCCCGCGCTCTACGCGACCAACCCCGACCAGTGCTGCGCCATCCGCAAGGTGGAGCCGCTGGAGCGGGCCATCAGCGGTCGCAGCGCCTGGGTGACGGGGATGCGCCGAGTGGACGCGCCCACCCGCACCGACATCACGTTGGTGGGCTGGGACGCGAAGCGGCAGATGGTCAAGATCAACCCCATCGCCGCCTGGACCGACGAGGACGTGGAGCGCTTCGCGTTCGAGGAGGAGGTCCACCTCAACCCACTGCGCCAGAAGGGCTACCCGTCGATCGGTTGTGAGCCCTGCACCCGGCCGGTCGCGGCCGGTGAGGACCCCAGGGCCGGCCGATGGTCGGGCAAGAACAAGACGGAATGCGGACTGCACACATGAGCTACATCCTCAGTCACCTCGACCACCTCGAGTCGGAGGCCATCCACATCTTCCGCGAGGTCGCGGGCGAATTCGAGCGCCCGGTGATCCTGTTCAGCGGCGGCAAGGACTCCGTCGTCATGCTGCACCTGGCGCTCAAGGCCTTCGCGCCGGCGCCGTTGCCGTTCGCGCTGCTGCACGTCGACACCGGGCACAACTTCCCCGAGGTGCTCGACTACCGCGACCGCACCGTCGAGCGCATCGGTGCCCGCCTCCACGTGGCCAAGGTGCAGGACTACATCGACGACGGCCGGCTGCGCGAACGCGCCGACGGCACCCGCAACCCGCTGCAGACCGTGCCGCTGCTCGACGCGATCGAGAAGGGCCGGTTCGACGCGGTGTTCGGCGGCGGCCGGCGCGACGAGGAGAAGGCCCGGGCCAAGGAGCGCGTCTTCTCGCTGCGCGACGCGTTCGGCGCCTGGGACCCGCGCCGCCAGCGCCCCGAGCTGTGGGACCTGTACAACGGCCGCCACGCGCCCGGTGAGCACGTGCGCGTGTTCCCGTTGTCGAACTGGACCGAACTGGACGTGTGGCGCTACATCGAGCGCGAGGACATCGAGCTGCCCAGCCTGTACTACGCCCACCGTCGCGAGCTGTTCCAGCGCGACGGCATGTGGCTGGCCCCCGGCGACTGGGGCGGCCCGAGGAACGGCGAGACGGTCGAGACCCGCCTGGTGCGGTACCGCACCGTCGGCGACATGAGCTGCACCGGCGCGGTGGAATCGGAGGCCGCGCAGGTGGCCGAGGTGATCCTCGAGGTGGCCGCCTCCCGCATCACCGAGCGCGGGGCCACCCGCGCCGACGACCGGCTCTCCGAGGCCGCGATGGAAGACCGCAAGAAGCAGGGGTATTTCTGATGAGCACGCACGACCTCCTCCGCCTGGCGACGGCGGGCTCCGTCGACGACGGCAAGTCCACCCTCGTCGGCCGGCTGCTGTACGACACCAAGTCGGTGCTGGCGGACCAGCTCGAGGCCGTCGACCGGGTCTCCCGCGAGCGCGGCCTCGAGGGGCCGGACCTGGCGCTGCTGACCGACGGCCTGCGCGCCGAACGCGAGCAGGGCATCACGATCGACGTGGCGTACCGCTACTTCTCCACGGCCAACCGCTCCTACGTGCTGGCCGACACCCCCGGTCACGTGCAGTACACCCGCAACATGGTCACGGGTGCCTCGACGGCGGAGTTGGCGCTGATCCTCGTCGACGCGCGCCACGGCGTCGTCGAGCAGACCCGCCGCCACCTGGCCGTCACGGGCCTGCTGGGCGTGCGGCACGTCGCGATCGCCGTCAACAAGATGGATCTCGTCGACTGGGACCAGGCGCGCTTCGACGACATCGTCGCCGACGCCCGCAAGGTGGCCGCCCGCTTCGACATCGACGACGTGCTGGCGGTGCCGCTGTCGGCGCTGCTGGGCGACAACGTCGTCGAGCGCTCCGCCAACACGCCGTGGTACTCGGGCCCGACGCTGCTGGAGCACCTCGAGTCGGTGCCGGTGGGCACTGATCCGGCCACGCAGCCGTTGCGGCTGCCGGTGCAGGCCGTGCTGCGCCCGCAGTCCGACGACCACCGCGACTACCGCGGCTACGCCGGCCGCATCTCCGCCGGCGTGGTGCGGGTCGGTGACGAGGTCGCCGTCCTGCCTTCGGGCCGCCGCTCGCGCGTCATCGGCATCGACCAGGGCCAGGCCGACGGTTCCGTCCGGGAACTGACCGAGGCGTTCGCGCCGCAGTCGGTCACCGTGCGCCTGGCCGACGACATCGACATCTCCCGTGGTGACCTGCTCGCCTCCGCGGAGGAGCCCGGCCACGTGACCCGTTCGGTCAGCGGCATGGTGTGCGTGCTGTCGGAGCGGCCCGTGCGTCCCCGTGACCGCGTGCTCCTGCGCGCCGGCACCCGCACCGTCCGCGCCCTGGTGGAGGAGATCCTGGACCAGCTCGACATCGAGGCCGTCGAGTACGCGCGCGCCCCGCAGCAGCTCGAGCTCAACGACATCGGCCGCGTGCGGATCCGCCTCGCCGACGACCTGCCCATCGACGACTACCACGAGCTGCGCCGCACCGGGGCGTTCCTGCTGATCGACGACGCCGACGGCGCCACCCTCGCCGCCGGGATGGCCGACGCGCCCGACCGCTACGCCGGGGCGTCGATCTGATGGACATCGTCCTCATCGCGCACGGCTCGCCGGACCCGCGCCACGCGGCGGCGGTGGAGCGGATCGCCGGGGCGGTGCGCCTCCGAGAGCCGGGCCGAACGGTGCACACCGCCTACCTGGACCACCACGGACCGAGCATCGACGACGTGGCCGCCGCGCTCGCCGGCCGGCCCGCCGTCGCCGCTCCCGTGCTGCTGACGAGGGCGTACCACGCACGCGTGGACATCCCGGCGGCCGCCCGGGCGCTCGGCGCCCACGGCTCGGCGATCACGCTCGCGCCGCCGCTGGGCCCCGATTCGCGGCTCCTGAACGCCTGCGAGGAGGTGCTCGCCCAGGCGGGCGTGCTGCCCGACCCCGACACCGCGGTGCTGGTGTTCGTGGCCGGCTCGTCGGACCGCCCCGCCGTCACCGCCGTCGCCGAGACCATCGCGGCCTCGCCCCGGCTGGGCTGGGGCCGCTGGGCCGTGGCTGCGCTCGACGGCGGCGACGCCGTCGAGGAGGTGGTGCCACGGCTCCAGGCGGACGCGGAGCGGGTGGTCGCCGTCAGCTTCATGGTGGCCGAGGGCCTGCTGCGCGACCGCATGGTGGACCGCTGCGCCAACCTCCGCGTCGGCATGGTGCCCGGCGCACTGGGCGACACCGAGGCGTTCGTCGACCTGCTGGTGGCGCGCGCAGCGGGCGACGTCGACGTGACGGTGTTGCCCGAGCCCTCGAGGGTGGCGGCCTAGGCTCACCGGGCCGCGCAGAAAGTAGCCCGGAAACCCTTGCGGTGGCGACGCCCTGCCAGTGGACTGGGCGCATGAGCGACTTCGACGTGATCGTGGCGGGTGGCGGCGTGGCCGGCCTGCAGACATCCCTCATGCTGGGCCGCGCGCTGCGCCGCGTCCTGGTGATCGACGGCGGGCAGCCGCGCAACAGGTTCGCGGCCCACGGGAGGAGGTCGCCCAGCACGGCGTCGAGGTGCGCCGCGCGACGGTGGCCCGCGCAGACCTGGCGGACCCGGGCGTCCGCGTCACCCTCGACGACGGTGATGAACTCTCGGCACGGGCGCTCGTCGTCGCTTCAGGCATGACGGACAAGCTCCCCGACGTGCCGGGGCTTGCCGAGCGGTGGGGCAGCAGCGTCCTGCACTGCCCCTACTGCCATGGCTGGGAGGTGCGCGGCCAACGGCTGGGCGTCCTGGCCAGTTCCCCCATGGACGCCCACCGGGCCACGCTGATCCGCCAATGGAGTGAGCACATCGTGTTCTTCGCCGCTGCCGCGCACGGCGTGGACGATCGGGACGCGGCCCGGCTCCGGTCCCGCGGGGTCGAACTGGTGACCAGCCCGGTGACGGAGGTACTGGGGGAGGGCACGTCGACGAGTGGGGTGCGGCTGGAGGACGGCAGCGTCGTGGAGGTCGACGCCTTGTTCACCGGTGGCGAGCCGGTGCCGCACGACCGGTTCGTCCGGCACCTGGGGCTGGAGCGCGCGGAGTCGCCGATGGGGAGCTTCCTCAAGGTCGACGCCGTGGGGGCCACCAGTTCCGGGCGGATCTGGGCCGTCGGCAACGTGGTCAATCCCGCCGCCACCGTCGCCATGTCGATGGGCGCGGCCGCCATGACCGGCGGCGCCGTCAACATGGCCCTCGTGGAGGAGGACTTCGATCACGCGATGGCCGACGGGCCCGGGATTGGTACGCTCACCCGGTGAGTCAGTACGGGCACCTCCTGAACCTTCCCCTCCGGCACGCGGGCAAGGTCCGCGAGTTGTACGACGTCGAGGTCGACGGCGTGCCGAGCATCCTGATGGTCGCCACCGACAACATCTCGGCCTACGACCACGTGCTGAGCACGCTCATCCCCGACAAGGGCGCCATCCTGACTCAGTTGTCGCTGTGGTGGTTCGGCCAGTTGGAGGACCTCGTCGACAACCACG
Organism: Tessaracoccus lubricantis; assembly: GCF_039544535.1. NCBI lineage: Bacteria > Bacillati > Actinomycetota > Actinomycetes > Propionibacteriales > Propionibacteriaceae > Tessaracoccus > Tessaracoccus lubricantis. Next base: position 170,083 of record NZ_BAABLV010000008.1, read on the forward strand.
TGGTCTCCACCGACGTGCCCGAGGCCGTCGCCGGGCGCGCCACCCTGGTGGAATCCCTGGACATGGTCGAGGTGGAGTGCGTCGCCCGCGGCTACCTCACCGGATCGGGTTGGAGCGAGTACCAGGAGTCGCGCACGGTGTGCGGCGTGCCGCTGCCCGAGGGTCTGCGCGACGGCGACAAGCTGCCCGAGCCCATCTTCACGCCGGCCATCAAGGCCCCCATGGGCGAGCACGACATGAACGTCGACTACGCCACCATCGCCGGCATCCACGGCGAGGAACTCGCTTCGCAGCTCCGCGACCTGACGCTGAGGATCTACGCCCGAGCCGCCGAGATCGCCGCTGGGCGGGGCATCATCCTGGCCGACACCAAGTTCGAGTTCGGCCGCCGCGCCGACGGCACCCTGGTGCTGGCCGACGAGGTGCTCACCCCTGATTCGTCGCGCTTCTGGGACGCGGGACTCTGGGCGCCGGGGGAGTCGCTGCCGAGCTTCGACAAGCAGTACGTGCGCGACTGGCTGGCCAAGGAGTCCGGCTGGGACAAGGCCTCCGACACGCCTCCGCCGGCGTTGCCCGACGAGGTCGTCCAGGCCACCCGTAGCCGCTACCTCGAGGCGTACCGCCGCCTGACGGGCTCGGAGTTCGAGGCCCGCTGATGACCGGCGGCCAGGACATCGACCGCTCGGACGCGGCGGACCGCGCCTGGGTGCACGATGCCATCCGCAAGGTGGAGGCCGACGCCAACCGCTCCGCCGACACGCACCTGCTGAGGCTGCCGTTGCGGGCCTATCCCGGCGTCGACATCTACCTCAAGGACGAGTCGACGCACCCCACCGGCTCGCTCAAGCACCGGCTGGCGCGTTCGCTGTTCCTGTTCGCGCTGTGCAACGGCGAGATCCACGAGCACACCACCGTCATCGAGTCCTCGAGCGGTTCCACGGCGGTGAGCGAGGCGTACTTCGCGCGCCTGCTCGGGCTGAGGTTCATCGCGGTCATCCCCCGAGGCACCAGCGAGGAGAAGATCGGGCTGATCGAGCGCGCGGGCGGCGCCTGCCACCTCGTCGACGACCCGACGGCGATCTCGGACGAGGCGGCCCGCCTGGCGCGGGAGACCGGAGGCCACTACCTCGACCAGTTCACGCACGCCGAGCGGGTCACCGACTGGCGCGGGAACAACAACATCGCCGACTCGATCTTCTCCCAGCTCCACCTCGAGCGGCACCCCGTCCCTGCGTGGATCGTGGTGAGCGCGGGCACCGGCGGCACGGCCGCCACCATCGGCCGCTACGTGCGGTACCGCCGCCACGACACCAGGCTCGCGGTGGCGGACCCGGAGTTCTCCGCGTTCCTGCCCGGCTGGCGCGACCACGACCCCCACACCCACACGGACCGCGGCTCCCGCATCGAGGGCATCGGCCGCAGCAGGGTTGAGCCCAGCTTCGTGCCCGGCGTGGTGGACCGGATGATCGCCGTGCCCGACGGGGCCTCCGTCGCGATGGCCCGCGCCGCCGCCGGCGTCCTCGGCCGCACCGTCGGGCCCTCCACGGGCACCAACCTGTGGGGCACCCTGCAGATCGCCCGCCAGATGCACGAGGCGGGGGAGGGCGGCAGCATCGTGTCGCTGATCTGCGACTCGGGCGAGCGCTACGCCGCAACCTACGGCCACGACGACTGGCTCGCCGAGCACGGGATAGACGCCCAGCCGTACCGGCAGCAGGCCGAGGACCTCCTCGGCCAGACCGGCCCCGCCTGAGCACCGGGCGCGCGTAGAGTGCCAGCCATGGCTATCCGCATGGTTGCACTCCTCGACGGCACGCTCGTCGACCCCGCCCAGCCCATCGTCCGTGCCGACGACCAAGGCGTCGTCCGCGGCGACGGCGTGTTCGACGCCCTGCTCGCAGCCGACGGCGTCGCGCTGCACGTCGACGAACACCTGGCCCGGCTGGCCACGTCCGCCAGGATCCTGCACCTCCCGGAGCCGGACGCCGACGGTTACCGCCGTGCGATCGACGCAGTGCTCGCCGCCTGGGACTGGGAGTCCGACCGCGAGGCCGTGCTGCGGCTCATCATGACCCGGGGCGCGGAGGGCATCGAGGAGCCCAACGGCTGGGTCATGGCCGCCCCGATGGACGAGCGCACGCTGCGCGAGCGCCGCGACGGCGTCCGGGTGCTGATGCTCGACCGTGGCTTCGAGGGGTCCGGCATCGTCGACCTGCCGTGGCTGCTGCCCGGGGCCAAGTCGCTGAGCTACGGCATCAACATGGCCGCCCGCCGCTACGCCATCGCCAACGGCGCCGACGACGTCATCTTCGTGACGCCGTCCGGCGGCATCCTCGAGGGGCCCACCTCCAGCGTGGTGCTGGACCTCGACGGCGTGCTGGTCACCCCGCCGCTCGACGGGATCCTGCGCTCCATCACGATCGCCGAACTGCTCGAGAAGGCCCCGGAGGCGGGGCTGGAGGTGGAGATGCGGGCCATCACCGTCGACGACCTGTGGCGTGCCCGTGGCGCCTGGCTGCTGTCCAGCGGCCGCCTCGCCGTGCGCATCACGCACGCCGACGGCCGCGAGCTGCCGATCTCCCCGCTCGACGGGGACGTGTGCCGCCTACTGGGGATGCCCGCTCACTCGTAGCAACCGGAGGAGCGTCGGATCACGAGCACCGGTTCGAGCACCACCCGCTCGTGCTCATGCTGCGGATTGGTGACGTGGTCGATCAGCAACCGTGCGGCCGTCTCGCCCATCTCCCGGGTCGGCTGGCGGACCGAGGTCAGGGGCACGATCCAGTTGGCCGCGAAGTCCACGTCGTCGTAGCCGACGAGGGCCACGTCGGAGGGGATCCTGAGTCGGTTGGGCGCGCGACGTCCCTCCTCGAAGACGACGGGCGGCAGCAGCAGCGTGTTGGCGCCCACATCGGAGAGGATCACCACGTCGTAGGCGTCGAGTTCCTCGAGGGTGAGGGGGAAGTGGGCCGCGACGTCATGGGAGCGAAGGTGCGTGACGTCATGTCCTTCGGCGGCCAGCGCCGCCAGGAGCTCGGCGCAGCCGATGAGTACCTGCGTGTGGGGAAACACGTCGTACCCCTTGTGGTCGTCCACCGCGCTGACCCAGGACTCACCTGCCAGCAGCACCCTGCTCATCTTGCCTCCGCTCGTCGTTGAACTCCCGACCAAGGCTAGCCCAGCCACGTAGAGTCGGAGGGGTGCTGGTTCCCCGCGACACCTCCTTCACGCAACTCGACCCCGGCGCGCTGGCGGCGCTCGACCTGGTGGCCACCGAGGCCCGGCGACTGCTGGGCGCACACCTCACCGTCGAACGCGAACCGGGGGCTGTGACGCTGCGCATCACGGAGGTGGAGGCGTACGCCGGGCCGCACGACCCCGCATCGCACGCCTACCGCGGCCCCAACACCCGCAACGCGGCGATGTTCGGCCCGCCCTGGCACGCCTACGTCTACCGGCACATGGGGCTGCACACCTGCTTCAACGTCAAGGTCGGCCCGGCGGGCACGGCCACCGGCGTCCTGGTCCGGGCCGGCGAGGTCGTCGAGGGGGTCGAGATCGCGCGCGCCCGCCGGGCCGCGAAGGGCCGCACGCGCACCGACCATGACCTGGCTGCGGGGCCCGCGAGGCTCACGGTCGCGCTGGGCATCACCCTCGACGACACCGGTGCCCCGCTCGACGGGTCCACCGGGCTGCTGCTCGTCCCACGGCAAGGGCCGGCCCCCGTCACGGTGTCGGGCCCGCGCGTGGGCATCAGCGTCGCGACCGACTACCCGTTGCGCTTCTCCATCGCAGACGACCCCACGGTGTCACGCTGAGCGCTGCCTCAGCGCTGGAAGTCCACGATGCGCTCGATCGCCGCACTGATCGCCGGCGCGCCCGCGGCGAACGACAACCGCACCGTGCGGTCGCCCAGCACGGTGTCGAAGTCACGCCCGGGGGTGACGGCCACCCCGGCACCGTCGAGCAGGGCCGCCGCGTACGCGCCGGAGGTGCCCCAGCGTTCCAGCTGCGGCCCGAGGTTGGCGTAGTAGTAGAAGGCACCGTCGGCCGGCGCGGTCACACCCCAGCCGAGACGCGGCTCGGCTGCCAGCAGCAAATCGCGTGCCTCGGCGAACCCCGCGACGGCCGCGTCGCACTCGGCGTAGGACTCGTCGGTGAACGCCTCGAGCGCAGCGTACTGGGCAGGCGCCGGCGGGCAGAGGGCGAGGTTGCCGGCCAAGGCATCGACGGCGGCGGCCAGGTCGGCGGGCAGCAGCAGCCAGCCGATCCGCCACCCCGTCATGCCCCAGTACTTCGAGAACGAACTCACGACGACCGAACTGGTGCCCATCTCCCACGCCGAGGTGCCGCGATCCACGCCCACCGGGTAGGTGACGCCGTGGTAGATCTCGTCGCTGATCAGGCGCACCCCCTCCGCCTCGCACCAGGCCACCAGTGCCGCCAGCTCGGCGCGGCTCACCATGGTGCCCGTCGGGTTGGCGGGCGAGGCGAGGATCACACCCTGCAACGGCCGCCGGCCGTGCACCTCAGCCAGCTGTGCCACCGTCGGCTGGAACCGTACGTCGGGGCCGCACTCGACGTCGACCACCTCGCACCCCAGCGAGGTGAGGATGTTGCGGTACGCCGGGTAGCCGGGGCGCGCCAACGCCACGCGGTCGCCGGCCTCGAAGGCCGCGAGGAACGCCAGCAGGAAGCCGCCGGAGGAACCCGTGGTGACCGCCACCTGGGCGGGATCGACGGACAGCCCGTACCAGCGGCGGTAGTGCTCGGCGAGTGCCTCCCGCAGCGGCCAGATGCCCAGGGCGGACGTGTAGCCGAACACTCGCCCGGACGCATGCAGGGCGGCGGCCGCCTCGTTGACGGCGCTGGGTGCGCCACCGGCGGGCTCGCCCGCGCACAGCGAGATCACGTCGCGCCCGGCCGCCCGCATCGTCGCCACCTGGTCCAGGACGGTCATGACCTCGAACGGCGGCACGGCGGAGCGGAGGGACGGCATGCAACTGAGCGTATCGCGCGCGCATCTTAGGCTGTTATTGTGAGCCACTGGTGGATTTCACCTCGTGTCGTTCTTGGGGGGCAAGATGAACACACCTGAAGACGTCGTCGTATTGGCGCCGCCGCAATTCCTCGAGTTGTTGGCGTCCGGGGAAGAGGGCCGGCTCGTGCTGGGCCTGATGGGGATCACGCCTGAGGAACTCCCGCTGACGCAGGTGTTCTCGTCCTCGCGTGCCCGTCTGGCGGAGCATCGCCTTGCGTCGACGGTGGCCGCGGCCACCGAACACCTCCAGATCGTCGCGCCGGTAGGCGGGACGGCCCGGACGGTCTTCGCGTTCCGCCACGGCGACACCTGTGCGGTGTTCCGGGTGGGGGCCGACGACACCCTGGGGCACACGTGCACGGTCGCCGAGGCCGCGGTGCTGCTCGACGAGACCATCGAGTGCCTGATGGGCGCACACGTCGACTGGAGCGTGGCGTGGCACTCCGACGACGCGATGCACCAGGTCGACGTCAACCCCGACGGCACCGTCCAGGGTGAGCCACAGGTGAGCCTCGAGGAACTCCTGACGGCCTTCGCCGCCTGATCCACGCACGGGGACGGCCCACATGTCGGGCGGCACCGGAGACCTTGGGGTCGCCCGGCGCCTTTCCGGTACGCTGCACCTATGCCACGCGTCGTTGTCAACGTCATGCCCAAGCCCGAGATCCTCGATCCCCAGGGCAAGGCCGTCACCGGTGCCCTGCAGCGTCTTGGCTTCCACGGGATGTCAGTGCGCCAGGGCAAGCGCTTCGAGATCGAGGTGGACGGGGACGTCACGCCCGAGGTCCTCGAGCAGATCGGGCAGGCGGCCGAGACCCTGCTGGCCAACACCGTCATCGAGTCCTTCGACGTGGTGAACGACTGATGACCCGCATCGGCGTCGTCACGTTCCCGGGGTCGCTCGACGACCACGACGCGCTCCGCGCGGTGCAGCTGACCGGCGCGGAGGCCGTGCCGCTGTGGCACGGCTCCGATTCGATCGACGGCGTCGACGCCATCATCCTGCCCGGCGGCTTCTCCTACGGCGACTACCTGCGCTGCGGTGCCATCGCGCGCTTCAGCCCCATCATGGACACCGTCATCGACGCCGCGCACAAGGGCATGCCGGTCCTCGGCATCTGCAACGGCTTCCAGCTGCTGTGCGAGGCCCACCTGCTCGAGGGTGCGATGATCCGCAACGCCGGCCAGCAGTTCATCTGCCGCGACGAGCGGCTGCGCGTCGAGACCATCGACACCGTCTGGACCGCGGCCTTCGCCAAGGGCGACGAGATCACGATCGTGCTGAAGAACGGTGAGGGCAACTACCAGGCCAGCCCCGAGACGCTGCGCAAGCTGGAGGACAACGACCAGGTCGTGTTCCGCTACCTGGACAACCCCAACGGCTCCGCCAACGACATCGCCGGCATCACCAACGAGCGCGGCAACGTCGTCGGCCTCATGCCGCACCCGGAGCACAACGTCGAGCCCCTCACGTCGCCGACCACCGACGGCGCGAAGTTCTTCGAGTCGGTCATCGGCTTCCTCGGCGCCCGCGTCTGACGCGAACACCCCGAAACGCGCAGATCCCGCCCGGAATCACCGGGCGGGATCTTTGTGTCTTCACGCAGCGTCAGCCGAGCTCGCCGCGGGTGAGCAGCTGCCCGCGCGGGTTCTCGCGGTCGATCTCCTGGCCGCGCAGGAACGTGCGACGCACCACGCCGGCCAGCGGGCGGCCCGCGTACGGCGTGATCGGGTTCTTGTGGTGCAGCTTCTCCACGTCGACGACGAACGCGTCGTCGTCGGCGAAGATCGCGAAGTCGCGTCGTAGCCCTGGGTGATCCGGCCCTTGTGCAGGAGGCCCGCGAGGCGGGCCGGCTTCTCGCTCATCCAGCCCAGCACCTGCTCCAACGAGATGCCGCGGCGGCGACCCTCCGTCCACATCAGCGACAGCCCCAGCTGGAGCGACGAGATGCCGCCCCACGCGACGGAGAAGTCGCCGTTCTCCAGGTCCTTGAGGTCCAGCGTCGAGGGGGAGTGGTCGCTGACGACGCAGTCGATGGTGCCGTCGACCAGGCCCTCCCACAGCAGCTCGCGGTGACGGGCCCGCTCGATGACCTCGGCGATCGCCAGGTTCTCCGCGCCGCGCGGGAGGGAGTGCAGGAAGCGTTCGTACTGGTCGCCCCACGGCTGGGGCGCCCGGCTGATCGCGCGGGAGTCCTCGGCGTGCACGATCAGCATCGCGTCGAACTTGCTGAGCTCCCGCATCGCCTCCTCCATCTCGTCGGCATCGAGCGGCGGGAACTCGTCGACACCCGAGTGGAGCAGGAAGCACTTGAAACCGAACACGCCGGCGTCGTGCAGCGGACGAAGGTCCTCGAGGTTGCCGGGGATGGCGCCGCCCCAGAAGCCGACGTCGACGAAGGCCTGATCGCGGCCACGGCCTGCTTCTGCTCCAGCGCATCCACCGTCACCGTCGAGGGGATGGAGTTCAGCGGCATGTCGATGATGGTGGTCACGCCACCGGCCGCCGCCGCACGCGTGGCAGAGGCGAAGCCCTCCCATTCGGTGCGGCCAGGCTCGTTGACGTGCACGTGCGTGTCCACCAAGCCGGGGATCATGACCTCGTCGGCAGGCAGCTCGATGATGGTCTCGCCCACCAGGTCGACCCCCATGGGCCGCAGCGCGTGCACCTTGCCATCGCGGATGCCCACCTCACGTGGCTGGATGCCAGCCGAGGTGAGGACGCGCTGCCCGCGCACCACGAGGTCGAACGCAACGGCGGCCTCCGGGGCCTCCCCAATGGCTGTCTGCACAGCCGTCCCCTCGCCGCTCTGCGGTTCCTTGGCCATGGATCGGTCCTTTCAGTTGCTGGCCGGCGTCAGCATCGACGCGGCAATGTCATGTCCGACGCCACGCAGCAACCGTGCTGCATCGCGCATGCTCTCCTCAGCGCTGGACGCACGGTCCGCCAGCGCGTGGAGGGCGGTGAAACCTGCCGCCCGCCATTGTCCCTCCTCCAGCAGGCTGCGGCCGCACACGACCACGGTGGGCACGCCCGCGGCCTTCGCGGCGGCGAGCACGCCCATGGGGGCCTTGCCGCCGAGGGACTGCTCGTCGAGGCTGCCCTCGCCGGTGATGGCGAGGTCGGCGCCGCGCAGCGCCTCCGGCTATCACCGGCACGTCGGCTGCGGTGAGCCCCTTCTGGGGGCCGAACACCGCAGCCGCGCCGCGCGGCCCGCACAGCGGGTTGTCGACGTCGTTGGCCAACACGAAGCTCGTTCCGGCCAGGCGGGCGTCGAGCCCACTGGCGTCGACCCGCACGATGTCGGCGAGCGCCCCGCCACCCGGACCGACGGCGGCGTCACCCGCGCCGTGGAGGCGCAGGCCAAGGGCTTCGAGCATCCCTGCGCCGCCGTCGGTCGAGGCGGATCCCCCCACGCCGAGCACGATGGTGGTGGCGCCGGCGTCCAGCGCGGCGCGCACGAGTTCCCCAGTGCCGTACGACGAGGCCCGCAGGCCGTCGCGCTCGGCGGCGGGGATGAGTTCGAGGCCGGAGGCCGCCGCCATCTCGATGACGGCCTCCGTTCCACGAAGGGCCCAGTGGGCCTCCACGGGCTGGCCGAGGGGGCCGCGCACTGTGGCGGTGCGCCGCTCGTACCCGGCCGACACGGCCGCCTCGACCGTGCCCTCCCCGCCGTCGGCGACGGGGAGGGACACGATCTCCACGCTTTCGCCCATCACGTCGTGCATACCCGACGCGATGGCCTCGACAACCTCATTCGCAGCCAGCGAACCCTTGAACTTGTCGGGGGCGATGACGACCAACACGAAAGTCTCCTCAGACGCCGACCGGAGCGCCCTCGCGGGAGCCGATGGGGATGATCGCGGTGGGCGCATCCTCCTCGGTCTCGGCGATGGGCTCGAACTCGTTGACCTGCGCGATCGAGGCGCCGCCCATGGAGATGTTGGTGACCTTCTCCAGGATGACCTCGACGACGACGGGGACCAGGTGCTCCTCGGCGAGGCGCTTGGCCTCCTGGAACGCCTCGAACAGCTGGTTCGGGTCCGTGACGCGGACGGCCTTGCAGCCCAGCCCCTCGGCGACCTTGACGTGGTCGACGCCGTAGCCCATGTCGTCCTCGGAGTTGATGTTGTCGAAGCCGAGGGAGACGTGGTAGTCCATCTCGAACCCGCGCTGCGACTGACGGATCAGGCCCAGGTACGAGTTGTTGACGACGACGTGGACGAACGGGATGCGGAACTGGGCGCCGACGGCGAGTTCCTCGATGAGGAACTGGAAGTCGTAGTCGCCCGACAGCGCGACGACCTGCGTCGACGGGTCCGCCGTGGCGACACCGATGGCTGCGGGCAGCGTCCAGCCGAGCGGGCCGGCCTGGCCGGCGTTGATCCAGTGGCGGGGCCGGAAGACGTGCAGCATCTGCGCGCCGGCGATCTGCGACAGGCCGATGGTGGTGACGTAGCGGGTCTCCGGGCCGAACGCGCGGTTCATCTCCTGGTAGACGCGCTGCGGCTTGATCGGGATGTTGTCGAAGTTCGTCTTGCGCTGCAGGCGGCCCTTGCGGTCCTGGCACTCGCGCGCCCAGTCGCTGTAGTCGCGCTGCTGCGCCTTGCGCTCGCGGACCAGTTCCAGCAGGCCGCGGATGAACGAGCCGGCGTCGGAGACGATGCCCAGGTCGGGCGCGAAGACGCGGCCGATCTGCGTCGGCGCGATGTCGACGTGGACAATCTTGCGGCCCTCGGTGTAGGTCTTGATGTCACCGGTGTGCCGGTTGGCCCAGCGGTTGCCGATGCCGAAGACCAGGTCGGAGGCGAGCAGGCTCTCGTTGCCGTAGCGGTGCGACGTCTGCAGGCCGACCATGCCGGCGTGCAGCGGGTGGTCGTCGGGGATGATGCCCCAGCCCATCAGCGTGGGGACCACCGGGATGCCGGTCTCCTCGGCGAGCGCCAGGAAGTCGGCCTCGGCGGTCGCGTTCAGGATGCCGCCACCGGCGACGAACAGCGGGCGCTCCGAACGCTCGATCAGGTCCAGCGCCAGCTCCAGTTGCTTGCGGGTGGCCTGCGGCTTGACGACGGGCGACGGCTCGTCGCGCATGAGGCGGAAGGCCTCCTGGAACACGCCGGGGACCTGCGCGGCCTCGAGGACGGTCTTGGCCATCTTCGTGACGGGCTTGGCGATCGAGGCGATGTCGACGGCCTGGAAGTCCTCCTTGTCGAGCTTCGCGACGGGGGCCTGGCCCGTGATGCACAGGATCGGGATGCTGTCGGCAGACGCGGAGTACAGGCCGGTGATCATGTCGGTGCCGGCCGGGCCCGAGGTGCCGATGCAGATGCCGATGTTGCCGGGCGCCGTACGGGTGTAGCCCTCGGCCATGTGGGAGGCGGCCTCGACGTGGCGGGCGAGGACGTGGCGGATGCCGCCGTGGGCGCGCATCGCGGAGTAGAACGGGTTGATCGCGGCGCCCGGCAGGCCGAAGGCCTGGGTGGCGCCCTCCTTCTCGAGGATCAGGACGGCCGCGTCAACGGCTCGCATCTTGGTCATGGTGGTCTCCTTGGTGGGGTGCGACATCGTCGTCGCGGACCGTGGGGTGGGGGAGGGCTAGTTGGTCTTGCCCGAGATGTCCTGGGCGAGCTTCAGCAGCGCCGAGTGGTCGAGGGATCCGTAGCCGCGCTGGCGGGCGGAGTTCATGAGCTGGGCGACGATGGCGCCGACGGGGAGGATGACCCCTGCCTCGCGGGCCGCCGAGGTGACGATGCCCAGGTCCTTGTGGTGCAGGTCGATGCGGAAGCCCGGGGCGAACTCGCCCTTGATCATCGACGCGGCCTTGCGGTCGAGGATGCGGTTGCCGGCGAGGCCGCCGGCGAGCACCTGTACGGCGGCCTCGAGGTCGACGCCGTGCGCCTCGAGGAACACGAGCGACTCGGCCACGAGCTGGATGGTGCCGGCGACGATGAGCTGGTTGGCCGCCTTGACGGTCTGGCCGCTGCCGGCCGGGCCCACGTGCACGATGGTGGTGCCGACGCCCTCGAGCACGGGGCGGGCCTCCTCGACCACGTCGGCGTCGCCGCCGACCATGATCGACAAGGTGCCCTCGATGGCACCGGCCTCGCCGCCCGAGACGGGGGCGTCGATGGCGCGGATGCCGGCCTCGGCCGCCTGCTCCGCGAGGCGCTGGGCCACGTCGGGGCGGATGGTGGAGGCGTCGATCCAGATGGCGCCCTGCTTCGCGTGGGCGAACACGCCGCCCTCACCGGTCACCACGGCCTCCACGTCCGGCGAGTCCGGCACCATCGTGATGATGACGTCGGCGTCCTTGACCGCCTCGGCCACCGACCCGGCGCCCTTGCCGCCCTCGGCGACGAACTGGTCGACCTTGCCCTGGCTGCGGTTGGTGGCGACCACGTCGTGGCCTGCCTTGAGGAGGTTCTTGGCCATCGGGAGGCCCATGATGCCGAGGCCGATGAATGCGATGTTGGTCATGTCTGTGCCTTTCGGGGGATGTGCGACGACGGTGGTCAGATGCCGGGGAGGACGCCCTGGCCCGCGAAGGCGAAGGGCTGGGCGGCCTGCTTGTACTCGAGGCCGATGCGGCCGGTGTAGCCGAGCTCCTGCGAGCGCTCGATCCACGAGGCGAGCGGGAGGCTGCCGGTGCCGGGGGCGCCGCGGCCGGGGAAGTCGGCGATCTGGATGTGGCCGAAGTGCTGGGCCTGGCTCTCGACGACGGCGGCGACGTCGTCGTCGTTGGCGGCCAGGTGGTAGAAGTCGGCCAGCAGCTTCACGTTGTCGCGGCCCACCTTCTCGATCACGGCCAGCGCGTCGGCGGCGGTCTTCAGCGGGTAGCCCTCCGCGCCCGAGACGGGCTCGACCAGCACCGTGCCGCCGATGGGGGCGACGGCGTCAGCGGCCCGGCGCAGCATCTCGACGGCGTGGGCGTCCTGCTCCTCCGGCGTGAAGGCGTCGTCGCGCAGGCCGTAGAGCGCGTTGAAGGCGCGGCAGCCGGTGCGCTCGCCGATGCCGGCGACCACGTCGAGGTTGGCGACGAACTCGTCCTCACGATCGGGCAGCGACACGAGGCCACGCTCACCGCCCGGCATGTCGCCGGCGTTGAAGTTGAGGCCGGTCAGCTGGACGCCGGCGTTGCGGATCGAGGCCTCGAACGCCTCGAGCTCGGCGGCATCGGGGGTGGAGGTGGCGAACGGCCACCAGAACTCGACCGCGTCGAACCCGGCGTCGCGCGCAGCCTGGGCGCGCTCCAGCAGCGGGAGCTCGGTCAGGAGGATCGAGCAGTTCACGGTGTAGGACATGAGACTTCCTCGTCTTTCGCCATTTGGAATCTTGCTTTCTGTCAGTGGAAAGCCTAACCCCTGAGCAACTCAAAATTGGAACTTTCCTTTCGCACGGTGGAATCAAGCCCTGCGATGGTCCTGAAACGCAACGTGGGAGTCCCGAAGGGCTCCCACGTCGTCACACCGGCTCGGGCAGGCTCAGAGCATGATCTGCCGGTTCGCGTCCTTGTACAGCAGGTAACGGAACGGGCCGGGGCCACCGGCGTAGCAGGCCTGGGGGCAGAAGGCGCGCAGCGAGAAGTAGTCGCCCGCCTTCATCTCGATCCAGTCCTGGTTCAGGCGGTACACGGCGTTGCCCCTCGAGGCAGTAGATGCCGTGCTCCATGACGTGCGTCTCGAGGAACGGGATCTTGGCGCCCGGCTGGAACGTGACCACGTTGACCTGGAAGTCGTGCGCCACGTTGTCCGGGTCCATCAGGCGGTTGGTGGCCCAGCGGTCGTCGGTGCCGGGCATCCCGCTCGGACTTCCGAACCGGGTTTTCCGTATTGCGGATTGAAACTTCTTCTGTGTGAAATACACTAGGATGATCACCATCCCATTGCAACCCCTTCCACATGACGGGCAGTAGGCTTCGCCAGCACCACGTTCGAAAGGTTCACAGATGACCCAGCAGTCCGCCGGAGGAGTGCAGTCCGTAGAACGGGTATTCGACCTCCTCGAGATCATGGCCGAGCTCGGCGGCTCCGCCGCGCTGAGCGATCTCTCGGCCCGCAGCGAGCTGCCGCTGCCGACCATCCACCGCCTGCTCCGCACGCTGCTCACCAAGGGCTACGCCCGGCAGCTGCCCAACCGCAAGTACGTACTCGGCCCGCGGCTCATCCACCTGGGCGAGGCGGCCGGCTCGCAGCTCGGGGCGAACGCGCGCAGCGAGCTCAGCTGGCTGGTCGGCGCCACCGAGGAGACGGCGAACATGGCCGTCCTCGACGGCGACTACGTGCTCTACGTCGCCCAGGCTCCCTCGCCGCACCAGATGCGCATGTTCACCGAGGTGGGGCGCCGCGCCCACATGCACGCCACCGGCGTGGGCAAGGCCATCTTGTCCCAGCTCGACGACGACACCGTGCGCGGCATCGTGAAGCGGGCAGGCATGCCCACACCCACGTCGCACTCGATCGGCACCGTCGAGGACCTCCTCGTCGAGCTCGACCGCATCCGCGAGCGCGGCTACTCGATCGACGACGGCGAGCAGGAGCTGGGCGTGCGCTGCTTCGCGGTGCCCGTCCCGGACTTCCCGACCCCGGCTGCGGTGTCCATCTCGGGGCCCGATGCGCGCGTCACCATGGACGTCGCGAAGACGGCGGTGCCGCTGTTGCAGGAGTCGGCCCGCCGCATCTCGGAATCCGTGCGCGACTGACGCCATCCAAGGAAAAGACTCCCTGGGCCCGTACGACAGGTCCAAGGAGTCTTGCGTTCCGGCTCAGGCGTCGCCGCCCCCGCCGCCTGTGTGCCCGGCCCCGATCTCGTCGAGGCGGTAGCGGCGGGCGGCCTCAAGCCGGCACGTGCACCTCTGCCCTGCCGTCCGCGGCCGGGGGTGAGCTTGGTGTCGGTCATGGGGACTCCTTCGTACCGCTGATCCGTTCCACGTGGTGGAACTTTGCTTTCTGGTGACGGAACGAGGCTAGCACGGTGGCTCCGGCCGCCCGGCCGTGGTTCACCGCGCAGGTCTAGACTCGTGCGACATGTCCACCGCGAACCTGACCCAGCTGGAAACCGCCCACCGAGCCGCCATCGTGGAGGTGCATTCCTACCGCGTCGAAGTCGACGTGCGCGACGCAGTGGTGGCGGAGCAGGCGGAGTTCCCCGTCACGGCCACGCTCGAGCTGACGCTCTCGGAGCCCGACACCTGGCTCGACTTCATCGGGTCGGTGGACCGCGTCCTCGTCGACGGCGCCGAGCGCCCCGTGGACCACGACGGCGCGCGCCTGCGGTTGACTGGGCTGCCGGTGGCGAAGCGCACCGGAGTGACCGTCGAGGGCCGCGCCCGCTACTCCCGCACGGGAGAGGGCCTGCACCGGTTCGTCGACCCCGTCGACGGCGAGACCTACCTCTACACCCAGTACGAGCCGGCCGACGCCCGCCGGGTGTTCCCCGCGCTGGAGCAGCCCGACCTCAGGGCCCCGTTCACCTTCGTCGTCACGGGGCCGGAGGAGTGGTGGTTCGGCTCCAACCAGCCGGAGCGCACCCGCACGCGGGTGGCCGACGGCGTGGTGCGGGTTGAGTTCGAGCCCACGCTGACGCTGTCGACGTACATCACGTGCCTGTGCGCCGGCCCCTACCACCGGGTCGCCGAGCACCGCGCCGGCCTCGAACTTGGGCTGTTGTGCCGCAGGAGCCTCGCCCAGTACCTGGACGCCGACGAGCTGTTCCGCGTCACGGAGGCGGGCCTCGAGTGGTTCACCGCCAACTTCGGGCCGTACCCCTGGGGCACCAAGTACGACCAGATCTTCGTGCCGGAGTACAACCTCGGCGCCATGGAGAACCCCGGCCTCGTGACCTTCACCGAGCAGTACCTGTTCCGGTCCATGCCGACGCCGGCCCAGCTGCAGGCCCGCGCCAACACCGTGCTGCACGAGATGAGCCACATGTGGTTCGGTGACCTGGTGACCCCGCGCTGGTGGGGCGACCTGTGGCTGAAGGAGTCCTTCGCCGAGTTCATGGGCAGCCACGTCTCCGTCGAGAGCGCCGGCTTCGAGGAGGGCTGGGTCAACTTCGCGACGCAGCGCAAGGTGGGCGCCTACCTCGCCGACTCCATGCCGACGACGCACCCCGTGGTCGCCGACATCCCCGACCTCGAGGCGGCCAAGACCAACTTCGACCGCATCACCTACTCCAAGGGGGCGTCGGCGCTGACGCAGCTGGTGCACTTCGTCGGGTTGCCCGCGTTCCTCGCCGGTGCCCGGCGCTACTTCGCCGCCCACGAGTTCTCCTCGGCCACCCTCGCCGACTTCATGGACGCGCTGGCCGCCGAGACCGACCGCGACCTCAGCACCTGGATCCGCGCCTGGCTGCAGTCCTCCGGGCACGACACGCTCACCGCCACCGTGCTGGCCGAGCCGGACGACGGCAGCATCCGCGAACTGGTGGTGCACCGCGACTTCCTCGGCGCCGGCGACACCGGGGCCGACCGGCCGCACGCCACCACCGTCGGGCTCTACCGCCTGGTGGGGCAGCGGCTGGAGCTCGACAGCCGGCACGACGTGGTGCTCACCGCCGGCGAGACCCGCGTGGCAGCCGCCGTCGGCCGGCCGCTGCCCGACGTCGTGCTGCTCAACGACCTGGACCACACGTTCGCCCGCGTCGCGCTCGACGAGACGTCGCGCGGCTTCCTGTTGGGCCACGTGGCGGACGTGGCGCCCCTGCCGAGGGCGGTTGCGTGGACGGCGCTGTGGCATGACGTCCGCGGCGGCGACCTGGCGCCCGGCCGCTTCGTCGAGGCGGTGCTCACCGCGGGCGAGCCGCAGACCGGCGTGCTCGCCTCGCTGGTGGACAGGGCGCTGGTGTGCGTGTCGCGCTACAGCACCGACGCCGCCCTGGCCCAGCGATGGCGGGAGGGCGCGCGGCTGGCTGCCGAGGCCGCCGAGGGCGGCTCCGCCCAGCAACTGCTGTGGACCCGCGCCTACCTACGGGCGGCGGCGATGGCCCCGGAGGACGTGCGGTGGGTCCTCGACGGCGGGCTCGCCGGCCTGGAACTGTCGCCGGACCTCACCTGGCTCGTGTGGCAGAGCCTCTCGGCGCAGGGGGCGGCCGGCGACGCCGACCTGGACCGGGCGCTGGCGGCCGACGACACCGCAGCCGGACGCACGGCACGGCTGCGGGCCTGGGCCTCGCGGCCCGAGGCCGCGGTGAAGGAGGAGGCGTGGCGCCGGGCGCACACCGTCGACGGCGAGACCAACGACGCCGTCGATGCGCTGCTGGCAGGCTTCAACGCACCGGGCCAGCGAGAGTTGCGGGAGCCGTACGCCGAGCGGTACTTCGCCCGGCTCGAGCAGGTGTGGCGCGAGCACCCGATCGAGATCGCCCTGCGGTTGGTGCGCGGCGGGTTCCCTGAGGGCGGGCACGCGGCGGGCCATGACTGGCTCGCCGCGCACCCGGATGCCCCGGCGACCCTGGTGCGACTCGTCCGTGAGGAGATCCACGAGGACGAGGTCGCGGCCAGGGTCAGGGACTGACTACCGCTGGCCGCGGCCCCTGCTGGGGCCGTTGTAGTCGCGCGGATCGTCGATGGCGTCGGCCCGGTCGATCGTCAGCGGGACGGAGTCCCACGTCTCCCAGTGGTCGGGGTTCGACGGATCACCCAGCGCCTTGAGCACCCTGACCTGCAGGACGTAGCTGCCGTCGGCGACGGTGCGCAGCTTGCCGTTGCCGCTCTGGTTGCCCTGGTAGGTGCCGTCCCAGGCGATGGTGGCCAGGCCCTCGAAGCGCCCGAGGTCGACCTCGGTGGCGTAGTTGAGGTAGTTCGCGTGCACCTTCTCGCCACGGGACCCGTCGGGGTTGGCCCGGTAGACGTCGACGTACAGCCCCGAGACCGGGTACGCCAGGTACAGCGCGATCCGCGGGACGTCGCCGTCGGCCAGGCTGAACTCCTGCCACGGCTCCGCCACGGCGAGGGCACCCTCGCCGTCGAGGTAGGCGAGCACCGCCAGCTCCAGTGCGGTCAACGCCTGGTAGTCACCGGCCAGGCCCGCGAAGGGGATCACGAGCTCCTCGGTCTCCGACGTGAGCGTGAGCCAGCCGCCATAGATGGCGCCGTCGAACTCGGCGTCGAAGCCCTCGTCGATGGTCACCGTGGCCGTGGCGGTCTGGCCGGCCGGCACGGTCAGGGTGTCGGCGGAGAACGCCACGTCGGCATCGAGGATGTAGAAGCCGAGCGCGTCGGTCGACTCGCCCCACGTGGCGACGCCGTGCTCCACGCCCAGCTGGAAGGTCTCGGCCTGCGCGGAGGTGTTGGTCACGCTGATCGTGGTCGTGACCGGGCCGGCGGCGCTCTCGCCGAGCGAGATCTTCTGCGGCTGGACGAGCGTCGCCGTCGTGATCGCGTGCGGGATGTCGACCAGGCCGCCGCCCTGGCGGTGCACCGGTTCGGCCAGCCCGTACTGCGGCGCGCGGCCCCAGACGAACGGGTCGGCGGTGGTGGTGAGCAGCGTGCGCACCTCATAGGGGTCCAGGCCCGGGCGGGCTTCGAGCAGCAGGGCCGCCGCGCCGGCGACGTGCGGCGCGGCCATGGAGGTGCCGCCCAGCGTGGCGTGGCCACCCTTCTCGAGCGGGTAGGTGGAGTAGATGCTGCCGCCGGGTGCCGACACGTCGGGCTTGAGCGTCAGGTCCGCGGCCAGGCCGTAGGAGCTGAAGTCCGACTGGTAGCCGCCGGTGGGGTTGTCGAAGCGCTTCTGGTCCTCGGAGAAGGTGATGCTGGTGGCGCCGGCGGCCACCTCGGCGGCCAGGGCGGTGCCGTCGGCCTGCAGGAGGCTGATGGCGGGGATGGTGATGGGCGTGTCGCCCTCGACCGTCATGTTGATGATGCCGGTGGTGTTGTTGTAGATCAGCACGGCGTCGTAGCCGGCGGCCTGCGCGTTGAGCGCCTTGATGTGGAAGGTGCAGCCGCCGCGCTGGATCAGCAGGGCCTGGCCGTCCGCGGTGGCCGGGGCGACCTCGGCGGCCACGCACCCGGTGATCGGGGAGGCGGCGCGCAGCGCGAACGTCGAACCGCCCTCGGGTGCAGGTGAGCCGGTGGCCGTCATGTAGGGCAGCGCGGTGCCCTTCGTGGTGGTGAAGTAGTTGGCCATGTACTCCTCGTTGTCCACGGAGCCGACCGAGATGACGTTGTGCGCCACGGACGGGGCGCCGCCGGAGAACGTGCCCGCAGTGCCGGAGTTGCCCTGCGAGATGACCATGACCACGCCCGCGTCGACGAGGCGGTCCGCCGCCTGCGCCGTCGGGTAGCTGGGCCAGGTCTGCAGCGAGGCCCCGAGGCTCATGTTGACGACGTCCATGCCGTCGGCCCAGGCGCGGTCCATCGCCTCGATGATGACCTCGGAGCTGGAGGAGCCGTCGCAGCCGAAGACGCGGTAGGCGCCGAACTCGACGTCGGGGGCGACGCCGGTGACGTCACCGTCGGCGCCGACGATGCCGGCGACGTGCGTGCCGTGGCCGCCGCAGTCGTCGGGCCACCGGTCGGCGACGGGGGTGTTGACGGCCGGGTCGTCGCTGCTGGAGTCGTAGGCGTCGCCGACGAGGTCCCAGCCCCACTTCACGCGCTCACCGGGGAAGTCCTTGGTCTGGTCGCCGGCGCCCGAGCCACCGAAGTCGGGGTGGTTGTAGTCGATGCCGGAGTCGATGATGCCGACCTTGATGCCGGTGCCGGTGTGGCCCAACTCCTGGTTGGCGACGTCGGCGCCCGTCATGGTGCGTGCGTAGTCGATGTCGGGGGTCGCCGCCGCGTCCTGGACGGGCTTGTCGACCTGGACGACGGCGTAGACGGCACGCACGCCGGCCAGGGCGTCGAGCTTGCCGGCGTCGGCTGCGCTGGCCGTGACGGCCAGGCCGTTCCACGTGGCCGAGAAGCCCTTGGCCTGCGACAGCGCGATGCCCTCGGCCTTGGCCGCGGCCAACACCTGGTCCTGGGCGAGCTTGGCGGCACGGGAGGTGCCGCCGGCGATCTGGGGCGCGCCGTCGACCTCGACGAACCAGCGGCCCGTCACGACCTCGTCGCCGAGCGCGGCGAGTTGTTCCTCGATCGGGGGTGCGGGGGTGGTGGGGGTGGTGGCGATGGGTGCCTGCGACGGTGCGGCCATGGCAGTGCCGGCGGCGGTGAGGCCGACGGACCGTGCGCGGCAACCCGGGGCGAGGCACGGTAGATTGACCCTGTGGTAGACACCGTTGAGATTGCCTTCCAGACCCCTGACGTCGAGCAGCCGTACGCCGCGCTCGGCGTCAAGGACGACGAGTACCAGATGATCCGCGACATCCTGGGCCGCCGCCCCACGTCGGCGGAGCTCGCGATGTACTCGGTGATGTGGTCCGAGCACTGCTCGTACAAGTCCTCCAAGGTGCACCTGAAGAAGTTCGGCAGCCTGTCGCAGGAGACCCCCCGCGGGCCGCTGCTGGCCGGCATCGGCGAGAACGCCGGCGTCGTCGACATCGGCCAGGGCTACGCCGTCACGTTCAAGGCTGAGTCACACAACCACCCGTCCTACGTCGAGCCGTACCAGGGCGCCGCGACCGGCGTCGGCGGCATCGTCCGCGACATCCTCGCCATGGGCGCGCGCCCCATCGGCGTGATGGACTCGCTGCGCTTCGGCCCCCTCGACGAGGACGACACCCGCCGCGTCCTCCCCGGCGTCGTCTCGGGCGTCGGCGGCTACGGCAACTGCCTGGGCCTGCCCAACATCGGCGGCGAGGTGCAGTTCGACAAGTCCTACCTCGGCAACCCGCTGGTCAACGCACTGTGCGTCGGCGTGCTGCGCCACGAGGACCTGCACCTGGCCCATGCCTCGGGCGTGGGCAACCAGGTCATCCTGTTCGGTGCGGCCACCGGCGGCGACGGCATCGGTGGGGCGTCGATCCTGGCCTCCGAGACCTTCGACGAGGACGGCCCGGCCAAGCGCCCCAGCGTTCAGGTGGGCGACCCCTTCATGGAGAAGCTGCTGATCGAGTGCACGCTGGAGCTGTTCCAGGCCGGCATCATCAACGGCATCCAGGACTTCGGCGCCGCCGGCATCTCCTGCGCCACGTCCGAACTGGCCTCGGCCGGCGACGGCGGCATGTTCGTCAACCTCAACCTGGTGCCGCTGCGCGACCCGAACCTCGCCCCGGAGGAGATCCTCATGAGCGAGTCGCAGGAGCGCATGATGGCCGTGGTCGAGCCCCGCAACGTCGAGCGGTTCATGGAGATCTGCCGCAAGTGGGACGTCCAGGCCACCGTGGTGGGCGAGGTCATCGAGGGCGACAGGCTGCTGATCGAGTGGAACGGCGAGACCATCGTCGACGTCGACCCCAAGACGGTCGCGCACGAGGGCCCCGTCTACGAGCGCCCGTACCACCGCCCCGAATGGCTCGACGACGTGCAGGCCGACCGGGCAGAGGACCTCCCGCGCGACAACAGCGCCGAGGGCCTGCGCGCCGCGCTGTTGAAGGTGCTCGCGCACGGCAACGTGGCGGACAAGTCCTGGGTCACCCAGCAGTACGACCGCTACGTGCGCGGCAGCACGGTGCTGGCGCAGCCGGAGAACTCCGGCATGCTGCGCATCGACGAGGAGACCGGGCTGGGCGTCGCGCTCGCGCTCGACGCCAATTCGCGCTTCACCTACCTCAACCCCTACCTGGGCGCCCAGCACTCGCTGGCGGAGGCCTACCGCAACGTCGCCGTCACCGGTGCGGAGCCCGTGGCCATCACCGACTGCCTGAACTTCGGCTCGCCGGAGGACCCGGAGGTCATGTGGACGTTCGCCGAGGCCATCCTCGGCCTGGTCGACGCATGCCGCGACCTGGGCATCCCCGTCACCGGCGGCAACGTGTCGCTGTACAACCAGACCGCCGAGGCGCCGATCCTGCCCACTCCCACCGTCGGGGTGCTCGGCGTGATCGACGACGTGGCCACCCGCATCCGCGCCTCCTTCGCCCACGCGGGCGACTCGATCCTGCTGCTGGGCGAGACGGCCGAGGAACTGTCCGGCTCCATCTGGGAGGCCGCCGTGCACGACGGCCACCTCGGTGGCCTGCCGCCGGTGGTCAAGCTCGGCGCCGAGCTGGCGCTGGCCAAGGTCATGGGCGAGGCGGCACGGCGCGGTCTGCTGTCGTCGGCGCACGACCTGAGCGAGGGCGGCCTCGCCGTGGCGCTGGCCGAGTCGGCGTTCAAGGGCGGCACCGGCTTCGCCGTGACGCTGCCGGAGGGTGACCCCACCGTCGAGCTGTTCGCCGAGTCGGCGGCACGCGCCATCGTGTCGCTGCCGGGCGGTGCGCTGCCGGAGTTCGAGGCGCTGTGCGCCGAGCACGGCGTGCCGGTGCAGCGGTTGGGCGAGGTGACCGAGGGTGACGAGCTCGAGTTCGTCGGGCAGTTCACCGTTCCTGCGGACGAGGCGAAGCAGGTGTGGCTCTCGCCGATCCCTGCTGCGATGGCGTGACCTGGTCCATCAGTTCCCGTAGTTCCGCGGCGAACTCCCAGGCGTCCTCCACGTCCTGCAGCGTGGCGCCCGGGCGCTTGTCCGAGCCGTACTCCGTGGCGTTGCGCACCAGCCGCAGCCATTCGAAGGTCTGCGTGTCGAAGCCCTTGAGCAACCGGGCAGCGGCAAGCCCCGTCGCGGCGTGCGAGCCGGCTGATTTCGCGCGGAAGCCGTGGTCGAGCAGCAGCGCGGTGAGTTCCTTGCGGATGGAGTCGTAGGCCAGCGAGAACGCACCGGCGACGTCGGTGTGGCCGATCATCCGCGAACTGGCCAGGTGTGCCTTGGACTGTTCCCGCAGCAGGGCGACCTGCGCGGGGTCGCGCACCACGGTCTCGATGCGGCGGTCCTTGATGAGGTCTGCGAGTTCCTGTCGCGCCATGGCGCCACCCTAACGCGCTACTGCGACAGGGGGAGCGGGACCAGCGCGCCGTCGCGGACGGTCCGGGTGAAGCCGGTGGTGGGATCGTCCCACTCGTCCCGCGGGAGCACGGTGAGGTTGACCTCCCGGCGCAGCACCGCCGTCGCCTCCGCCTGCACCTTGGCGGCCGCCCGCCGGGTCACGGCGCCGATCACCAGCACGTCCACGTCCTCCGGGAAGGGTCCCGGCTCGCCGAGGCGCCGCGCCGCCCACGAGCCGTAGAGGTAGGCGGCCTCCAGCCCCTTGAGCCTCGACAACAGCTCGGGCAGCACCGCGGGAGGCCCGTAGGTGAGCGTGAGCAGTTCGGTCAGCGAGGGCGTCAGCGGATGGGCGGGGTTGCACCGCACCAGCCGAGCCCGCCCGATGCGCCGCTCCAGGAGGAGCCCAGCCGTGGCCAGCCGCTCGACCTCGGCGTGCACGGTGCTCAGGCCGGCGTCGAGCAGCCCGGCCAGCTCCGTCAGCGTGTGCTCGCGGTCGGGATGCAGGAAGACGGCGGCGAGCAGTTCGCCCTGCAGGTCGGTGCGCAGGAGCGGGGCGATCGCCGGTGGCCGTTGTTTCATGGAAACAGAATACTTCTTCGGTCAACGGGAAGGAGTAGGCTGGGCGCATGAGCCTGCACGACCGCGTCAACCACGTCCTGCCGTCCGTCCTCACAGACCTGGAGCGCCTGATCGCGATCCCGTCGATCTCGTCGCTGCCCGAGCACGACGACGACGTGCTCACCGCCGCGGAGGCAGTCGCCGAGTTGCTGCGCGGCGCCGGCTGCCCCGACGTCCAGTTCCTCGAGGCCGGCGGCAAGCCCGCGGTGTACGGCCACTTCCCCGCGCCGGAGGGCCAGCCCACGGTCCTGCTGTACGCCCACTACGACGTGCAGCCCATCGGCGACCCGGACGCCTGGACCACCCCCGCCTTCAGCGCCACCGAGCGCAACGGCCGCCTCTATGCCCGCGGCTCCGCCGACGACAAGGCGGGCTTCGCCGTCCACCTCGCCGCCCTGCGCGCCTTCGACGGCAGGCCGCCGGTGGGCGTGAAGGTCTTCGTCGAGGGCGAGGAGGAGATCGGCTCCCCGTCGATGAAGCAGCTGCTCGACCGGTTCCCCGAGGAGCTCGCGGCCGACGTCTTCGTCATCGCCGATTCGATGAACTGGACGGTCGGCCAGCCGGCGCTCACCACCACCCTGCGCGGCCTCATCGACGCCGTGGTCACCGTCTCGACGCTGGAGTCGGGCGTGCACTCCGGCCAGTGGGGCGGCCTCGCGCCCGACGCGCTGACCACGCTGTGCCGCGTGCTGGCGACCCTGCACGACGACGAGGGCAACGTCGCGATCGAGGGGCTCGCCGTCGACCCCGAGCCCGCCGTCGACTACGACGACGACGCGCAGCTGCGCGCCGAGGCGGGCATCCTCGACGGCGTGCGCTGGATCGGCGAGGGCAAGGCGTCGGCCCGCATGTGGACCAAGCCGGCCTGCTCGGTGCTGGCCATCGACGCGACCCCGGTCAAGGACGCGTCCAACACCCTCATCCCCTCGGCCCGCGCCAAGGTCAGCGTGCGGCTGGCCCCGGGCGACGACCCCGTCGCGGCCGAGCGGGCGCTGCGCGAGCACCTCGCCAGGCACACGCCGTGGGGCGCGCACATCGACATCCAGTCGGAGCGTGGGGGAGCGGGCAGCCGCACCACGCTGGACGACGAGCGCGCCCAGGCCGCCGTCGCCGCCATCACGGAGGCCTTCGGCGTGGCACCGGTGGAGACGGGCATCGGCGGCTCGATCCCGATCGTGGGCGAGTTCGCGGGCCGCAACGACGGCGCGCTCGTGCTCGTCACGGCGGTGGTGGACCCGACGTCGCGCATGCACGGCATCGACGAGTCACTCGACCTGGGCGACTTCGCCAAGGCGGCGCTGGCCGAGACGCTGTTGCTGCAGAACCTGTCGGCCGGTCACCCCAGCGTCTCGACGTAGAAGCGGCCCTCGACGAGGTGCGCGTGCAGCGCAGCCGGGAGCCAGGGCAGGCAGTCGTCGGGTAGCGCGTCCAGCGCGAACCAGGCCAGCTCCGACGTGGCCTCGCCCGGCGCCAGGCTGCCCTGCCACGCCGTCGACTCGAAGAAGAAGTTGAAGCCCCCCGCCCAGCGTTGCAGGCCGACGTGGGCGAGGTTGGCGACGGCGAGCCCGGCGCCCACCTCCTCCTCGGCCTCCCGCACCGCCCCCACGACGGCGGGCTCACCGTCCTCGATGTGCCCGCCCGGGAGGTTCCACAACCCGTCGGCCAGCGCAGTTCCGCAGCGGCGGGCGAGCAGGACTCGGCCCCCGCCGTCGCGCAGGATCACCCAGGCGATCAGTTCCATGCCCCCCAGCCAACCATGTCGGGTAGCGTGACAGTGTTGCTTTCCAGTGAGGGAGGGGCCGTGGTCCGCATCGAGCGCGATTCATTGGGCGAGCGGGAGATCCCCGACGACGTCTACTGGGGCATCAACACTGCCCGGGCGGTGGAGAACTTCTACATCAGCCGCCGCCAGATCAACGTGTACCCGGACCTCATCGTCGCGTTCGCCCAGGTCAAGCAGGCTGCGGCCCGCGCGAACCGCGACATCGGCGTACTCGACCGGGAGCGGGCCGACCTCATCGACAGGGCCGCGCAGGACATCATCGACGGCGAACTGCACGACCAGTTCATCGTCGGCGTCATCCAGGGCGGGGCCGGGACGTCGACCAACATGAACTTCAACGAGGTGATCGCCAACCGCGCGCTCGAACTCGCAGGCCGGCCGCTGGGTGACTACGACTACATCTCGCCCAACGACCACGTGAACAGGTCGCAGTCGACCAACGACACCTACCCGACGGCGGTCAAGCTGAGCCTGGTCTACGCCATGGGCCGCCTGACGCAGGAGATGCGGCTGCTGCGCAACTCGTTCGCGGCCAAGGGCCGCGAGTTCAAGGACGTGCTGAAGGTGGGCCGCACCCAGTTGCAGGACGCCGTGCCCATGACGGTGGGCCAGGAGTTCCGGGGCTTCTCCACCACGTTGGGCGAGGACATCGACCGCATCGAGGACGTGCTGCCCCTGCTGCAGGAGATGAACCTGGGGGCCACGGCCATCGGCACCGGCATCACGGCGCCGGAGGGCTACGCGCGCTCCGTCATCCGGCACCTGCGGGTCATCACCGGTCACCCCGACCTGCACAACGGGCCGGACCTCATCGAGGCCACCAGCGACACCGGCGTGTTCATCTCCGCGTCGTCGGTGATGAAGCGTGCCGCGATGAAGCTCAGCAAGATCTGCAACGACCTGCGCCTGCTGAGTTCGGGCCCGCAGGCCGGCCTGGGGGAGCTCAACCTCCCCGCCGTGCAGGCGGGCAGTTCGATCATGCCGGGCAAGGTCAACCCGGTGATCCCGGAGGCGGTCAACCAGGTGGCGTTCGTCATCGCGGGTGCCGACCTCACCGTCTCCTTCGCAGCGGAGGCCGGGCAGCTGCAGCTCAACGCGTTCGAGCCGGTGATCGCCCACGTGCTGCTGCAGAACTCGACGTGGCTGAGGCGCTCGGTGCGCACGCTGCGCATCAACTGCGTCGACGGCATCACCGTCAACGGCGACCGCCTCGAACAGCAGGTGTCGACATCGGTGGGGGTGGTGACGGCGCTGATGCCGAGGCTGGGCTACCTGCACGCCAGCCAGATCGCCAAGGAGGCACTGCGCAGCGGCCGCTCGATCCGGGATCTGGTGCTCGCCGAGGGCAAGCTCACAGAGCAGGAGATCGACGACGCGCTCGACCCCGCAGACCTGTCCGGCGGGCTGTTCGACACGGGGCGCCTGCCCGCGATGACGCCGGAGCTCATCGCCCAGATGGAGGAGCAGTTGGACGCGGCGGACCGCCGCGATCAGGCCTGAGCCAGCCGCGCCATCGCCTCGTGGTACTCCGCCTCGAGCCGGTCCACGAGTTCCCCGACGGCGGGCACGTCGTGGATCCCGGCGACGCCGTGCCCGGCGGACCAGATGTCGCGCCACGCGGTGTACTCGTCGCGTGACGCTGCGCCGGCGGCGGCGAGGCTGGCCGCCAGGAAGTTGGCCGGGATGGAACTGACCTCGGGCGTGTAGACGATGTCGGCGGCGCCAGCGGCGACGATCTGCTCGCGGTAGGCGTCGGAGGCCAGCGATTCGGCCGTCGCGACGAAGCGGGTGCCCATGTAGGCGAGGTCCGCGCCCAGCACGCGCGCCGCCAGCACGTCAGCACCGCTGGTGATGCCACCGGCCAGCGCGATGACGCCCCCGAACCAGGGGCGCACCGAGGCCATCAGGGCGAACGGGTTGGTGGTGCCGGCGTGTCCGCCCGCCCCGGCCGCCACCAGGATCAGCCCGTCGACGCCCGCGGCCGCGGCCTTGCGGGCGTGCCGCAAGGTCGTCACGTCGTGCAGCACGAGCCCGCCGTAGGAGTGCACCGCCTCGACCACGTCCGGCACGGCGCCCAGCGAGGTGATGACCACCGGCACGCGGTGCTCGACGAGGGTGTCGAGGTCGGCGTGCAGCCGCGTGTTGCTGGCGTGCACGATGAGGTTGACGGCGTAGGGGGCGTCGGAGTCGGTGAGTTCGCCGTCGATCCGGTGGAGCCACTCGCGCAGCCCCTCGGAGCTGCGCTGGTTGAGGGCGGGAAACGCGCCCAAGACCCCGGCACGGCAGGCGGCGATCACGAGGTCCGGCCCCGACACCAGGAACAGCGGTGCCGCCACCACGGGCAGCCTGAGCCTGCTGGCAAGGGGTTCAGGTAGTGCCACGGGTGTCTCCTAGCGTCGTTGCCGGGAGCCCCACCCTAGCCTCTCGCGCTGTCATCCGAACGGACGACTGTACCGATCCGGGCATCGATGGTGGAGTAAGGGCAGAGTCGGGCGCATCTGGGGGGTCCACTCTTCGAGGGTGGTGTCCCTGGCCGTTTGGGGGAGACCAGGGCCACCACCCTCACACAGCCATTAGGGTGACCCTGTGGCACTGGAGACAACAGCGCCCAGAGACACATGGGGTGGGCGTCATAGGCCGCGGGAAGTCCTGCGGCCTTGGCCGCGTTCCGGCCAGGCCACGATCGAGCGGCCCATCGAGATCGCCGTGGCGGCCATCGCCATCCTGGGCATCCCCAAGCTCGTCGGCGGCATCGTCCCGGAGGACCCCACGTACCTCCTGATCGCGCTGGGCGTCCTGGGCACCGCGCACGTCCTGGTGGCCGTCGACTGCCTGTGGTTCCGCAAGCTCGCCCTGGGTGGTCATCGGCCTCACCGTCGTCGGCACGGTGGTCATCGTCGTCGGCCAGCTGATCGAGGACCCGGGAGGCGCCGGGCACTGGCGCACCGACGCCTGGTACGGCACGTTGTTGACCTATGCCATCGTGCTGCGCGGGAACCGCCGGCAGTTGGCGGTGCTGCTGGGCACGTTCGTCGTCGGGCTGCTGACCGTCGTCGCGCTGCAGGAGGTCGAATGGGGCCCCCAGGTTCGCAGCCTGGCGTACACCCTGAGCGGGCTCGGCGTGCTGGTCGTCGCCCGGTTGGTGACGATCGCCATCACCGAGGAGTACCTCGCCAGCCGCCAGCAGCGCGTGGAGCAGGAGGAGCAGGCCGGCGAGTCCGCCGCCCGCTCGGAGGCACTCGCCGGGCTGCGTCGCGAGATGCACGACTCCCTGCTGCACGCGCTGCAGCGGATGGGCGCCAGCTGGAGCACGGCCAGCGCCGAGGAGATCCGCGCCTCGTGCGAGGAGGCCCGCTCCCGGCTGGCCCAGATGCCGGAGCCGCTGGGCGAGGACCATCCCGTCGACGTCTGCCAGCTGCTGCACCGCTCGCTCAAGCCCAGGCGGCAGGTCATCACCTGCGATCCCGAGGTGCTGATCGTGCCCCGCTCGGTGGCCCAGGCCGTCGTCGCCGCCACGCGCGAGGCCGTCCGCAACGCGATCAAGCACGCCTCCTCGGTGCCCGAGGTGCAGCTCGTGCAGCGGGGCGGCAGCGTCAAGGTCACCATCAGCGACGACGGGCCGGGCTTCGACGTGGCCGCCGCCCGCAGCCGCGGCTCGCTGGGCCTGGAGGGCTCCGTCGTGCAGCGCATGGCCGCCGTCGGTGGCGAGGCGGTGGTGCGTTCCGGCTCGGAGGGCACGACGGTGGAGTTGCTGTGGCCCGCGCCGCCGCCGCAGCCCGGTGGCCTGGGGGCCAGGGCGCGCCGGCTGATCTCGTGGATGCCGTGGCCCCTGGTCGTGGCCAGCGTGCTGCACATCCTCACGCTCGAATGGCCGGGCGCGGCCTTCCCGCTGGCGATGGCGATCATCGTGGCCGCACTGATCGGCGTCGGCTCGCTGCGGATGCGCCGCGAGGGGCTGGACCCCTGGCAGGCCGCCGTCCTCTGCGCCGTCGGCATGCTCACCTTCGTCGTCAACTACTCGGCGGTGCAGGGCGGCCCGAGCACCGACTGGGACCTCTGGGCGCCCTCGCTGGTCTCCGCGCTGCTCATCATCAGCCTGCCCGGGCAGCCGGTGCGGGTGGCGGTGCCGCTCGCGGGCATGGTGCTCGTCGGCGCCGTCACGACGAGCTGGCTGACGTTGGGGTGGCAGTCGACCATCGGGTCACACTTCGGCGGCATCCTCGCGGTGCTGCTCTACACCGTCGTCACCCTGGTGGTCACCTACGCTGCCCAGACGGTGTCGCGGCACCTCCACGTCACGCGTCGCCTCGCGGCGGCGGCGGAACTGCGCAGGCAGGCCGCCCTGGTGCGCGACGGCGTCTGGCACGGCTGGCTCGCCAGGGCGGAGAAGCTCACGGGGCCGTTCCTGGGCGAGGTCGCCAGCGGCGCCCGCGACCCGTTCACGCCGGAGACGCGTGAGCTCGCATCCCGGCTGGGCGCCCGGATGCGCGACGAACTGCGGCTGTGGCCCGGACCTCTCGGCCTGGCGGCGGAGTTGGACCGGCTCCGCGGCCTGGGGTGGGACGCCCGGCTGCTGGTGGGCGACACCACCCCGGTGTCCGACGACCTGGCGGCGCTGCTCGGCACGCTCGGCGCGCCAGCGGAACCCGAGGCCCAACTCCTGGTCTCGGCCGACGACCGCGGTGCCACCGTCACCGCCACCCCCGCCATCGCGGTGGCCCCCCAGCTGCAGCGCTGGCTCAGCGTCGACGACGAGGACTTCACCCAGTTCAGGACCAGCAGAGGAGCGCTGCCGTGACACACCATCCGCCCATCCGAGTGGTCGCGCTCGACGACCACGATTTCATCCTGCGTTCGCTGGGGGAGCTGTCGCAGCTCGCGCACGGCGAGCTGGAGATGGTGGGTTCGTTCACGGACCCCGACCGGCTGCTCGCCGAGGTCGACGGCCTGCGGCCGTCCGTCGCCGTGGTGGACCTGTTCCTCAACGGGCGCATCTGCGGCCACGAGACCATCGAGGCGCTCGCCGCCAAGGGCATCTGGAGCATCGCGTTCACGGCCGAGCATCGGCGGGTGCCCGTCATGCTGGCCATGCAGGCGGGCGCGCGGGGCCTGGTGCTCAAGTCCGACCCCGTCGCCGCGCTGGTGCAGGCCATCCGCGACGTGGCCGACGGCGGCTGGTCGCAGAGCAGCGTCATGGCGGCGACCTTGCTGCAGGAGGCCGAGAGCGTGCCCAGCCTGTCGCCCCAGGAGCTGCACTGCCTGCGGCTGGCGGGGGAGGGCGTGCCCGTCAAGGCCATCGGCAGGCAGTTCGACCCGCCGATCTCACTGAGCTCGGTGAAGACCTACCTGGCCCGCGCCTACGAGAAGTACGCCGCCGTCGGTCGGGAGGTCGTCAACACGACGCATGCTGCGCTGGAGACGGCCGGCGACGGCTGGTTCGACGTCTAGCTACTCGTCGAGGTCCTGCTCGATCATGCCCGCGATCTCGTCGACCGCGCTCTCGTTGTCCGAGGTGACGGTCACCTCGTGGCCCTTCTCGGCGCCCAGCGTCATGATCAGCAGCGACGAGGCTGCATCGACCGACTCCCCATCCATGGAGAGCGTGATGTCGTCGTCGTACTCCCCGGCGGCGGCGGCGATCAGGGCGGCGGGACGGGCATGCAGTCCCACCGCCGACCCGACGGTCACGGTCTTGCTCGGCACGAGCGGCTCCTTTCCTGGCCCAAGCGCGACTTTGCGCGGACTCGGCCCCAAGCATAGCGAGCACCCGAAAGTGGAAGTACATTGACTCCCGTCGACGAAGATAGGGGGACGCCATGACCGATGTCGTTCGCGGCACTGGAGTCGTTGCCGGGGTCGTGAAGGCGCCGGTGGTGTGGAAGCGGCCGCATCTGGCACCCCCCACGCCCCTCTACGCCCTCCCCTCCGACCACCGCGAGGCCGAGGCCGAGGAGTTCATGCAGGCGGTGCAGACCGTGGCCGCCGGGTACGAGGAGCGGGCCCGCCGCGCCAAGGGGGCGGCCGCCAAGGTGCTGATGGCCACCGCCCAACTGGCGAGCGACCGCGGCTGGGTGCGGCCCGCGCTGAAGGCGATCGCCGACGGCGTGCCGGCGGCCACCGCCGCCATCAACGCCATCGAGTCGATCGCTGCCACGTTCCGCCGCCTGGGTGGCGTGATGGCGGAGCGGGTCTCCGACCTCGGCGACATCCGCGACCGCGTGGTCTCCCGGCTCTCCGGCGAACCCGAGCCCGGCGTGCCGATGCCCGAGCAGCCGTCGATCCTCCTGGCCGACGACCTCTCTCCCGCGGACACCGCGGACCTCGACCTCGACCTGATCATCGCGATCGCCACCAAGCTCGGCGGCCCCACCAGCCACACCGCGATCATCGCCCGCCAGCGCGGGCTGCCCTGCGTGGTGGGCGTGCCGGACCTCCAGACGATCGGCGACGGTGACGTCGTCCTGCTCGACGGGGCCGCCGGCACCCTCACCAGGAGGTTGTCGGAGGTCGACGCCGACGCGCTGGTGCAGGCCGACGCCCGCCGTCGGGCCGCCATCGACGGGTGGGCAGGGCCGGGCGTCACGGCCGACGGGAAGGCGGTGCAGTTGCTGGCCAATGTCGCCGACGGTGCGGCCGCCCGCGCTGCTGCTGTGGGGCCGGTCGAGGGCGTGGGCCTGTACCGCACGGAACTGGGCTTCCTGAACTCGTTGACCGAGCCCACCATCGACCACCAGGCCGACACCTACGCCGAGGTCCTCGACGCGTTCCCGGGCCGCAAGGTCGTGGTCCGCACGCTCGACGCGGGCACCGACAAGCCGGTGCCGTTCGCGTCGCTCGCGGACGAACCCAACCCCGCGCTCGGCATCCGTGGCCAGCGGCTGGCGATCACCCGGCCCGGACTCATCCGGCGGCAGCTGGACGCGATCGCCATGGCCGCCATGGGCCGCGACCCCCGGCCATGGGTCATGGCCCCGATGATCTCGACGGTGGACGAGGCCGCGCGCTTCGCCGAGGAGTGCCGCGCGAGGGACCTGTTCGCGGGCGTCATGGTCGAGGTGCCCGCCGTCGCCCTCCTGGCGGAGGAGTTCCTCAAGGTGGTCGACTTCGTCTCGATCGGCACCAACGACCTCACGCAGTACGTGATGGCCGCCGACCGGCTGGCGCCGGACCTGGCCCACCTCACCACGCCGTGGCAACCGGGACTGTTGCGACTGGTCAAGATGACGGCCGACGCGGGGCTGAAGCTCGGCAAGCCCGTCGGGGTCTGCGGCGAGGCCGCAGCCGACCCGGCCATGGCCTGCGTGCTGGTGGGCATGGGCATCACCAGCCTGTCGATGGCGGCCGCGGCGGTGCCCGCCGTCGGCGTGCAGTTGTCGAAGATCACCACCGAGCGCTGCCGGCGCGCCGCTGAGGCGGCCCTCACGGCGGCGACCGCCACTGACGCACGGTCAGCGGCGGTCGCGGAACTGTAGTTGGTCTAGGGCGTCACTCCGCGACCAGCCAGACTGAGGCGTCGGTGGGCAGCGTGCCGCCGTCGAGCTCGGTGCTGGACAGGGCCACCGAGTAGCCCTCGGGCAGCGGCACGGGGGTGCCGAGCACGTTGGTCATCACGCGGACCCGCCCGTTGTCGAAGGCGACGACGTGCTCGCCGGCCTGCACCCAGTCGAGCGAGCCGGCCCCCAGGCCGAGTTCGCCCCGGAGGCGCAGGGCATCGTGGTACAGCTCCCACGTCGACCCCTCGACGCCGACCTGCTGGTCGACGGCGAGGTCCGCGTACTCGGCCGGCTGCGGCAGCCACCGCGCACCGTTCGGGGAGAAGCCGAGCGCCGGCTCGCCGGCCGACCACGGCATCGGGATGCGGCAGCCGTCGCGGCCGACGCGGGTGAACTCCGAGCGGAACCACGTGGGGTCCTGACGCAGTTCGTCGGGCAGCGTGGTGTGCTCCGGCAGCCCCAGTTCCTCGCCCTGGTACAGGTAGGCGGAACCTGGCAGGCCGAGCATCAGCAGCGCCGCGGCACGGGCCCGGCGCAGGCCCACCACGTTGTCCGGCTGCTCGTCCTCGGAGCCGAGGCCCTCGTGGCTCGAGCCGGGGTCAGACAGGCCGAAGCGGCTGACGCTGCGCACCACGTCGTGGTTGTTGAGCACCCAGGTGGTGGGGGCACCGACGGCGCCGTCGGCGGCCAGCGTGCGGGAGATCTTGGTGCGGTACTCCTCGGCGTCCCACCGGCTGTCGAGGAACTGGAAGTTGAACGCGGTGTGCATCTCGTCCGGGCGCAGGTACAGCGCGAGGCGCTCCGGGTCGGAGACCCAGGCCTCGGCGACGAGGCTGCGGTCGCCGTCGTACTCGTCGAGGATGCTGCGCCACCGGCGGTAGATGTCGTGCACGCCGTCCTGGTCCCACATGGGGCCGGAGAGGTCGTCGAGCATGGCCTGCTCCTCGTCCCAGTCCGGCAGGCCCTCCTCCTTGACCAGCGCGTGCGCGACGTCGACGCGGAACCCGTCGACGCCCTTGTCCAGCCAGAACCGCAGGATCTCGTCGAAGCCCTCGCGGACCTCGTTGTTGCTCCAGTTGAGGTCTGGCTGCTTCACGTCGAACAGGTGGAGGTACCACTGGCTGCGCTCGCCGTTGCCGGCGGAGTCGTCGACGCGGGTCCACGCCGGGCCGCCGAAGACCGACTTCCAGTTGTTGGGCGGCAGCTCGCCGTGCTCGCCCAGGCCGTCGACGAAGTGGTAGCGCGCCCGCTCCACCGAGCCGGGCTCGCTGGCGAGGGCCTGACGGAACCACTTGTGCTCGTCGGAGGTGTGGTTGGGCACGAGGTCCACCAGCACCCGGATGTCGAGCTCGTGGGCCCGGGTGATGAGCCGCTCGGCGTCGGTGATGTCGCCGAAGAGTGGGTCCACGCTGAAGTAGTCGGCCACGTCGTAGCCGCCGTCGGACATCGGGGAGGTGTAGAACGGCGACAGCCACACGGCGTCGACGCCCAGTTCCCGCAGGTACGGGAGCCTCTCGATGATGCCCGGCAGGTCTCCGTAGCCGTCACCGGTGGAGTCTGCGAACGAGCGGGGATAGATCTGGTAGATGACGGCGTCACGCCACCATTCAGCTGCCATGGTGTGGTCCTGTG
This sequence comes from Tessaracoccus lubricantis, assembly GCF_039544535.1. Taxonomy (NCBI): domain Bacteria; kingdom Bacillati; phylum Actinomycetota; class Actinomycetes; order Propionibacteriales; family Propionibacteriaceae; genus Tessaracoccus; species Tessaracoccus lubricantis. Next base: position 203,549 of record NZ_BAABLV010000008.1, read on the forward strand.
GATTGACGAATGATGAGATCGGGATGGAAGAACATCTCCGTGGGATCAGTGGGTAGGCCCCGGATCGCGCTCAACAGCGCACCGACGGCGGCCTGGCAGAGAGCGGCCACCGGCTGTCGGACCGTGGTCAGCCCGGGAGACGTGAAAGCCATCACTGCCGAGTCATCGTAGCCGACGACCGAGACATCCCCCGGGACGTCGAGGCCACGCGCGTGGGCCTCGCGGATGACGCCCAGCGCCATGAGGTCGGAGCCGCAGACGATGGCGGTGTGGCCGGCGTCGAGGAGCCGGGCCGCTGCCGACTGGCCACCCTCGACGCTGAAGATGGTCGACACGATGCTGCCCCGGGACATGCCCTGCGCCAGGAACGCGTCGATCTTGCGCTGCGCGGGCTGGTAGCGCTGCTGGCCGACGGCGAGCCCGATCTTCTCGTGGCCGAACTGGCGCAGGTGCGCCAGCGACATGGCCACCGACTCGGCGTCGGAGGTGGAGAAGAACGACCCGTCGATCGCGGGGTCGTGGGCGTTGATGAACACCGCGGGCACGCCGGCGGCGATGAGCCGCTGGTAGTGGTCGTGCGCCACCAGCTTGTCGGCGAGGGTGCCGGAGACCGAGAGGATGCCTGCGATCTCCACGCCCAGCAGCGCGTCGAGGTAGGCGACCTCGCTCGTCGCGCCGGGGCCCGCGGTGCACAGGATCATGTGCCGTCCCGAGGCGGACAGCTGCAGCGAGAGCTCTGCGGCGAAGGCGGCGAACCCGGGGTTGCCCAGCTCGGGCACCATGACGGCGATGAACCCCTCGTCGGAGCCGCCGGTCTGGTCCTCGACGTTGTAGCCGAGCGCCTCGATGGCGCCCAGCACCGTCTGCCGGGTCGACTCGGCCACGCCCGGCTTGCCGTTGAGCACCCGGGAGACGGTGGCGGTGGAGACTCCCGCGGCTAGTGCGAGGTCGGCGAGTTTGGCGCCCTGGGGGATCACGTTGCCTCCTCTCCGTTGAAAAGACCTGTGCGCTGCAACTGATCAAGTACGGGCCATCCTGCAACATATTGCAATGGCTTGCAAGCGCTTTGCAGAAACTCCCGCACAACTTCCGAAATGTCGATGGTGAGCGTTAACACCGTCGTCGGATGTCTGACGGCTCGCGCGCCGCCGGCCGTGAATCCCTTCGTTACGGAAGTGTTATGCAAGGGACTTGCAAGCTTTGCAAAAACCGTTACGATCGTGTCCAAGCGGGTCAGCACCGACGCGGCCCCACCAGAAACCCAAGGAGAAACCACATGCGCAAGCACCTCCTCGCCGTTGCTGCGGCCGGGCTTTCGCTCACGCTCGTCGCCTGTGGCGGCGATGCCGGCGACACGGGCACCACCACCGAGCCGACCACCGATGAGACCACGACGGCAGCCGAGACCTCGCCCACTGCGGAGGAGTCGACGGAGTCGACGCCCGCCGAGGCCACCGGCACCCTGACCATCTGGGTCGACGAGACCCGCATCGACGGCTTCAAGGCCCTCGGCGAGGCGTTCCAGTCGTCGACCGGCGTGACGCTCGACGTCGTCCAGAAGCCCTCGCAGGACATCAAGACCGACTTCATCGCCCAGGCCCCCACCGGCCAGGGCCCCGACCTCATCGTCGGCGCGCATGACTGGACCGGCGACCTCGTCAAGAACGGCGTCATCTCCCCGGTCGAGCTCGGCGACAAGGCCGACGCCTTCTCCGAGGTCTCGCTCCGCGCGTTCACCAACGGTGGCCAGGCCTACGGCGTGCCGTACGCCGTCGAGAACATCGCCCTCGTGCGCAACAACGCCATGGTGCAGGACACCCCGGCCACGTTCGACGAGCTGATCGCCCAGGGCAAGGCCGCCGAGGGCGCCGAGTTCCCGATCGTCATCCAGCAGGGCCCCGACGGCGACGCCTACCACCTCTACCCGATCCAGACCTCGTTCGGCGCCTCGGTCTTCAAGACCGACGCCAACGGCGACTACACCGCCGAGCTGGGCATGGAGGGCCCCGAGGGCCTCGCCTTCGCCGAGTACCTCAAGAAGCTCGCCGACGAGGGCGTCGTCTCCGTCGCCATGGGTGGCGACCAGGCCAAGCAGGCCTTCCTGGACGGCAAGACCCCGTACATGATCACCGGCCCCTGGTGGACCACCGAGTTCACCGCCGCCGACATGGACATCTCGGTCCTCCCGGTTCCGTCGGCGGGCGGCCAGCCCTCCGCCCCGTTCGTCGGCGTGCAGGGCGTGTTCCTCTCCTCGCAGTCCGAGAACGCCATCCTCGCCGGCCAGTTCATCGACTACATGGCCACCAAGGAGGCCCAGGACAAGCTGTTCGAGACCGGCGGTCGCCTGCCGGCCCTGACCGAGTCCGCCGACGCCGTCTCCGACGAGATCCTCGCCGGCTTCGGTGAGGCAGGCAAGGACGGCCAGCCCATGCCCGCCATCCCCGAGATGGGTGCCGTGTGGCAGTTCTGGGGCGGCGCCGAGGTCAGCATCATCAACGGCCAGGCCGCCCCGGCCGACGCCTGGAACGCCATGAACGCCAACATCAAGGAAGCCTTCAGCTCCACCGAGGGCTGATCGACGACCGACGACCTGGACCGGGGGCCGCACCGCAGCGCGGTGCGGCCCCTTTCCACCCCCACGCCCCGCGCAGCCCCTAGAGTCCTGTCCATCCCGCAACGAAGCGAAGGAACACAACTGTGAGCAGTTCGACCGACCCCTCGCCGCGGCTCTCCCATGCGCGCGACATCTCGCGCCCGGGTTTCTACGTGAAACTCGTCCTGATGATGCTGGTCAACGCGCTTGGCCTCTACGGCATCCTGGCCAGCTACGGCCAGCAGGAATGGGGAGTCCTCATCTTCCTCATCCTGGCCCTCGTCGTCGTCGACTACGTGTACTTCTCGAAGCGTGCCGTGCCGGCGAAGTACCTCGTCCCGGGCCTGCTGTTCCTGATCGTGTTCCAGATCTACGTCATGGCCAACACCGCGTTCGTGGCGTTCACCAACTACGGCGACGGCCACAACGACGCCAAGGCCCCCGCGATCACGCAGATCATGAAGACGGCGGACCGGCGCGTCGAGGGGACGCAGACCTATCCCGTCACGGTGCTGGACCGCGAGGGCGAGGTGGCGTTCGCGGTCGTGCAGGACGGCGTGGCCAAGGTCGGCGACACCGACACCCCGCTCGAAGAGATGGCCGACGCCACCGTCGACGGCGACAAGGTCACCGAGGTGCCCGGCGCCCAGGTGCTCAGCCTCGCCGAGATCCAGCAGCGCCAGCGCGAGGTGCTCGACCTCCGGGTCTCCGTCACCGACAACCCCGACGACGGCTGGTTGCGCACGGACAACGCCGCCATGGCCTACGTCGCGAAGTCGCTGCTGTCCTACGACGAGGCCACCGACACCTTCACCGACCCCGAGGGCAAGGTCTACGCCGCCGACGAGTCGCGAGGCCTGTTCGTCGCCGAGGACGGCCAGGCGTTGACGCCGGGCTGGCGCGTCACGGTCGGCTTCGAGAACTTCACCACCATGTTCACCGACGGGAGGCTGGCCGGCCCGTTCTTCAAGGCGCTGGGGTGGACCTTCGCGTTCTCGATCCTGTCGGTGCTCAGCACGTTCGCGCTGGGCCTGCTGCTGGCAGTGGTGTTCAACGACCCGCGGGTCAAGGGCCGCACGCTCTACCGCGCCCTGTTCATCCTCCCGTACGCCTTCCCCGGCTTCCTCGCAGCGCTGGTGTGGCGGGGCATGCTCAACAGCGAGTTCGGCTTCATCAACGAGGTGCTGCTCGGTGGCTGGTCGGTGCCCTGGCTGACCGACGGCCTGCTCGCCAAGCTGGCCATCCTCGGCGTGAACCTGTGGTTGGGCTTCCCCTACATGTTCCTGGTGGCCACCGGCGCGCTCCAGTCGATCCCCGGCGAGCTGACCGAGGCGGGCGTCATGGACGGGGCCGGCCCGTGGCGCCGCTTCTGGTCCATCACGCTGCCGCTGTTGCTGGTCTCCGTGGCGCCGTTGCTGATCGCCAGCTTCGCGTTCAACTTCAACAACTTCTCGCTGATCTTCATGTTGACCGGCGGCGGCCCGAACTATCCGGGCGCACCGTGGCCCATCGGCGAGACCGACATCCTCATCTCGATGGTCTACGCCATCGCGTTCGAGGGTGGCAACCGGATGTTCGGCCTCGCCAGCGCGATGTCGATCCTCATCTTCGTGGTGGTCGGCCTCATCTCGTGGTTGGGCTTCCGCCAGACCCGCAAGCTCGAGGAGATCATGTGATGGCCAGGAAGCTAGCCAACGGCGACAACGACACCCGCCTCCGCGGCGGGCGCTGGTGGGCACAGGTGGGCTGGAAGCACGTCTTCGCAGTCGTGGTGATCGTCTACTGCGTGCTGCCGATCCTGTACGTGCTCTCTGCCTCGCTCAACCCCGGCGGCACGCTGACCGGGTCGAACAGGCTCTTCCGCGCCATCAGCAGCGTGCACTACGAGCGCCTGTTCACCACCGACTTCACGAAGTGGATGATCAACTCGTTCTACGTCAGTTCGGTCACCGCCGTGGGCACCGTGCTGATGGGCGCCGCGGCCGCGTACGCGTTCAGCCGCTTCCGGTTCAAGGGCCGCCGCGGCGGGCTCACCGCGCTGCTGATCATCCAGATGTTCCCGCAGATGTTGGCGTTCATCGCCATCTTCCTGCTGGCGCTGACGCTGGGTGAGATCTTCCCGGCGCTCGGCATCGGATCACACCTGCAGCTGATCGCCGTCTACCTGGGCGGCGCGCTGGGCGCCAACACCTTCCTGATGTACGGCTTCTTCAACACCATCCCCATGGACATCGACGAGGCCGCCCGCATCGACGGCGCCACGCACGCGCAGATCTTCTGGGGCATCATCATGCGGCTGGTGACGCCGATCCTCGCGGTGGTGGGCCTGCTGAGCTTCGTCGGCTCCTACGGCGAGTTCATCCTGGCCAAGGTCATCCTCGCCCGGCCCGAGAACTACACGCTGGCCGTCGGCCTGTACGTGTGGGGATCGGACGAGCGCAACGCGCCGTGGGGCCTCTTCGCGGCGGGCGCGGTGATCGCGGCCATCCCGATCATCCTGCTGTTCATGTACCTGCAGAAGTACATCGTCTCCGGCCTGACGGCGGGCGGCGTGAAGGGCTGACTGTCCGGGACCGGGCGTAAGGTGGCACCCATCACCCACCAGTCACAGGAGGACGTCCCATGGCAGGCTTCGTCGCCCGGTCCCTACTCAGCTCGATCTTCATCAGTGGCGGCCTCGGCGCCGTCCAGGCCCCCGGGCCGCGCAGCGCCACCGTCATCAACGCCGCCAAGAAGCTCAACGTGAACCTGGCGGAGGCGGAGGCCGACACGGTCGTCAAGCTCAACGGGGCCACCATGGTGGGGGCGGGGGCGACGGTGGCGCTGGGCATCTTCCCGCGCCTCTCGGCCGCCACGCTCATCGCATCGCTGGTGCCCACCACGCTGGCAGGTCACCCGTTCTGGGAGATGGAGGCCGGTCAGGCCCGGTCCATGAACAAGATCCAGTTCTTCAAGAACCTGTCGATCATCGGCGGCCTGGTGTCCGTGCTGCTCTCGCCCGGGAAGGCGAAGAAGGTCACTGCGCGTCGACGGTGAGCGTCGCCCGGCACACCCTGGGGCCCACCTCGAGGCGGCCGACGGTGAACCTTGAGCCCTCGGTGATGCCGTCGAGCAGGCCCTGGTGGACGGAGCAGACCAGCGGGAGCTGCTCGGCGTCGATGACGTCCCGGAACGGGCAGCGCGTGAACGCCAGCCCGTCGCTGGTCTGCGCCACGCCGAAGCCGCGCTGCCCCAAGTGGGTCTTCAGCCCTTCGAGGTCGAGTTGCTCCGGCTCGCGGGACTTCGCGCCCCACGTGCGGCCGGCGTGCCGGGCGCGTTCCGTGCCGTCGGATTCCGGCGCGACGAACTCGCCCAGCAGCACGTTGGCGAGCTCGAGCAGGTGCTGGTTGCCGATGGTGGGGGACTCGCTGGTGGCGGAGTACAGCAGTGGGGGGCGGCCCGTGCGGCCGCTGGACTGGGTGGCACGTTCGGCGAAGCCGGCCTCGACCAGGGCGTCGAGGTGGAAGCGGGCCGAGTTCTTGTGCAGGTCCAGCTGGTTGGCCACCGCGCCCACCGTGAGGGGGCCGCTGGTCGACTGCAGGAGAGACAGTACCCGGGAGCGGGTTGGGCCAAGACCATGCATCACGCCATTTAAACACAGCCTTGTGGAGGATTAACACGAGGGGTCTGGTGAAATGCCGGGTACCATTCGCAGCATGCTGGTTGACGGGTACGGACGCACGGCACGCGATCTCCGCGTGTCGCTCACGGACCGTTGCAACCTCCGCTGCACCTACTGCATGCCGGCGGAGGGCCTCCAGTGGCAGCCCGTCGAGCAGACGCTCACCGACGACGAGATGGCGCGCGTCATCAAGGTGGCGGTGGAACGGCTGGGCGTGACCCGCATCCGCTTCACGGGCGGGGAACCGCTGCTGCGCCCCGGGCTCGAGCGCATCGTCGCCGCCGCCGCGTCGCTGACGCCGCGGCCCGAGCTGGCGCTGACGACCAACGGCCTGGGCCTCGACAAGCGGGTCGACGCCCTGGCTGCGGCGGGGCTCGATCGCGTCAACATCTCGCTCGACTCCCTGGACAGGGAGCGCTACGCCCGCCTCGCGCGCCGCGACCGGCTGCCGGACGTGCTCAAGGGCATAGAGGCCGCGCACCGCGCGGGCCTGTTGCCCGTCAAGGTCAACGCGGTCATCATGCGCGGCGTCAATGAGCCCGACATCGTGCCGCTCGCCCAGTTCTGCCTCGAGCGGGGCTACGAACTGCGCTTCATCGAGCAGATGCCGCTCGGGCCGAAGGGCGAGTGGGACCGCGAGGCGATGGTCACGGCGGAGGAGATCCTGGGTGCGCTCCAGGAGAGGTTCTCGCTCAGCGCGGCGGAGGAGCCCCGCGGCGCGGCGCCCGCCCAGCTGTGGCGGGTGGCGGCGGACGCCACCCAGCCCGGCGGCCGCGTCGGCGTCATCGCGTCGGTGACGCACCCCTTCTGCGGCGACTGTGACCGCACCCGCGTCACCTCGGACGGCCAGGTGCGCACCTGCCTGTTCTCCCGCACCGAGACCGACCTGCGCGCCATCCTGCGCGGCGGCGGCTCCGACGAGGACCTGGTTGCCGCCTGGACCGGCGCCCACCGCGCCAAGCCACGGGCGCACGGCATCGACGACGTCGATTTCGTCCAGCCAGACCGCACGATGAGCGCCATCGGCGGCTGACACACATGAGGAGATGAGCCAGTGGAGGTCCGGTTCTTCGCCGGCGCTGCCGAGGCGGCAGGCGCCGACAGCCGAAACATCGACGCGGCGGGGCTGACGGCCGCGCAGGTCGTGGAGCAGCTCGCCGAGGGCAACGAGCGCCTGGCGAAGGTGCTGGAGGTCAGCGCCCTGCTGGCGGACGGCACCCGCATCAACGACCGCAGCTCCGACCTGTCCGAGGTCAGGTCGCTCGACGTGCTGCCGCCGTTCGCCGGGGGATAGGCCGTGCTCGCCGCCATCGTGCTGGGCGGGGGCCGCTCGGCCCGGATGGGCACGGACAAGCTCGCGCTGAGGCTCGGCGGCGCCACCCTGCTGGACCGCACCTGCGCGGCCGCCGCGCGCGTCGCGGGCCGCGTCGTCGTGGCCGGGCACGAGCGGCCAGGGCTCGACGTGGAGTTCGTGCTGGAGGACCCGCCGTTCGGTGGGCCGGTCGCGGGCATCGTCGCCGCGGCCGCCTCGCTCGACATCCCTGCGCGCATCGCTTCCGGTGGCGATTCGGACTGGGTGGTCATCCTCGCCGGGGACCTCGCCAACCCCCGGGCCGTCGTCGACCTGCTCGCGGCTGCGGAGCCCGGGCCCGACGGTGTGGTCCTGGTCGACGACGAGGGCTGGCCCCAGTTCCTCGCCGGGCGCTACCGGCTGGCGGCACTGCGCCGGGCCCTCGACGCGGCGGGTGGTGCGCGGGACACGTCGGTGCGCCGGTTCTTCGCCGGCCTCGACCTTGCGAGGGTGCCCGCCCCGCCGTCGGTCACGGCTGATCTCGACACCCCGGAGGAGTTCGCTCAAGCGCGTTGCTTGTTCTACGACACGCCGTAAGACATAATTTCCAAAATGTCATACAAATGGTCCCCGGTGCAGGCAGACTGTGCGCATGAGCACTGATTCCGCGCGCCTCGACGGCCCTGCGTCAAACGCCCTGTTGAAGCTGGGGCGGTACTTCACCGATTGGGAGACGACGGACGACGAACGGGCGGTGTTCCGTGAGGGCGGCCGCGAGGGCGACGTCTTCTACCGCGACCGTTGGAGCCACGACAAGGTGGTGCGTTCGACCCACGGCGTGAACTGCACCGGCTCCTGCTCGTGGAAGGTGTACGTCAAGGACGGCATCATCACGTGGGAGGCGCAGCAGACGGACTACCCGACGACGGGCCCTGACAGGCCGGAGTACGAGCCCCGCGGCTGCCCGCGCGGCGCGGCGTTCTCCTGGTACACCTACTCGCCCACGCGGGTGCGCTACCCGTACGGGCGCGGCGTGCTCATCGAGATGTACCGCGAGGCGAAGAAGCGCCTGGGTGACCCTGTCGAGGCCTTCCGCGAGATCTCCACGGACCCGGCCAAGCGGCGCCGCTACCAGCAGGCCCGCGGCAAGGGTGGCCTCGTGCGGATCAGCTGGGACGAGGCGCTCGAGATCGCCGCGGCCAGCTACGTCAACACCATCAAGCACTACGGACCCGACCGCTGCGTCTCGTTCTCGCCCATCCCGGCGATGAGCCAGGTCAGCCACGCCATCGGCACCCGTTTCACGCACCTCATCGGCGGCGCGATGACCAGCTTCTACGACTGGTACGCCGACCTCCCCGTCGCCTCGCCCCAGGTCTTCGGCGACCAGACCGACGTGCCGGAATCCGGCGACTGGTGGGACGCCACGTACCTCATGATGTGGGGCTCCAACGTGCCGGTGACGCGCACGCCCGATGCCCACTGGATGGCCGAGGTGCGCTATCGCGGCACCAAGGTGGTCACGGTCTCGCCCGACTACGCCGACAACGTGAAGTTCGCCGACGAGTGGCTGCCCGCGCAGGCCGGCACCGACGCCGCGCTGGCCATGGCGATGGGCCACGTGATCCTCAAGGAGAACTTCGTCGACCGTGAGGTGCCGTACTTCCGCGACTACGTGAAGCAGTACACCGACCTCGGCATGCTGATCACGCTGGTCGACCACCCCAACGGCCACGGCCTGACCGCCGGCAAGTTCCTCACCGCGGCTGACCTGCCCGAGCACGCCGACAAGCCCGACGCCGCGTTCAAGACCGTCATGTGGGACCGGGCCGCGGGCGCACCCGCCGTGCCGAACGGCTCGATGGGCTTCCGCTACAACGAGGACGGCGCCGGCCAGTGGAACCTGGAACTGGGTGAGATCGACCCCGCCATGACGATGCTCGGCGAGGCGGATGCCCAGGGCGTCGAGGTGGCGCTGCCGGTGTTCGAGGACCCGAAGGGCGTCGGCTCGATCATCCGCCGCGGCGTGCCGGCCAGGCGGGTGGGCGACCACCTCGTCACCACCGTCTTCGACCTCATGCTCGCGCAGTACGGCGTGGGCCGCGACGGCCTGCCCGGCGTGTGGGCGAAGGACTACGACGACGTCGACTCGCCGTACACGCCCGCGTGGCAGGCGGAGATCACCAGCGTGCCCGCCGAGGCCTGCATCCGCACCGCCCGCGAGTTCGCGCAGAACTCGGAGGAGTCCCAGGGCCGCACGATGATCATCATCGGCGCCGGCATCTGCCACTGGTTCCACGCCGACACCACCTACCGCTCGATCATGGCGCTGCTCATGCTTACGGGCTGCATCGGCAAGAACGGCGGCGGCTGGGCCCACTACGTCGGCCAGGAGAAGTGCCGCCCCATGACGGGCTGGTTCAACATGGCCAACGCCATGGACTGGTCGCGCCCGCCGCGTACCATGATCGGCACCGCCTACTGGTACATGCACACCGACCAGTGGCGCACCGACGGCTTCTCGGCGGACAGGATCAAGTCGCCGTTGTCGACCGGCAGCCTCGACGGCGTGCACACCGCAGACGCGGTGGCCCTGTCGCACCGGCTGGGCTGGATGCCGTTCTACCCGCAGTTCGACGCGAACCCGCTGGACCTGGCCGACGAGGCCCAGGCCGCCGTCGACCGGGGCGATTTCGCCACGCCGCAGGAGTACGTGGCGGCCAAGCTGAAGTCGGGAGAACTCAAGAGCGCGGTGGAGGACATCGACGCGCCGCAGAACTGGCCGCGCACGATGATCCTGTGGCGCTCGAACCTCTTCGGTTCCTCGGCCAAGGGCAACGAGTACTTCCTCAAGCACCTGCTCGGCACGCACAACAACGTGATGGAGAATCAGCACGGGGCAGACCTGCGGCCTGAGGTGGTGCAGTGGCACGACGAGGCGCCGGAGGGCAAGCTCGACCTGCTGATCACCGCGGACTTCCGCATGACCAGCTCCACCCTGCTGAGCGACATCGTCTTCCCGGCCGCCACCTGGTACGAGAAGTACGACCTGTCGAGCACCGACATGCACCCGTACGTCCACGCGTTCACTCCGGCGATCGACCCGCCGTGGGAGACGAAGTCCGACTTCGACGTGTTCGCCGACCTCGCGACGAAGTTCTCCGAGATGGCCAAGGGCCGCCTCGACACGCGCAAGGACCTGGTGGCCGTGGCCATGCAGCATGACACGGCGGGCCAGCTGGCCCAACCCGGCGGCACCGTCCCCGACTGGCGCGGTACCGACCTGCCGGCGGTGCCGGGCAGGAACCTGCCGGTGCTGCAGGTGGTGGAGCGCGACTACACCGCGATCGCCGACAAGCTGCTGACGGTCGGGCCGCTGGCGGAGAAGCTGGGCTTCACCGTCAAGAACATCACCTACGACGTGTCGCACCAGGTGGACAAGCTCGCCAAGATGCACGGTGTCTACCCGTCCGGCCCCGCCGAGGGTCGCGCGGCGATCAACACCGACAAGCGCCTGGCCGAGGCCATCCTGATGTTCTCGGGCACCACCAACGGCGAACTGGCCACGCAGGGCTTCCGCAACCTCGAGAAGAAGACCGGCCGCAAGCTGGCAGATCTGGCCGAGGGCAGCGAGGAGCGGCAGATCACGTTCGCGCAGACGCAGCAGGCGCCGCAGCCGGTCATCACCTCCCCGGAATGGTCCGGCTCGGAGACGGGCGGCCGCCGCTACGCGGCGTTCACGATCAACGTGGAGCGGCTCAAGCCGTGGCACACGCTGTCGGGCCGCATGCACTTCTTCCTCGACCACGACTGGATGACCGACGCGGGCGAGAACCTGCCGACGTTCCGGCCGCCGCTCGACATGTCGGCCGCCTACGGCGAGCCCGAACTCGGGCCCACGGGGGCGAAGCAGATCACGCTGCGCTACCTGACGGTGCACAACAAGTGGTCCATCCACTCCGAGTACCAGGACAACCTGTTCATGCTCAGCCTGGGCCGCGGCGGCCCGCAGGCGTGGCTCAGCGTCGCCGACGCCGCGTCGATCGGGGTGCGCGACAACGACTGGATCGAGCTCACCAACGCCAACGGCGTGTTCGTGGCCCGGGCCGTCGTCACCCCGAAGCTGCCCGACGGCATCTGCTACGTGCAGCACGCGCAGGAACGCACCATCGACGTGCCGAAGTCGGAGGCCACCGGCCGCCGCGGCGGCATCCACAACTCGGTGACGCGCATCCTGCTCAAGGCCACCCACCTCATCGGTGGCTACGCGCACCAGGCGTACGCGTTCAACTACATCGGCCCCACCGGCGTGCAGCGCGACATCGTGTCGACGGTCCGCCGCCGCTCGCAGGAGGTTCAGTACTGATGGCAAGGCAGCGTCGTGTCATGGCCCAGGTGGCCATGGTGATGAACCTGGACAAGTGCATCGGGTGCCACACGTGCTCCGTGACGTGCAAGCAGGCGTGGACCAACCGCGCCGGCACCGAGTACGTCTGGTTCAACAACGTCGAGACCCGCCCGGGGCTCGGCTACCCCCGCACCTACGAGGACCAGGAGAAGTGGCAGGGCGGCTGGGTCCGCACCAAGTCGGGCCGGCTCAAGCTGCGCTCCGGCGGCAGGTTCAAGAAGCTGCTGAGCATCTTCGCCTCGCCGGTACAGCCCGAACTGTCCGACTACTACGAGCCGTGGACCTACGACTACGAGAACCTCATCCAGGCCCCGCTCGGCGACGACTTCCCGGTGGCGCGCCCGAAGTCGCTCATCACGGGCGACAACATGGCGATCACGGCCTCGGCCAACTGGGACGACTCCCTGGGCGGCATCCACGAGACCCTCGACGAGGACCCGATCGTGCGCAAGCTGCGCGACGAGGCCAACATCAAGATCAAGGCGGAGTACGAGAAGACCTTCATGTTCTTCGTGCCGCGCATCTGTGAGCACTGCCTCAACCCCTCCTGCATGGCCGCGTGCCCGTCGGGCGCCATCTACAAGAGGGCCGAGGACGGCATCGTCCTGGTGGACCAGGACAAGTGCCGCGGCTGGCGCCAGTGCATCACCGGCTGCCCGTACAAGAAGATCTACTTCAACCACCGCTCCGGCAAGGCCGAGAAGTGCACGTTCTGCTACCCCCGCCTCGAGGTGGGCCTGCCGACGGTGTGCTCCGAGACCTGCGTCGGACGGCTGCGCTACATCGGCATCATCCTGTACGACCCCGACATGGTCACCAAGGCCGCGCTCGTCGACGACCAGGACCTGTACGAGGCCCAACTCGACCTCATGCTGGACCCGAACGACCCGGACGTCATCCGCGACGCCAAGGCCAACGGCATCCCGTCCGACTGGCTGGAGGCCGCGCAACGCTCCCCGGTGTATGCGCTGATCAAGCACTTCAAGGTGGCGCTGCCGCTCCACCCGGAGTACCGCACGATGCCGATGGTCTGGTACGTGCCGCCGCTGTCGCCGGTGGTCGACCTGCTCAAGGAGCAGGGCCACGACTCGGAGGCCGGCGGCAACCTGTTCGGCGCCATCGACACGCTGCGCATCCCCTTGGAGTACCTCGCGGAGCTGTTCACCGCGGGCGACGTCGAGGTGGTCAGGCTCGTGTTGCAGAAGCTCGCCGCCATGCGCTCGTACATGCGTGACGTGACGCTCGGCCGCGAGCGGCAGCCGGAGCTGGCGCACGCCGTCGGGATGGAACCGGAGGCGATGGAGCAGATGTACCGGCTCCTGGCCATCGCCAAGTACGACGACCGCTACGTCATCCCGAAGGCCCACCGCGAACAGGCCCACAACCTGGAGGAGATGGGCTGCTCGCTCGACTTCGAGGGCGGCCCCGGGGCGGGCGGCGACGGCCCGTTCGGTTCGTCCTCCGGACGCGCGGTGCCCGTGGCGATCGAGAGCTACGCCGCCGCCAAGGCCCGCCAGACCGACCCGAGCGGGGCGTAGATGAGCGCAGTCGTCTTCCAGGCCGCGGGTCTGCTGCTGACCTACCCGGACGAGCAGCTGCTCGACCGGCTCGACCTGATCGAGGAGGCCGTGGCCACCACCGCCGCGGCGCCTGACTTCGCACCCACGATCGCGCACCTGCGGTCGCAGCCGCTGATGGAGCTGCAGTCGTGGCACGTGCAGGAGTTCGACCTGTCGCGCCGCCACGCGCTGCACCTGACGTACTGGACCGACGGCGACACCCGTCGTCGCGGCGAGGTGCTGGCGGCGATCAAGCAGACCTACCGCGACTCCGGCCTGCTGGTCGACCTCGACGGCGAACTGCCGGACTTCCTGCCGATGGTGCTGGAGTTCGCCGCCGTCGGCCACCCCGAACTCGGCGTGGCGCTGCTGAACAAGTTCCGTGCCTCGCTCGAGCTGCTGCGCATCGGCCTTGCCGAGGACAAGCTGCCCCAGGAGGGGCTGCTGACAGCGATCTGCCGCGAGCTGGGCGGTGCCTCGCCCTCCTCGCGCGCCGAGGTCCGTGACCTGCTGGCCGGACCGCCCACCGAGACAGTCGGCGTGGAGAACACCTTCCTGCCGTACCCGACGATGCAGGGAGCCGTCCGATGAATTTCCTTCTCTGGGGCGTGCTGCCCTATGTCGTCCTCCTGGTGCTGGTGGGGGGCCTGATCTGGCGCTACAAGTTCGACCAGTTCGGCTGGACGACGCGCTCGTCGCAGATGTACGAGTCGAAGCTGCTCAAGGTCGCCTCGCCGCTGTTCCACTACGCGCTGATCGCGGTGCTCATCGGGCACCTCGTCGGCCTACTGGTGCCGAAGGCGTTGACCGACTGGGTCGGCATCGACCAGCACATGTACCACCTGGGTGCCTACTACGGTGGCGGGCTCGCCGGGCTGGCGCTCGTCGTCGGCCTCGCAATGCTGATCTGGCGTCGTCGTCGGACGGGGTCGGTGTTCAACGCCACCACCTGGAACGACAAGATCATGTACCTCGTGCTCGCCGGCGTGATCGGCATGGGCATGGCGGCCACGCTGACCGGCGGCATGTACGCCGACGGCACCGAGCACAACTACCGCGAGACCGTCTCGGTGTGGTTCCGCTCGCTGTTCGTCCTCCAGCCCGAGGTCGAGGCGATGGGCGCCTCCACGTGGCAGTTCCAGGTGCACGTGCTGATCGGGCTGCTCCTGTTCGCGATCACGCCCTTCACCCGCCTGGTGCACGCGTTCTCGGCGCCGTTCCACTACCTGTTCCGCCCCTACATCGTGTACCGGTCCCGCGACACGTCGCCGCGCCCCTCCGCCACGCGCACGGGCCGCGGCTGGGAGCCGGTCGGCACCCGCGACAACGAGCAGACCCGACGCTAGAGAGACGCGAGTGAGCAAACACCTCATCGAGGTCGCGCCCATCCACGACACCGGTAAGGGCGCCGGCCGGGTGTTGACGATGTCCACCATCGCCTTCACCCTCATGTTCGCCGTGTGGCTGATGTTCGGCATCCTCGGCATCCCCATCCAGAAGGAGTTGGGGCTCTCCGACGAGGAACTGAGCTGGATCTCCGCCCTCGCCGTCCTCAACGGGTCGATGTGGCGGCTACCCGCCGGCATCCTCGCCGACCGCATCGGCGGCCGTCGCGTCACCCTGTTCCTCCTGTTCGCCTGCGCCATCCCGGCCTACCTGGTCTCGACGGCGCAGAACTACGCGATGCTGCTGGTGCTGGCGTTCCTCGTGGGCTTCGCCGGCAACCTGTTCTCCGTCGGCACCGCATGGAACTCCGCCTGGCACTCCAAGCAGCGCCAGGGCCTGGCGCTCGGCGTGTTCGGCGCGGGCAACGTCGGTGCGTCGGTGACGAAGTTCATCGGCCCGGTGCTGATCGCCTCGACGGCGGGCTCGACGCTGTTCCTGGGCATCCAGGGCGGGTGGCGCCTGATCCCCGTGATCTACGCCGTGTTGCTGGTCATCACCGGCATCGTGACCTGGGTGGTCGTGCCGCACGTCGACCGGGCACCGGGCAGCGCGAAGCCCGTCTCCGAGATGCTCAAGCCGCTGCGCAACGTGCGCGTCTGGCGCTTCAGCCTCTACTACGTGGCCGTGTTCGGCGCGTACGTGGCGCTGTCGGCGTGGCTGCCCAAGTACTACGTCGACAACTTCGACATCGACCTGGCCGTGGCCGGCCTCCTGACGGCGACGTTCATCTTCCCCGCCTCGTTGCTGCGCCCCGTCGGCGGGTGGATGAGCGACCGGTGGGGCGCCCGCAAGGTCATGTACTGGACGTTCGCGCTGATGCTGGTGACCAGCGGCATCCTCATGATGCCCAACGGCCACATCACGATCGTCCACCCGGACGGCTCGGAGACCGAGCACCTGCGCTACGCCATGGAATTGCCCTGGTTCGTGCTGCTGGTGTTCCTGCTGGGCTGCGCGATGGGCTTCGGCAAGGCGGCGGTGTTCAAGCACATCCCCGAATACTTCCCCGACAACGTCGGTTCCGTCGGCGGTCTCGTCGGCATGCTCGGCGGGCTGGGCGGCTTCATCCTGCCGCCGCTGTTCGCCTACTCGAAGACGTGGTCGGGCTTCCCGAGCAGCACGTTCTTCGTCATCTTCATCCTCACGGTGATCTGCGCCGCGTGGATGCACATCACGATCGTCCAGATGCTCCACGAGAAGACGCCGGAACTCGCCGGCACGATCGAACGACCCATGGAGGAGGCCAGGCAATGAGTACGACGAAGCTGGAGACGAAGGGCGACTGGCTCGTCTCGTGGGATCCCGAGGACGAGTCCAAGTGGGACAAGAAGCTCGCGTGGAACACGCTGACGATCTCGACGTTCACGCTGACGCTGTGCTTCGTCGCGTGGTTCTTGCCCAGCGCCATCATCCCGAAGCTCAACGCACTGGGCTTCACGTTCACCCGGCCGCAGCTGTACTGGATGGCCGCGATGCCCGGCCTGTCCGGTGGCCTGCTGCGCCTGGTGTGGATGGTCCTGCCGCCGAAGATCGGCACCCGCAAGATGGTGACGCTCACCACCCTCCTGCTGATCCTTCCCGTGCTCGGCTGGGGTTTCGAGGTCACCAACCCGGACGTGCCCTACTGGCGGTTGATGGGCCTGTCGTTCCTCGCCGGCATCGGTGGTGGCGCGTTCTCCGGCTTCATGCCGTCGACGTCCTACTTCTTCCCCAAGCGCATGCAGGGCACCGCGCTGGGCCTGCAGGCCGGCATCGGCAACTTCGGTGTCTCGCTGGTGCAGCTGCTGACGCCGTGGCTGATCTCGTTCGGCATGTTCGCGTTCCTGGGTTCGCAGCAGATGGTCAACGCGGGCAAGGACCCGGTCACCGTCTGGTACCAGAACTCGGCGCTGGTCTACATCCCGTTCATCATCGCCGGCGCCATCTGGGCCTACATCGCGTTGAAGTCGGTGCCGGTCAAGGCCAACATCAAGCAGCAGTTCGACATCTTCGGCAACCCTGACACCTGGCTGATGACGCTGCTGTACATCATGACGTTCGGCACCTTCTCGGGCCTGTCGGCCCAGTTCGGCCTCCTCATGGCCAACCTCTACGGCGCGTACAACCCGATGATCGTCGAGGGCTCTGGAGAGACGGCACGGGTGCTGATCGAGGGCTATGCGTTGCCCGACCCGGTGAAGTTCGTCTTCCTCGGCCCCCTCGTCGGCGCCGGCGCCCGCATCCTGTTCTCCCCGCTGACCGACCGCATGGGCGGCGCCATCTGGACGTTGATCTCGGGCATCGGCATCCTCGCGTCCATCCTGATCACCATCCCGTCGCTGACCCCGGACTACAGCAGCGCCGAGGCGCTGAAGGGCTCGTTCAACCTGTTCCTGTGGGGCATGCTCGCGATCTTCCTGTTCTCCGGCATCGGCAACGCGTCGACCTTCAAGCAGATGCCGATGATCTTCGAGCGGCGTCAGGCAGGCGGCGTGATCGGCTGGACCGGGGCCATCGCGGCCTTCGGCCCGTTCCTGTTCGGCGTGGGCCTGACGATCATGTCGCCGACGGTGTTCTACGTCATCGGTGCCGCCTTCGCAGTGATGTGCATCGTGATCGCGTGGGTCCGGTACGCGCGCCCCGGCGCGCCGCGCCCCAGTTAGCATGGCGGGCGTGACCAGCTTCGCCGCAGTGACCTCGAACGACATCGACACCGACGCGCTCCTGGCCTCGGTCTCCGACGACCGGGCCGGCGCCGTCGTGACGTTCGCCGGGGTCGTGCGCAACCACGACCATGGCAAGGCCGTCACGGCCATCGAGTACGTCGGCCACCCGTCGGCCTCCGACGTGATGGCTGGGGTGATCGCCGAGTTCGAGGGCCGCGACGGCGTGCACGCGATCGCGGCGCAGCACCGCGTCGGGCACCTCGGGATCGGGGGAGTGGCGCTGTTCGTCGCGGTCGCCGCCTCGCACCGGAAGCAGGCGTTCACCTGCGCCTCGGACCTCGTCGACAGGGTCAAGGAGGTGCTGCCCATCTGGAAGAAGCAGTTCCTCGCCGACGGCACGCACGAGTGGTCGGAGTGCCCGTGAACCATCCGGACCTGACCGAGGCACAGCTCGAGCGCTACGTCCGCAACATCGACGTGGTGGGCATGGGCGTCGAGGGGCAGCAGCGGCTGCTCGCGTCGTCGGTGCTCGTGATCGGGGCCGGCGGCCTCGGCTCGGCTGCCCTGCCGTACCTGGCGGCGGCAGGCGTCGGCCGGATCGGGGTCGTGGACGGCGACCACGTCGAGCTGAAGAACATGCAGCGCCAGGTGCTGCACACCGAGTTGGGCCGCAACAAGGCCGTCTCCGGCGCCGAGCGGTTGCGGGCGTTGAACCCCGACGTCACCGTCGAGGAGTACCCGGAGTACGTGGACCTGGAGCGGGCCAAGGAACTGTTCACCGGCTACGACCTGGTGATGGACTGCTGCGACACGTTCGGCGCGAAGTTCCTCATCTCCGATGCGGCCGAGGCCGTGGGGGCCCGGCTGGTGTGGGCCACCGCCGTCGGCATGCAGGGGCAGTGCTCGGTGTTCGGGGTGCCGGACGCGTACGGAAACCGCCTGTACCTGCGCGACCTCATCCCGTTCGAGCCCGCCGACGGCCAGTACCCGAAGGCCACCGACATCGGCGTGCTGGGGGCCATGGTGGGCCAGATCGGGTCGCTGCAGGCGACCGAGGCGGTCAAGCTGCTCGCCGGGTACGGCGAACCCCTGGTGGGGCGGGTGATGGTGCTCGACGCGGCCCGTGGCCGCTGGTCGGTACTGCCGTTGCGCAAGGCCGCGTGATGCTGAGCGTCGAGGAGTACCTCGAGCGGGTGCTGGCGCTGGCCACCGTGCTGCCCGCCGAGGACGTGTCCGTCTCGGAGGGGGCGGGGCGCGTGTTGGCCGAGGACCTGGCCGCGCGGTTCGCCGTGCCGCCGTTCGACAACTCCGCGATGGACGGTTTCGCGGTGCGCGCGGCTGATGCCGCCGCAGGGGCCCGGCTGCGTGTCGTGGGCGATGTCCCGGCCGGCGCCTCGTCCGCGCCCGAGGTGGGGGCGGGGGAGTGCGCCCGGATCATGACGGGTGCCCCGATGCCGCCCGGAGCCGACGCCGTGGTGCCGGTGGAACTGACGGACCAGCCGATGGGCGACGTGCCGCTGCCCCAGTGGGTGGTGGCGCGCGAGGCCGTGGCCGCCGGGCGCCACGTCCGGCGGCGGGGCGAGGACGTCGCCGTGGGCGATGCCGTGCTGCGTGCGGGCTCCGTGTGGGGGCCGGAGGCGACGGGTGCCGCGTCATCGATCGGGTATGCGACGGTGCCCCTGCGGCGCCGGGTACGCGTCGCGGTCTTGGCGACGGGCGACGAGCTGATGGCGCCCGGCGAGGCGTTGGGCTTCGGGCAGATTCCGGATTCGAATTCGTACCTGCTGGCCGGCCTGGTCGCGCGCTTCGGGGGTGAGGTGCTGCTGCGGCGCGCCGTCGGCGACGATCCGGACGAGTTCCGTGCGGCGCTCGACGAGGCGCTGGCCGCCGACGTCGTGGTCACCACCGGTGGCGTGTCCGTGGGCGCCTTCGAGGTGGTCCGCCAGGTGGTGGAGGGTGACATCGACTTCGTGAAGGTCGCCATGCAGCCCGGCAAGCCGCAGGCCAGCGGGCTGCTGCGCGCGCCCGACGGTCGCCCCGTGGCGTTCCTCGGCTTCCCCGGCAACCCCGTGAGCGCGTGGGTGTCGGCGTGGCTGTTCCTGCGCCCGCTGCTACGAGCCTTCGGTGGCGCCGAGGGGCAGACGGAGCTTCTCACACTGCCGGTGCGCCAGCTCTGGCGAAAGGCGCCGGGGCGCCGGCAGTACATCCCGGTGCGGATCGTCGACGGGGGCGTGGCGCCGTCGCACGCGCGGGGCTCCGGCTCACACCTGGTGGCGTCGCTGCACTTGGCCGACGGGATTGCCGTGGTGCCGGAAGACCTCGACGCCCCGGGCGAGACCGTCGAGGTGCTGCTCACCCGAAGCTAGGGCATCCGCGGCCGCGAACCCGACTTCGTAGGTGGCAATGGCCCCCTATTAGCAGAGCAACGAGCAGATGCGCGATCATGCCGCTGTCAGAGTGGACGCGTGAGGCCGGAGCGAGCGCTGGGCGGCCAGCTACTCGAAGAAGTCTTCGTCCAGTTCCACTGATCGGTAAGTGTTTGTGACTTGAACGCCCACCTCGTAGCGGATCATCAGCGAAGCGAGTCTGTGCCCATCGATGAGGATGAGGCGCGTCGGAGTGCGGTCGGCGTAGTCGATTGCCTCCCGCGTGAATCGGGATGTGGTGATGAAGACGCCAGCATCTCCCTTTCCGCTGAGGGCACCCACAAACCCCTGAAGCGCGGGGCGGCCGATGGAGCTGTCAGCGGCATACCGCTTGGCTTGGACGTAGACGCGCTTGATTCCGAGCGCGTCGGAGTCAATGATCCCGTCGATCCCTTTGTCACCGGATGTTCGGGTCACCTGTGAACGGCCCTCAGCTCCGCCGTATCCCATTGCCACCAGAAGCCTTACTACTGCCCGTTCGAAGAACTCTGGGGCACCCTCGCGGAGCCGATCCAAGAGATCGGCCGAAACTGCGTTCTCTACCCGCCTGATTCCCTGCTCGATCTGCTCGAACCTGTTCTTCCAACTCGTCTCATCCCGCTACGAACACGCCTCCCTGATCCTCACCTCGAACCTCCCGTTCTCCGGCTGGGGAGGAGTGTTCCGAGACCAGGTTGTCGCCGCCGCGATGATCGACCGGATCGTCCACCACGCCGACGTCCAACGGCACACTGTTTCGTACCTTCATGGGCTGCTCGCCGTGCCGTTTCTGCGGCATGAACAAAGGTGCCGTTGAGTACACCGACGGCACGTACGTTTGGCTGAGGGTCTCTCGCGCGACATCCACGAACACGCGGTGCGCCTTCCTGACGAGCTTGTTCGCCATGCGCGGGAGCGGCTGGACACGCTTGAGGGTCGTGACGTCGGGCCAGATTGGTGGATCGGCGCGACAGCCAAGGAGGCGCAGATACGCCCGGTCATGCCGCTGGTGGTCAGTGCCAAGACGCGAGGCGCGTCGATACCTCCTGGTACGTCGCGGTACCGCTGGCGACCGCGATCACGAGGTCGTACGCCTCGTCGTCAGGCGCATCCAAGTCGATGCCATTGAGTCCGTAGAACACCACCAGCGACAGCCAGCCCAGACGCTTGTTCCCGTCGACCAGGGCATGGTTGCCGACCAACGATTCCAGCAACACCGCTGCCTTGTCATCGAGACCGGGATACGCATCCCGACCGAAGACGCTCACCCGCGGACGGTGGACCGCGGAGTCGAGCAATCCGATGTCGCGAACGGGACCAACTCCAAGGTCCTCCACCAACGACAAGACATCTTCAAGGGTGAGGTACTCGATCACTGGCCCAACCGGTCGAGCAGATCGGCGTAGCGGGCCCGAGCCGCGGTGGACAGCAGCCGCACCTTGTCCTCGCGGAGTCGTCGTGCGGCTGCTTCTCGGATAGCACGTACGGTGGCTTCCTGTTTGCTCACCCCTTCGGCCTCGGCGAGCAGCGCGAGGGCCTTCTCGTCCTCAGGTTCCAGCCGGAGTGTCATAGCCATGCCATCATGATACCAGTGTGGTATCTCACGCTCATGCTGCAGTCTGTGAGGTGGCCTTTGCTGCGGACGGGGCCTGAACATGGGCGCGGCCAATGCGCCCTGACGTGCCGTGACTAGTTGCGCATGGTTTCGGCCCACGAGTTCCTCACTCTCACTGGGCGAGGGCATCGCGGCTCACGTGGTCCGATCCGCGCCCCTCAGCAGGCAGGCGACGGACATGCCACCATTGCGATATGACCCTGCCTCGCCACACGACGGACGCCGCTGGCAGGAGGTCGCGTCGTCCGACGGACGCGTCCTGCATCCACTGGCGCAGTGGCGGCACATGTGCGACGCCCTGCACGACCCGGACTCGTGGCCGCCGGAGGGTCATCTCCCGCGCCCCGACCACGACGCGCTGCGCGCGCACCTGCCGGCGTCTGGGGAGGTGACCTACGCGGTGTGGGAGGGCTACGGGTTCTGGGGAGGTGGCGCTGTCGAGGCGCACCACCCCGACCTGACGACCCACGAGATCCCGGTGCCGAGCCGGATCCCCGGAGGCGTCGAGCCGGTGTTGGCCCTGCCACACCGGCGCTACCGCTTGTTCCGGGCGCCCCTGGCCGCGCACGAGACGTGGGTCGAGGGCGAAGATCTCGCGCAGTCGGCCAACCTCGTGTGGCCGGACGATCACGTGTGGTGTCTGGCCACCGAGATCGACTTCGCCTTCACGCTGCTCGGCTGCGAGCGCGCTGTCGCGGAAGCCGTTCTCGCCGATCCCGCTCTTGAAGCGTTCGAGGTTGATGTGGACGACAACATGAGCTGGTCTGGGGACGCCATCAATCCGGCGCCACGGCGGCCCTGAAAGCTCCGTCCGCGGCGGCATCTCAGACTCTGGTGCAGCCAGACGCTGCAGTCAGGCAACACACGCATTTCTCGGTGCGCATCTGCCGCGCAAGCGATCTCTATCCGTAGTGGTACCGGCAGGCGGCGATACGGACTTCATCGCGCACGATCTTGTAGATCAGACGATGTTCGTCAGTGATCCGGCGGGACCAGTAGCCCGCAAAGTCGTGCCGGAGCGCCTCGGGTTTGCCATGCCTCGTTGCCATTGCGTTGAATGTCGAGGAGGAGGGCATTGATCCTCTCCAAGACTTCACCGCGCCCGCTAAGCGTCCCGCGTCGTGCCAGGCAAGCGCCGACTCGATGGCTATCCCGGGTAGGTGACGGTCATGGCCGCCACCTGGGCGCCCGGTGTGAGGGTGGCCGGGTCTGCCTTGGTGGGCGACATGATATGGCGCACGTCGCAACCATGGGCCAGGAGGTGGTCGGCGATGATCCGACGGTGGCACCGCCACCACACGGCCTCTGAGCACATGACCGTGGGGCGGCTGGCCTCCAGCGCGCGGAATCGTGCGAGGCCCTGCTCGAACTCCTCGCCCAGCGCCCAGTCGGCGTAGTTGTGGAAGCTCTGGTTGCGCCACATGCCGTTGACGGACGGGTCCACGGTCTTCGACTTGTTCCGTCGCCCGCCCAGGTCCTCGATCCGTAGGTACTCGATGCCCTGTGCCGGGAGCGTTGCGGCGAGCACGTCACTGTTGAAGTGCGGGAACTTGCGGGATCCGGGCAGGCTGCGCACGTCGGCCAGCACGCCGACCCCGTGGGCGGTGAGCAGTTCGACGAATTCCTCGAGGCTTCTGTCCGAGTGACCGACGGTGAACAGGGGCATGGACCCCAAGCTATTCGCGTTGCGGGGTGAAGTACACGGAAACCGGGTCGATGCTCTGCCCCCGGTGGGCCAGTTGCCACTTTCCCGGCGGGTATTCGGGGCGGGGCGGCGGGTTGCCGCGTGGGGGCGGTGCGATGGGCAGGCCACCGCGTCCGAAGAAGTTGAACTGGCCCGGTGACCGGCCCAGGGTGATGCTGTACAGGCCCCGGTGGTGCAGGTCATGGTGCCTGGGGCACAGCGAGACCAACTCCTTGGCATCCGTGCGGCCGCCGTCGATCCAGTGGATGACGTGATGGGCCTCCACGAACCGGGTGACGGGGCAGCCAGGGTAGCGGCACCCCTTGTCGCGGTCTTCGATGAGCCGACGGGTGCGCAGCGGGACGATCCGCTGGGTGCGACCCACGTTGACGGGCTCGCCCTCCGTCTCCCACACGGGCACGACGGCACCGTCGCACGTGAGGCGACGCAACAGGTGCTCCGGTACGGCACCCTTCTTGTTGAGCCAGCCGTTGCCCGAGGTGTCGAGGTGGAGCAGCACGCGGTACTTGGACTGCCGCGACGTGGACTCCACGCCTGTGAGGGAACGGTTGAACACCTCGAGGAAGCCGTCATAGAGCGTGGCGTCGGTGTCTCCGGCCTTGAACAGCGCGTCCTTGGCCTCCCGGATGGCGGTCTCGATGAGCTCGCCGTCTGCCAGATCCGTCTCGAGGCGCAGGCTGTACCTGCCGTTGTACACCGTCGAATAGGTGCGGAACTCCACCGGCCTGGGCGTGGGCTTCTCGGGCTGGATGGGACGCTTGACGTCATGGTCGTCGAAGACGTACTTCGACAGCGTGCGGCGCAACTGCACCACCGTGGTGAACTCCGCCATGCGAGCCACGGACGCCACGTACGTGTCTGGCGTGTGCACCGCGATCACCATGGCCTGGTCAAGCGAGAGCCGCCCTTCGCCCATCATGCTCAGTACCGGTTCCATGGCGGTGCGCCGCTGCGCGATCTTCACCACTCCCGTGGCCTGGGCGGGTGAGAGGCAGAAGTAGACCTGGAGCCAGTGCTCGGGCGAACGGATGCCGTCTCCGGCCCAGTTCTCGTCGGTGAGCAGGCCGACGGCGTGGTCGATGACCGAGACGTGGAACTGCGCCAGCTGCCCCGCGAGCACGGCGGCAGCCTCGATCTGCGCTTGGAACACCGCTGCCGAAACCATGTACCCAAGATAAAGCCGGCCTCCGACAATTCCGCCACAGGTGCGAATCCCCGTCGGAGATGGGCCGCTGACGGCTCGTGCCGTTCGCTAGATTGCTCCCATGGAGTTCACGCATCTCGATGCCCAGGGCCAGGCCCGCATGGTCGACGTCACCGCCAAGCAGCCGACGGTCCGCTCCGCCACGGCCGTCGCAACGGTGCGCACCTCGCCGGAGGTCGTCGAGGCGCTACGCTCCGGCACCGTCCCCAAGGGTGACGTGCTCGCCGTGGCCCGCATCGCCGGCATCGCCGCGGCGAAGAAGACGCCCGACCTGCTGCCGCTGGCGCACGTCATCGGCGTGCACGGCTGCGTGGTGGACCTCGAGATCACCGACGGCGGCGTGGACATCACGGCCACCGTGCGCACGGCGGACCGTACCGGCGTCGAGATGGAGGCGCTCACGGCCGTCACTGTGGCGTCGCTGGCCGTCGTCGACATGGTCAAGGGCGTCGACCGCTCAGCGGAGATCGTCTCGGCCAGGATCACCGCCAAGAGCGGCGGCCGCTCAGGCGACTGGGTGCGCCCGTAGCCCCCGGAATGTCAGCCACAGGCCCAGGCCGAGCTCCCACAGCACGATGGGCAGCGCCAGCAGCCCGGCCACCGGCGACACCTGCGGCACCAGCCCGAACAGCGTCAACCCAGCAGACACGGCCAGCAACGGGGCGCCGATCAGGCCGACGACGGGGATGGCCCGCGGCACGAGGCGGGCCCGGTGGAGCGCGCTGCCCAACAGCGCCGCGTTGACCGCAGGGATCAGGCCGGGGCCCAGCAGGAACGCCCAGTCGTGCACCGCGACCAGCGCGGCCTCGCGCGCCGCCGTGACCGACAGCATGGCCACCACGCCCAGCATCACCAGCCCGGCCTCCAACGTGCGAGCCGCCACGAAGCCGAGGGCGCGCGTGGGATGCAGCGAGCGCAGCGCGGGGTAGATGGCCACCGCCGTGCCGATGCAGGCGAGCGCCAAGGCGATCTCCAGCACCGCGGCCCACTGAAGTGCCGTGCGCGCACCCTCCGCGCCGGGATCCGCCAGCGCGGGGGCCTTGAGCGCCAAGGCGGGAATCGATGTGACGATGGTCAAGAGGTAGAGCAGCCCGGTGGCGAGCGAGGCGGTGCGGTACATGGGGCCATCCTTTGTGTGTACGGCGTACACACGGAGACTATGTGTACGGTGTACACATGTCAACGAGCGAGCGGGTGACGCGGGAGCGGGTGGTCGAGGCCGCCGTCGAACTGGCCGACGCCGATGGCCTCGACGCCGTGAGCATGCGCTCGGTCGCGGGACGGCTGGGCGTGGTGCCGATGGCGCTGTACCGGCACGTGAGGAACAAGGAGGACCTCGTCGGCGCCATGGTCGACGAACTCATCGGCCGCTACGACCCTGCTGGTTCGCAGGGGGAGTGGCAGGCGGAGGTCCGCGGCCGGGTCCTCTCGGCGCGCCGGGTCCTGCTCCAGCACCCCTGGGCGCGGCGTGCCATCGAGTCTCGCGCGACACGGACGCCGGCCGTCCTCGGGCACATGGATTCGCTGGCGGGCGCCTTCATCCGGGGCGGGATCTCGCCCGACCTCACGCACCACGCCATGCACGCGCTCGGCCACCGCATCTGGGGCTTCAGCCCCGAGGCGTTCGACGACCCCGATGCCGTCGTGCCGCCGGAGGACCCGGCCGAACTCGCGGCGCTGGCGTCGAGGATGGCTGAGGAATACCCGGCGATCGTCGCGATCGCGACGGGCTCACCGTGTGACGAGGACTTCGAGTTCGAGTTCGCGCTGGACCTCATCCTCGACGGCGTGGCGCGGCTGCACGACAGGGGCTGGCGCTCCTAACCCGCAGACGGCGGGGCGCTCATGTCGTGGTCTGCGCCGTCCAATTGGTCCACCACGTGGTGCAACAGCGGCCCCACCACGGTCAGAGTGTCACGCACGCCGCCCCTCGACCCGGGCGCGTTGATGATCAGCGCGCGCTTGGCGTCAGGCAACGCCAGCACCCCCGCGACACCACGGCTCAACAGAGCCAGCGGCTGCTTCTCGGCGCCCCGGCGCCTGACCTCCTCCATCAGCCCGGGCACCTCGTAGGCGATGACGTCGCGCGTGACCTCCACGGTCACGTCGGCAGGGTTCACCCCGGTGCCGCCCGTGGTCACGACGATGCGCGCGCCGCCGTCGACCGCCGAGGCGATGGCGAGCCGGATCTGCTCAGGGTCGTCCGGCACGATGACCGGCCCCGACACGTCGAAGCCGAGCTCCTGGAGCGCCGCCACGGCGATGGGTCCGGAGCGGTCCTCGTAGATGTCGGCGGACGCGCGGTCGGAGCAGGTGATCACGGCGGCGGGATGGCTCATGGGCCTCAGCCTAGGCGATAGGTTGTAGGCGATGATCGGCGCCATGACCAGCGGAGGAGGTGCCATGCGGGCTGCAGTCACCGTCGCGGCGCTCGCCCTGGCACTGGCGGCCTGCGGCTCCCCTGCGGGCGAGGGTCCGGTCGTGTTCGCCGCCGCCTCGTTGGCCGAGGTCCTGCCGCGAATCGAGCCCCGGGCGCAGTACTCCTTCGACGGCTCGTCCGGGCTCGTCGACCAGCTCGCCGCCGGCGCCCCCGCAGATGTGTTCGCCTCGGCGGACCGGCGCACGATGGACCGCGCCGTCGGCGAAGGGCTCATCGACGGCGAGCCCCGGATGTTCGCCACCAACCACCTGGTGCTGGTGGTGCCGACGGGCAACCCCGCCGCCGTGACGGGGTTCGACGCGTCGCTCGACGGCGCCAAGCTGGTCGTCTGCGCGCCTGAGGTGCCCTGCGGCGCCGCCGCGCAGCGCCTGGCCGGCGCCCACCGGCTGACGCTGCGCCCGGTGTCGGAGGAGACCAAGGTCACCGACGTGCTCGGCAAGGTCGAGTCGGGAGAGGCCGACGCCGGCCTCGTCTACGCCACAGACGCGGCGGCGTCGGGCGCCGTCGAGGTCATCTCGGTACCGGGCGCCGAGGCGGACCCCAACACCTACTGGGTGGCCGTCGTGCGCGGCGCACCGCACCCGGACGCCGCGCGGGCCTTCGTCGACCGGCTCGCGGGCGAGTGGGGCGCGCAGTTGCAGGACCTCGGCTTCGGGCCGCCCGCATGAACGTGCCACGGTGGGCGTGGCTGCCGTTCGGTGCCGCCGTCGCCCTGCTCGCCGTCCCCCTGCTGGGGTTGGTGATCCGCGCCCCGTGGGCCCGGTTGCCCGAACTGCTCGCCTCCGAGCGCGCCATGGACGCGCTGACGCTGAGCATCGGCACGTGCGTGGTCTCGACGCTGATCGTGCTGGCCCTCGGCGCGCCCACTGCCCTGGTGCTGGCCCGCGCGAGGGGCAGCTGGGCGCGCTGGGTGCGCACGCTCGTGACCGTCCCGATGGTGCTGCCGCCCGTCGTCGCCGGCCTCGCCCTGTTGATCACGCTGGGCCGCCGCGGGCTGATCGGCCAGCCGCTCTCGGTGCTGGGGATCGAGATCGGGTTCACGACGGCGGCGGTCATCGCCGCGCAGACGTTCGTGGCGCTGCCGTTCCTCGTGGTGTCGATGGAGGGCGCCCTGCGCGCGGCCGGCGACGACTACGAACGCGCCGCGGCGCACCTCGGGGCCAGCCCCACCCGCACGTTCTTCACCGTCACGCTGCCGATGCTCGCCCCTGCCGTGGGCTCGGGCACTGCGTTGGCGTTCGCCCGGGCCCTGGGCGAGTTCGGCGCCACGCTGACCTTCGCCGGATCTCTGCAGGGCGTCACGCGGACCCTCCCGCTGGAGATCTACCTGCTCCGCGAGGGCGACACCGACCTCGCGCTCGCCCTCGCCGTCGTGCTCCTCGCGGTGGCCGCCGCCATCGTCGGCGTCTCCCACGGCCTGAGGAGCGTGCATGACTGACGCGGTGCGCATCGATGCGACGGTGGCCTCGCGCGGGCTCGACCTGGCCGTCGGCATCCCCGAAGGCGTGACCGTCGCCGTCGTGGGGCCGAACGGCGCGGGCAAGTCCAGCCTGGTCCAGCTCATCGCAGGCAGCCTGGCGCCGGACGCCGGTTCCGTGTCGCTCCTCGGCGAGACCGTCTCCGCCCCCGGGCGCATTGTGCCGGTGCACCGGCGCCGCATCGGTCACCTCGGGCAACGCGCCCTCCTGTTCCCGCACCTCAGCGTGCTGGACAACGTCGCCTTCGGGCCCCGCTCGCGGGGTGCGACCAGGGCGGCGGCGCTGGAGCGCGCCGCGCGGGAGTTGTCCGGGGTGGGCCTCGCCGACCTCGGCTCCCGGCGCCCCTCCCAACTGTCGGGCGGGCAGGCGCAGCGCGTGGCGCTGGCGCGGGCGCTCGCCATCGACCCCGACGTCATGCTCCTCGACGAACCCTTCGCCGCGTTGGACGCCACCGTGACGCCCGAGTTGCGTCGACTGCTCCGCGTGCGCCTGCGCGGGCTCACCACGGTGCTGGTGACGCACGACTTCCTCGACGTCGTGGCGCTGGCCGACCACGTGATCGAGCTGCACGGCGGCTCCCTCGCGGGGGGTGGCCCGGTCGAGAACACCGTGCAACGGCCCGCGACGGAGTTCCTGGCCCACTTCGTCGGCCTCAACCTGCTGCGCGGCAGGGCCCACGGGGGAGCGTTGGCGCTGGGTGGGGGCATCTCGGTGGCCGGGCTCGCGGACGAGGGCCTGGTCGACGGCGAGGCGCGCGCCGTCTTCCCACCCACCGCCGTGTCCGTGTTCCGGGCGGCGCCGCACGGGAGCCCGCGCAACGAGCTGCCCGCCGTCGTCGAACTGGTCGAGGACCGCTGGCCGGTGCAGCGGGTCACGCTGGCCGTCGCGGGGCAGCGCATGGCGGCGGATCTGACCCCTGAGGCGGTGCGGGAACTGGCCCTCGCGCCCGGCGAGCCCGTCGTCGCCGTGCTGAAGGCCACGCAGGTGGCGCTGTATCAGGGCTGACCGACGATGGGGGCTCCACGGCGCGTGGGCGGTAGGCTTGGCGGGTGATCAGCACTGACGATCCCAGGGATTACGAGGGCCCCAAGGAAGAATGCGGCGTCTTCGGCGTGTTCGCGCCCGAGGAGGATGTCGCCCAGCTGACCTTCTACGGGCTGTTCGCCCTCCAGCACCGCGGGCAGGAGTCGGCCGGCATCGCGGCCAGCACCGGCAACCGCATCATGGTGTTCAAGGACATGGGGCTGGTCTCGCAGGTCTTCGACGAGTCCACGCTGAAGTCGCTGCCGGGCAGGCTCGCGATCGGCCACACGCGCTACTCCACGCACGGCGCCAGCGAGTGGAACAACGCGCAGCCCACCTTCCGCGCCACCCCGCACGGCGGCCTGGCGCTGGCGCACAACGGCAACATCACCAACACCGAGGAACTCGAGGGGTGGCTCCACGAGCTCGCGCCCAGCGAGTCGGTGCCGCACAAGAACCGCGTGATGGACTCCACCAGTGACACCGCGCTGATCTCGGCGCTGATCGCCAGCTTCGACGAGGGCTCGCTCGAGGCGGCCGCGCTCAAGGTGCTGCCGCGCCTCACCGGCGCCTATTGCCTGACGTTCATGGACGAGACCACGCTGTACGCCGCGCGGGACCCGCACGGCATGCGCCCGCTGGTGATCGGCCGCCTGCAGAGCGGCTGGGTCGTGGCCTCCGAGACCGCCGCACTGGACATCGTCGGTGCCAGCTTCGTGCGCGAGGTCGAGCCCGGGGAGTTCATCTCCATCGACGAGCGGGGCCTGCGCGCGCAGCGCTTCGCCGCGCCAGACCCGAAGGGCTGCATCTTCGAGTACGTGTACCTGGCGCGCCCCGACACCACCATCGCCGGCCGCAACGTGCACTCCGTGCGGGTCAACATCGGCCGCAAGCTGGCTGAGGAACATCCCGTCGAGGCAGACCTGGTCATCCCGGTGCCGGATTCCGGCACGCCGTCGGCCATCGGCTACGCGCAGGGCTCTGGCATCCCCTACGGACAGGGCCTCGTCAAGAACGCCTACGTCGGCCGCACGTTCATCCAGCCCACGCAGACCATCCGCCAGCTCGGCATCCGGCTCAAGCTCAACCCCCTCAAGGACGTCATCGCGGGCAAGCGCCTCGTCGTCGTCGACGACTCCATCGTCCGCGGTAACACGCAGCGCGCCCTCGTCCGGATGCTGCGCGAGGCGGGCGCCGCGGAGGTGCACGTGCGGATCTCCTCGCCGCCGGTCGAGTGGCCCTGCTTCTTCGGCATCGACTTCGCCACCCGCAACGAACTGATCGCGCCCGGCCTCACCGTCGACGAGATCTGCCGCTCGATCGGCGCCGACTCGCTCGGCTACATCTCGCTCGACGGCCTCACCGAGGCCACCACCGTGCCGGCCGGCAACATGTGCCGCGCCTGCTTCGACGGCAAGTACCCCGTGGCCATCCCACCCGCTCAGGCCAAGCTGCTGAACCTGGAGGTATCGTGAACCAGAGTGCCTACGCCACCGCAGGCGTCGACATCGAGGCCGGAGACCGCGCCGTCGAACTGATGAAGGCCCACGTGGCCAGGACCAACCGGCACGAGGTGCTGGGTGGGCTCGGCGGGTTCGCCGGGTTCTTCGACGCCGCCGCGTTCAAGGACTACGACCACCCGGTGCTGGCCACCTCCACCGACGGCGTGGGCACCAAGGTGGCCATCGCGCAGGCCATGGACAAGCACGACACCATCGGCTTCGACCTCATCGGCATGCTGGTCGACGACCTGGTGGTCGCCGGCGCCGAGCCGCTGTTCGTCACCGACTACATCGCGTGCGGCAAGGTCGTCCCCGAACGCATCGCCGCCATCGTGCAGGGCATCGCCAACGCGTGCGTCGCCGCCGGCTGCTCCCTCATCGGCGGCGAGACCGCCGAACACCCGGGCCTGCTCGGGCCCGACGAGTACGACATCGCCGGCGCCACCACCGGCGTCGTCGAGAAGTCGAAGATCCTGGGCGCCCACCGCGTGCGCGTCGGCGACGCCGTCATCGGCATGGCGTCCTCCGGCCTGCACTCCAACGGCTACTCGCTGGTGCGCCACGTGCTCCTCCAGCAGGCCGGTTGGAGCCTCGACCGGCACGTCGACGACCTGGGCCGCACGCTGGGCGAGGAACTCCTCGAGCCCACCAAGGTCTACGCGCTCGACGTGCTCGACCTCATCCGCAACGTCGAGGTGCACGCCATGAGCCACGTCACCGGCGGCGGCCTCGCCAACAACCTCGCGCGGGTCATGCCCGACGACCACACCGCGGTGCTGCAGCGCTCGAGCTGGACCCCACCGTCGATCTTCCGGCTCGTGCAGCAGCTGGGCGAGGTGTCGCAGCCCGACATCGACGCCACGCTGAACATGGGCGTGGGCATGGTGGCCATGGTGCCGCAGTCCGAGGTCGACGCCGCGCTGCGCCTGCTGAACGGCCGCGGCGTGCAGTCGTGGGTGCTGGGCGGGGTGCAGGCGGTCGAGGGCCCCGGCGCCGCAGTCCTTGTCTGACCAGCTGCGGTACCTGGCCGACGCCGACGTCACCGCGGCGCTACCGGGCCCGTTGCGCGCGGTGGAGCTCGCGGCCCAGGCCCTGAGGCTGCGTGCGGGCAGCGCTGTGCAGGTGCCGCCCAAGCCGCAGGTGACCTTCGGGGCCAACGCCTTCGCCGACGCCATGCCGGTGGCCGCGCCCGGGCTGCTCGGCTGCAAGTGGATCACGCTGGTGCCGGCCAACGCCGAGCGCGGGTTGCCGACCGCCGCCGGGCTCATGGTCGTCTGCGACGCAGAGACCGGCCTGCCCGTGTGCGTCATGGCGGCCGGCGCCCTCACCGCGCTGCGAACGGCAGCCGTCACCGGCGCATGCCTCAGGGCCTTCGTCCCGACGACGGAGCCCGTGGCCTTCGTCGGCACCGGCACCCAGGCCCGCTCACACCTGCGAGTGCTCGCGGCCCTCGGGTACGCCCACGTCACCGTCGTGGGCCGTCGCGCCGAGGCCCTGACACCGCTGCAGGAGTTCGCCGGTGGCCTCGGGATGGAGATCGGGGTGACGCAGTCGCGGGAGGCGCTCCGGGGCGCCCGCGCCATCGTCACGGGGCTGCCCATCGGCCTGCACGGCACGCAACTCGACTGTGGCAACCTGCGCGACGACGTGGTGCTCCTGCCGCTCGACTATGCCAGCTCGGTGGGCCCCGAGCTGGCCGCCACCTGCACGGTGTGGTCAGACGACGTCGACCAGTTCGCCGCGGTGGCGCCGGTGAAGATGGGGGAGCGGTACCCGCCGGCCACCGGGTGGGTCGGACGCCACCTTGGTGGGCCCCGCCCGTCGGGGCGGCTGCTCTGCCAGAACCTGGGCAACGCGGCCAGCGACATCGTGGTGGCGGCCGAGGTGGCGGCCAATGCCGCTCAGCTCGGCCTCGGGGCGCTCCTGCCCCGGTGAACCCCGCGCCGGCGAACAAACCCCACCGGGGTCCGGGCCCTCCCTGGGCCCCTGCCATGATCGGCACATGAGCTCAGCACTCGGACCCACCCTGGCGGGCATCGTGCCCATCCTCCTGTTGATCGGCCTCGGGGTGCTGCTGCGCCACCTCGGGGTGCTCGACGGCGGCACGGCCGAGGGCCTCAAGCGCCTGGTGGTCAACGTCGTGCTGCCTGCGGTGCTCTTCCTCGCCTTCCTCGGCCTCGAGTTCCAGCCGGAGTACCTCACCCTGGTGGTCATGGTGCCGCTGCTGTGCCTGGTGCTGCTCGGCGTGGGACGGCTCGCCCGCCGCTGGCTGAAGGCCCCGCCCGTGGCCACGTTCCTGTTCACCGGCTTCGAGTTCGGCATGGTGGGCCTGGCCCTGTTCACCGCCGCCTACGGCATGGAGTTCACGCCGGTGGCCGCCATCGTCGGCCTGGGCCACGAGTTCTTCATCTGGTTCGTGTTCGTCACGCTGCTCCGGCGCCAGAGCGACGGCGGGGTCGGCCTCGGCCAGACCCTGCGTTCGTTCATCACGTCTCCGGTGATCATCGCGATCCTGGCGGGGCTGCTGCTCAACGCGGTCGGCGCGCGCGAGGCGCTGGAGTCCAACGTGCTGTCGGCCGCGCTGCTGACGACGGCCACCTACCTCGCAGCCATCATCGTGCCGGTCATCCTGATCCTCGTGGGCCACGGCTCACGCCTCTCGGCCGACGGGGTGCGCACGGCGGCACCGTTCGTCGCGGCACGGTTCGTGGTGTGCCTGGCGCTGGCCGTGCTGGTGTCGTGGGGCATCGTCGGCCAGTGGCTCGGCCTCGGGCCGGCCGTGCAGGCTGCCGTGTTCATGCTGCTGATCCTGCCGCCGCCGTTCATCGTGCCCATCTTCCTGCCCGCGCACCGCGCCGACGAGGTCGCCTACAGCAACAACGTGCTGAGCCTCTACACGCTGGTGAGCGTGGCGGCCTTCGTCACGTACGTGGCAGTGGTGCCCAGCCTCAGCTGATGAGCACGCCGTCGAGGAGTTCGACGACCCGGTCGGCCCGGCCCCGCAGGATCGGGTCGTGGGTGGAGACCACCGTCGCGATGCCCAACTCGTGTGTCAGTTCCAGGATGAGGTCCATGATCGTGGCGGCGGTGTCCGAGTCGAGCTGGCCGGTGGGTTCGTCGGCGATGAGGATGTCTGGGCCTGCCACCAACGCGCGGGCGACGCCGACGCGCTGCTGCTGGCCACCACTCAGCTCGTGGGGCCGCTGCTTCGCGTGGCGGGCCAGGCCGACGCGCTCGAGCATCGCGGCCACCCTCTGGTCGCGCTCCGCGGGGGCGATCTTCGCCAGCCGCAGCGGCACCTCGACGTTCTCCGCGGCCGACAGCACCGGGATGAGCCCGAAGGTCTGGAACACGTAGCCGATCCGCTCGCGGCGGGTGGCCAACACCTCCCCCTCGGGCAGTGCTGAGAGGACGCGGCCGTCGTCGAGCAGCACGCGGCCGCTGGTGGGCCGGTCCAGCCCACCCAGCAGGTTGAGCAGCGTGGTCTTCCCCGAGCCGGACGGCCCGGTGACCACCGTGAGCTCGCCGGCGTGCACCTCGATGCTGACGCCGTCGAGCGCGTGCACCTCCGTCTCGCCGGAGCCGAAGGTACGGCGCAGGTCCTCCCCTGTGATGCGTGCGGTCCTCATGCGTCCCCCTCCTCGACGGCGGCGCGGCGTGCCACCGAGCCGTTGGGCCACACGCCCACGTGGCCCGGCTCGCGGGTGATGCGCACCCGGTCGTGCAGCCCGAGGTCCTGGACGTGGGCGGGCGGCAGCTGCAACCGGCCGTTGCGGTCGATGACGGTGTACTCCTCGGCGACCTCCCGCTCCACCCCGTCGGGCCCGAGCTCCGTGCGCCGCAGCACCTCGGTGGACGTGCGGCCGTCGCGGATCTGGACGGTGCGGGCCACGTGGTCGCTGACCATGGGGTCGTGCGTCACGATCAGCACGGTGGTGCCCAGGTCGGTGGCGGCCGACCGCATCAGCTCGAGCACCTCTGCGGAGTTGACCTCGTCCAGCTCGCCGGTGGGTTCGTCGGCCAGCAGCACGTCGGGGGAGTTGGCCAGCGCGGTGGCGATGGCGACGCGCTGCTGCTGGCCGCCGGACAGCTGCGTAGGCCTCCGGTGCGAATGGTCGGCGACCCCCAGCAGTTCCAGCAACTGGCCGGCCCGGGCCCGCCGCTCGGCGCGCCCGGCGATCACCATCGGCATCATCACGTTCTCCGCCGCCGTCAGGAACGGCAGCAGGTTGCGCGAGGTCTGCTGGAACACGAAGCCCACGCTGTGGCGCCGGAAGTCGATGCGCTGGCGGGTGCCCATCGCCGTCAGGTCGTGCCCGGCCACGCGGGCGCGGCCGCCGGTGGGCCTGTCGAGGCCGGAGAGGATGTTCAGCAGCGTCGACTTCCCTGAGCCCGAGGCGCCGATGACGGCCACCACCTCGCCGGGGTCGACGGTGAGGTTGAGCCCCTGGAGCGCCTGCACCTCCACGCCCTCGGTGGTGTGGATGCGCACGAGGTCCTCGCACCAGATGTCGGGGCCCTGGTGGTCTCGGCTGATGGGTGGTGTGGTCATCGTTCCTCCCCGATGCGGAGTTCCTGGGCGAGATCAGCGCGGCCGGCGAGCCACGCGGTGGCCGCGATGGCCAGCACGACGGTGAGGGCGAGCACCCCCACCACCCCGCCGAGCAGCGCGGGGTCGAGATGCAGGGGCGGCGCCTGGGCTCCGCCGGTGAGGCTGCGGAAGTCCAGCGTCGCGAGCAACAGCGCCGCGAGCCCGATGCCCAAGCCGGTGCCCACCACGAGCCCCAGCACCGCACTGGGGGCGATCTCCCACGTCGTCAGCGTGCGCAGCTCCCGCCTGCCCATGCCGAGGGTGCGCAGGATGGCGCCGAGATGCGTGCGGGCCCGGGTGGCCATGAGCTGCGCGCCGAGCAGCGTCAGCGTGAGCAGTATGGCGGTGGCGAGCGTGAGGGCGGCGAAGGTGCGGGTGAGGCCGGAGACCGTGGGCGTGTCGCGCACGGCCCGGAGCTCGGCATCGACGGTGGTGATGCGGGCCTCGCCGATGATCGCGGCCACCTCCTCGGAAACCCCGGCCGGGTCCGCGCCGGGCGCCAGCGACACGAGCGCCAACGTGGCGGGCGGCAGGTCGACACCAGCCGGCCACCGTTCGGTGCTCAGCATCGCCCACGCGGAGCCGGTGCGCACGCCGGGCGGCGCCACGAGGTGCCCCAGGACCCGCACCGGGCCGACGCCCTCGAGCTGGGCGGCGCCGGTCTGCACGCCCACGGCGCTGCCCAGGACCACGCCCGGGTCGCCGTCGGCGCCGAAGAGCCCGGGCGGGAGTGGCGAGCCGAAGGGTGAGGCGGCGTAGGCCTCCTCGACGGCGGGCTCCGCCAGCCAGAGCCGCACGCGGGTCTCTCCGTCCTGGCTGAGGCGGTGGTTGGAGCCGGCGTCGTGGATCCGGGCGATGGCGCGCACGCCGTCGAGCGACCGGATCTCGGTGAGCATCTCGTCGGAGACCCGGGGCCCACTGACGTGCATGGAGGAACCCGTCGCCTCCCAGGTGGCTCGCTCGGTGCCCGTGATGACCGAACCGAGCAGCGTGGCGCTCAGCACGGCGATGGTGGTCCCCAGCACGACGGTGAACACCGGCGTCAGGCCACCTGCGGGGTCGCGGTGCGCGCGCACCGTGCCCAGGAACGCCGGGAGCCCGCGGCGTCGGCGCAACCACCGGCCGGCCAGCCTCAGCGGCACCGGGTACAGGCGCAGTGCCACGAGGCAGGCGGCCAGGGTGATCAGGACGGGCGTGGCAGTGGCCAGCACGTCGATGCCCTCCGCGCCCGAGCCCTCCCTCGTCAGCAGCGCCCAGAGGGCCGCCGCCGTCGCGATCGCGATGACGGCCTCGACGGCGATCCGCCGGCGTCCGGGGCGGGACCGGAGGTCCGAGCGGGCGCGGGAGGTGGCCACACCGCGGGCGGCCCACGCCAGCGCGAGCGCGGTGGCGCAGCCGATGAGGATGGTGGGCAGCCACGCCCATGGGGTCGTGGCGCCCGGCGTCACCGCAGCGCCCAGCAGGTGTCCCGCCACCGCGGCCGGCACCCCCAGCACCAGCGCCTCGACCGTCAGCAGCGACCGCAGCTGGTGCCACGACAACCCCCGCGCGGTGACGAGTTCGACGGCGGTGCGGCGCCGCTCGACCACCAGCTGCGCTGCCAGCACGAGGAGCGCGAGGCTCACCGCCAGTGGGCCCACGGCCGCCACCGCCACGGCTGCCCGGGTCACGTCCTGCTGGGCGGCGACCCTCTCAAGGGCGTCTCCCAGCTCGGATGCGAGCCGGACCTGCGTGGGAGGGGGACCCTCCTCCACGGCACCCGGCAGCACGACCGGGTACCGCTCGGCGAGCAGGCCCGTCAGCTGGGCGCGCAGCTCCCGCACCCGCACGTCCGCCACGTGCGAGGTCTCGACGCCGAACCAGGCGTGCACCGTCAGCGTCTCCGTCACGCCGGGACCCAACTCCTCCACCGGTGTCGCGGCGGCGAGGTACGACGGCGGGAGGAACAACCCGGTGACGAGTCGCACGCCACGGTCCGGGTGTGGTTCCTCCACGATGGTGCGGCCGTAGGAAACGTGCTCCCAGCGGTTGTCGTCGGGGTCGAGGGGCCGGAACGTGCCGCTCAGTACGAGCGTCTCGGTGATCTGCTCGCCGATCTCCCAGCCGAGGCGCTCCGCCGCCTCCGCGAGCGCGGCCACCTCCTGGGGCCCCGTGGGGGTGATCCCCATGCGCCCCTCCTCGACCGGCCTGGGTGCGGGCCACGCGCCCTCGACCAGTTCGGCCACCTCGCCGAGGTCCGGGTCCACGAAGAACAGGAAGCGCGCCTCGTAGTAACCGGTCCCCACCTCGGGCGTGATGTCGACGACGGTGGGGACGTCCGCCACGAACTGCGGGGCGCCCAGGAGTGAGCGCAGCGGCTCGGGCTGCGCGCCGCGGACCGCCCCCAGCGCCTCGCGGTGTGGCGCCCACGGGTCCGCCAGCCCCGTGACGGGCGAACTCGACGTCGACTCGGCCCATGAGCCCGTCACGTCACCTTGGATGGCCGAGAGGCCGGAGAGCTCCTGGGCCAGTTGCCGGTCGTCGAGGGAGGCCATGAGCCGGGGGGTCGCCGTCGCCAGCGCAGCGAGGATGGCCACGCTGAGGGCCAGCAACAGCGCAGGCCACCGTTCAGCGGAGAACTGGCGCCACACCATCGTCAGGGCGTTCACCGGACCTCCTCGCGGTACTCGGCGTCCAGCGCCTGGCGCTGCACGGCGCGGCCCACCAGCCACAGGATGAG
This sequence comes from Tessaracoccus lubricantis, assembly GCF_039544535.1. Classification (NCBI taxonomy): domain Bacteria; kingdom Bacillati; phylum Actinomycetota; class Actinomycetes; order Propionibacteriales; family Propionibacteriaceae; genus Tessaracoccus; species Tessaracoccus lubricantis. The sequence goes on from NZ_BAABLV010000008.1 coordinate 241,834, forward strand.
GCCCACCGCCGCAGCACCGACGGCCAGCAGCAGTGCCCATGGCAACAGGTCGGGGGTCAGGGGGCTGCGGAAGCGTTGGCCGGCGTCCTGAGCGGCGCTGACCAGGGGCTCGACGACGAGCCACGCCACCGCGATGCCCGCGCCGATGCCGGCCAGCGTGCCGATGACCAGGGTGCCTCCGGTCTCCAGGATGCGGCTGCGGCCCTGCGCGCGGGGCGTCATGCCCAGGGCCCGCAGGACGGCGACCTCGGAGCGGCGCGCCGTCAACTGCGTCGCGGACGCGGACGCCAGGCCCGTCAGCGACAGCAGGAGCGCGCAGCCCGCCGCGATCCACAGGGAGCGCGCCGCCGTCGCCGTGCGGTCGGGTGCCTCGTCGGGGCTGCGCACCGCCGTGACGCCGGGGAGGCGGGCCGCAGCGGCCCGCACCTCGCCCGGGTCGCCGTCGACGGTGGCCCACAGCTGGGAGGGCCAGCGCAGCGGCGTCGACGTGGTGGCAAGCTGGGCGGCGACGGTGCCCGACTCCGCCAGCACCCCGAAGGGGTTGGTGAGGCCGGGGAGCGCCGGCGTGACGGCCGTGACCACTGCGGGGACCCGCCGGCCGAAGGACGCCAGGTCGATGGTGCTCCCGATGCCCAGCGTGGACGTCTCGGCCAGCGCCTGCGTGATGGCCACCGGCACCGGCTCGGGCGTGGTCAGCCCGCGCCCCGACATGACGCCGAGCGGGTCCTCCGACACGAATGCCACCGCCGGCCCCACCGTCAGCAGGGCAGGGACGGGCGAGGCCACCAGGTGCCAGGTGGCGGAGCTGGTGTCGATGATGGCCGCAGGCAGCGGCGGCCGGTTCGAGGTCGGCGTGCTGATGGTCACCTCGCCACCGTCGGGGCCCGGCACGGCCTCTTCCTCCAGTTCCCACGCCGGGTCGACTGCGGCGACGGCATCGCGGTAGGGGCCGGCGAAGCGATGGGGCACCGCGTTGTCGGCCGTCCAGTCCTGCGCGCCGGTGACGGGTTCGCCGTCGGCGAGGAACGTCACGTCGAGTTCGAGGGTGCGGTTGCCTGCGTAGTCGTTGGCGGGGCCCTCCACCTGCACGGCCTCGAGCACGAAGGAGCCCCGTTCCGGCAGGGCGATGTCACGTGAGGCGGTTGCCTCCGAGGGGCTGAACGTGATGTCGACGAAGCCGTCGGCCCACGACACCTGGGGTGGCGGCACCTCCAGGCGCGGGCCCGGGATGGTGCGGCTCAGGCCGGTGACGAGGTCGCGCAGGGTCAGTTCGGACGAGATGGTCAGGGGTGCCGAGAGCGTGCGCAGGTGGTCCTCCGTCCACATCTGCGCGAGGATCTCGCTGTCGGGCAACCCGGCCATCGCGGCGCGGTGGAACTCCATGAGGCGGTCCAGGTAGAGCTGCTGCCAGGGGTCGAGCACGAGGCGGCCGGCCAGGTCGACGGTGAGGGTGGCGGTGCCGGCCGGCAGGGTCATGGGCTCGGTCTCGCGCTTCGGCGTCGGGAGGCTCGGCAGCGCCAGGCCCTCGGGCAACGCCGCCACGTCGTCGAGCTTGTCGAGCGGGGCGGCGAGGACGGTGACCGGGAGGTCGCCCACCCGGGCGGCCTCGTCGAGCCACACCGGCACGGCCTCGGTGACGCCCTCGACGGCGGCGAGCTCTGGTAGCGCGAGCGTCTGCGTGTCGGCATCGAGGCTCGAGAGGGTCGCGCGCAGCGGCGCGCCGACGGTGAGCATGGTCTGGTCGCGGTGCGTGGCGGCGGCCGTACCGGCGTAGAGGGAGGCGACGGTGGCCGTGCCGGTGGCCAGGATCGTCAGCGTCACGGGCACCGCGTGCACCAGCAGCCCGCGGGCCAGCTGCGCGCCCGCCAGCCATAGCGGGGTGCCGCCCAGCCGGGCCAGCGCCATGGCCAGCCGCGACAGCGGGCCGAGGACCGCCAGGCCCAGCACCGCCGCGGCGGCGAGCAGGAGGGCGGGCGCGAGCGCCGGGACGAGCTCGAGCCGGGCGGAGCCGCGCAACTGCCACGTGGTCACGGCGGCTGCCGCGAACACGACCACCAGCGCCGCCGCGCCCGCCACCGTGCGCACCCGGTCCGCGCGCGTGCGCCCGATGGGGGAGGCGGTGGACCGGATGGTCATGGCACCCAGCGCGGCCAGCGCCAGGAGGAGGCTGCCGGCCCCGCCCAGCAGCACGATGCCGAACTGCGCCGTGGTGCGCGACGTGAGCCAGATCGCGCCCAGTGCCAACGCTGTGCCCAGGCCGGCACCGAGCACCGCCACGACGGCGGCCTCGAGCAGGCCGGTGACCAGCAGTTGCGTTCGGGCGGCGCCGCGCGCGGCGAGCAGTGCGTGTTCGCGCTCACGGGTGCCGGCCAGCAGGCCCGAGACCTGCACGAGGCCGACGGCGGCCACCAGCAGCAACACGCTCACCGGCACGATGCCGAACGCGCGGCCCACCTCCCAGTCGCGGGCGGCCCGCTCCGCAGTCGAGGCCAGGTCGCCGTCGACGACGATGCCCCGGCCAGTGATGTCGGCCTCGGCCACCAGCGCCTTGGCGCGTTCCGCGCCCGCCGCCAGCACGCTGAGGGCCTCGGGCGTGATGCGGTTCGTGTCCGGCACGACGGACCAGCGGATGAAGGGGTCACCGCCCGTGATGACGGAGCCGTCGACGACGAGGGGCCCCGACGAGGTGGCGTCGACGCCGTCGAGAACCAGTGGGTCGCCGAACCAGACGGGCGACGACGGCGCGGCCGGCTCCCACAGCGCGGTGACCTCGAGGTCGTGCCCGTCGACGGTGACCACGTCGCCCACCGTGAGCCCCGTTGCCGCTGCGGCACCAGCCTGGAGGGCAGCCTCGGTGGCCCCCGTGGGCCATGTGCCCCCGGTGACGGTGATGAGGCCCGGCCGGAGGTGCTCACCCGCCCAGAGCGTGAGCCGCTCCGGCAGCTCCGAGCCGTCGACGGTGGCGCGGCGCGGCTCGGAGACACGGGTGGTGTGGATGGTCACGGGCGCGGGGGAGAAGCCCTGCGTGAGCTTGGCGCGCGCCGTGGCGTCCTGCGCTGCGGGGTCGTCGCCGATGCGCGTCTGTGCCTGCACCGCGCCCGCGCCCGGTTCGGCGGTCGACAGCGCCGCCCGGGCGGCATCGGTGGACAGCACCCCGGCGTGCCCGACGACGAAGGCAAGGATGGCGGTGGTGACCGTCACCAGGGCCAGCAGCGTGAGCACCAACGCGAGCGACGCCCGGGCGCGGCGCACGGCCCACCCCCACCACGTCGTCATGGTCGAGAGCCTAGCCGCAGCGGGCGCGGCGCCGGTGAGGGAGCCCCATTCGGCTGTAGTTGAGTTTTCAAGTAAGTGGTGTTAAAGTAGTTACACATTCAACCGGTGAGTGACGAGCTCGCCCCCCAACCCAGGGAGAACACCATGACTGCACTCACCGCCCTGTCGGGCAACTACGTCCTCGACAACACCCACACCGAGATCGGCTGGACCGCCCGCCACGCCATGGTCACCAAGGTGCGCGGCTCCTTCACCGACTTCGAGGGCACCGCCTCCACCGGCGCCAACCTCGAGGATGCCAAGATCAACGTGGTCATCCAGGCCACCTCGATCGACACCGGCAACGCCGACCGCGACGGCCACCTCCGCTCCGGCGACTTCTTCGACGTCGACACCTACCCGACGATCCGCTTCACCTCCACCAAGGTGACCGCGGCCGGTGAGGGCCTGGACGTCGAGGGCAACCTGACCATCAAGGACGTCACCCGCGCCGTGACCATCCCGTTCGACTACGACGGCGTCGCCGTCGACCCCTTCGGCAACGAGCGCGTGGGCCTCAGCGGCGCCGTGCAGGTCAACCGCAAGGACTTCGGCCTCGTCTGGAACGCGGCCCTCGAGACCGGCGGCGTGCTGGTCTCCGAGAACGTGAACCTCGTCTTCGAGGTCTCCGCCATCAAGCAGGCCGACGAGGCCGCCGCGGTCGAGTCGGCCGAGGAGGCCCAGCCCGTCGTCGAGGCCGAGCCCGTCGTCGAGGCTGCTGAGCCGGTGCGCGCCGCGCAGGCCCCCGTCGCCCCGCAGCAGGGCGGCTTCATGGGCTGGCTGAAGCGCGTCTTCGGCTGAACCACTTCACCACTGGGGTGGTGAACAAAGAGGGAGGGGCGGGCCCGTGCGGGCCCGCCCCTCTCGTCTGCGTCCTACCGCGGTTCGAGGGCGGTGATGGCCTCAATCAGTGCCGCGGTGGCGGCGTCGACCTCGCCCTGGTTGGCGCCACGCGGGAGCAGGGAGTTCGCCTTGCCCTGGGTGCTCCGCACGGCGGCGACGCTCTGGCCGGTGTAGGTCTTGCCGCGCAGGTCGAGGCCGTCGGCCCAGGCCGTGGCGTCGAGCAGGTGCGACTCGTCGACGATGGGCTTGGTCAGGCCCAGCCACCCCTCGGGGTCGGCGACCGCGGGGGCCGAGAGCTTCTCCGACCAGTCCCGGTTGAAGAGCTGCGGATTGTGGGTGGCGCGCCAGTTCAGGTAGTCGGTGAGGCCCCAGAACGTGACGCGGTCCATGTCCTTCGAGTACTTCTTGTACACCGCGAAGTACTCGGCGTAGCGCTGCGCCTGGATGGCCTCGAGCTCCGTGCGGCTCTCGATCTTGCCCACCCAGTACGTGAAGCCCTCCTTGTGGAAGCGGTCTGCGACGGTGGGGTCGTCGAGGTCGGCGTAGTTTGCCCGGTTGGAGCCCTCGGGCTCCGCGTTCCACGCCTCCCAGACCTGCAGGTCCAGCTCGCTGACGTTGGCGGTGAACCCGGCCTCGATGATCAGCTGGAGCGAACGCTCGACGGAGGCGTGGTCGGAGCAGGCGCCCGGCTGCCATTCCTCGGCAGCCTCGTCGACGAGGCCGGGGAGTCGCGTGAGGTCGGAGCAGGCGAACGCCGGGGTCTGGTTGATGTAGTTGTGTGACTGCAGGCCGATGGTCTCGATCAGCTGGCGCGGGTCGTCGGGGTATTCGGCGGCGTAGCGCTCGTTGAGCTCGGTGGCCATGGCGATGATGGCCTTGGCCTTGCCCTCGGACTGGAAGACGTTGAAGTCGTTGTACTCGAGCTTGGTCTCGGGCCCGTACTTGCGTGCGAAGACGAAGGCGTCGTAGATGAAGTCGCCGGGCGACTCGCCGGCCTCGACGTCCATGTCCGTGGTGTAGGCGTTGTACCAGCCGGAGTAGGCGTAGTCGTTCGGGTTGCCGCGGAGGAAGTCCTCCCAGTCCTGCGTCTCGGGGTCGAAGGTGTCGAGGCCGTCGACGAAGGCCTCGTTGACCACGTCCCAGGACACCACGCGGCCCTTGAAGTGCGTCAGCACGGCCTCGATGTAGCGCTCCATGTTGGCGCGGGCCGCGTCGCGGCCGCCCTGGAAGAGCTTGCTCGGCGACTGGCTGTGCCACACCAGCACGTGCCCGTGCACCTTGATGCCGCGCTCGAGGGACTCGTCGACGAAGTAGTCGGCCTCGTCGAACGTGAAGTCCCACTCGCCCGTGGCGAGGTCGATGTTGGCGTTGGGCAGCAGTTGGTCGGGCTTCATGATGTTCTCGGCCGTCATGACGTTGTAGTGCCGTTCGACCTGGGCCCAGTTGGGGCTGCCCTCCTCATAGGTCTGGCGGCCGGAGTAGATGTTGCCGACGTTGAAGTAGTCCTCGTAGACCTCCTTCAGTGACGGGATGGGGGATTCGGTGGCGTCGGGGGCGCCCTGCGCGGGCACTGCGTAGCCGACGGTGGCAAGGGCTGCGGCGAGACCAGCGCCGATCCAGCGGGCCGCGGCTCGGCGGCGATGACGAGACAACACTTTCTTCCTCTCGGTTGGTCATGGGGCCGCGCTCGATGGCGCATCGTCCGTGATGCGCTGGCGACCCGCATGTTTTGGTTCGAAGTCGAACTTAATAAGACCCTAAGTTGCCGTCACGGGGCAGTCAAGGGTGCCGAGGGTTTTCGATAACGTTTTTTCGAGGGCCTTCGCAGTGCCCCCAAACGGAGAGAGCCCGCCTGGCGGCGGGCTCTCTCGGTTGCTGCGGTCAGCCGGCGATGGAGTCGATGACCTCGTTGAAGGTGGCGCTGGGGCGCATAACGGCCGACGTCTTGGCCTGGTCGGGCCGGTAGTAGCCGCCGATGTCGGCGGGCTTGCCCTGCACCGCGAGCAGTTCGTCGATGATCTGCTGCTCCTTCGACGCGAGGGCCTCGGCCACCGGCGCGAACGTCTGGGCCAGCTCCGCGTCCTCGGTCTGCGCGGCCAACTCCTCCGCCCAGTAGCGGGCCAGCCAGTAGTGCGAGCCGCGGTTGTCGATGCCGCCGAGGCGACGGGTGGGCGACTTGTCCGTGTCGAGGAAGGTGCCGTTGGCGCGGTCCAGCGTGGACGCCAGGACGGCGGCCCGGGCGTTGTCCTCCGTCTGGGCGAGGTGCTCGAAGGAGGCAGCCAGCGCGAGGAATTCACCCAGCGAGTCCCAGCGCAGGTAGTCCTCCGCCACCAACTGCTGCACGTGCTTCGGCGCGGAGCCGCCGGCGCCCGTCTCGAACAGGCCGCCTCCCGCCATGAGCGGCACGACCGAGAGCATCTTGGCCGAGGTGCCCAGCTCGAGGATGGGGAACAGGTCGGTGAGGTAGTCGCGCAGCACGTTGCCGGTCACCGAGATGGTGTTCTCGCCCCTGCGGATGCGCTCGACGGTGTACGTGGTGGCCTCGACGGGGCTCATGATCTCGATGGTGAGGCCGGAGGTGTCGTGGTCTGCCAGGTAGGTGGTGACCTTCTCGATGAGGTTGCGGTCGTGGGCGCGCTCGGTGTCGAGCCAGAACACTGCCGGCCAGCCGGTGACGCGGGCGCGGGTGACGGCCAGCTTGACCCAGTCCTGGATGGGGGCGTCCTTGGTCTGGCAGGCGCGCCAGATGTCACCGGCGGCCACGTCGTGGCTCATCAGCACCTCGCCGGCGCTGTTGACCACCTCGACGACGCCGTCGGACTGGATCTCGAAGGTCTTGTCGTGCGAGCCGTACTCCTCGGCCTTCTGCGCCATGAGGCCCACGTTGGGGACGGTGCCCATGGTGGAGGGGTCGAAGGCGCCGTGGGCCTTGCAGTCCTCGATCACGGCCTGGTAGACGCCGGCGTAGGAGGAGTCGGGCAGCACTGCGAGCGTGTCGGCCTCCCCGCCGTCGGGTCCCCACATGTGGCCGGAGGTGCGGATCATGGCCGGCATGGAGGCATCGACGATGACGTCGGAGGGGACGTGCAGGTTGGTGATGCCCTTGTCGGAGTTCACCATGGCGAGGGTGGGGCCGTCGGCCAGGCCCTGCTCGAAGGCGGCCTTGATCTCGTCGCCGTTGGGCAGCTCGTCCAAGCCGGCGAAGATGGCGCCGAGGCCGTCGTTGGCGGAGAGGCCGGCGGCGGCGAGGTCGTCGCCGTACGTGGCGAACACATCAGGGAAGAACGCCTTGATGACGTGGCCGAAGATGATCGGGTCGGAGACCTTCATCATGGTCGCCTTGAGGTGCACGGAGAACAGGACGCCCTGTCTCTTGGCCTCGGCCACCTGCTCGGCCAGGAAGGCGTCGAGCACGGCTGCCCGCATCACGGTGGCGTCGACTACCTCGCCCTCGAGCACCTTGAGGCCGTCCTTGAGGACCGTCTCGGTGCCGTCGGCGGCACGGTGCCGGATGGTGAGCGTGTCGTCGGAGGGGAGGATCACCGACTGCTCGTTGTGGCGGAAGTCGCCGGCGTCCATGGTGGCCACCGACGTCTTGGAGTCTGCGGTCCAGGCGCCCATGCGGTGCGGGTGCTTCTTGGCGTAGTTCTTCACGGACTCCGGCGCGCGGCGGTCGGAGTTGCCCTCGCGCAGCACGGGGTTGACGGCGGAGCCCATCACCTTTCCGTAGCGGGCGCGTACCTCGCGCTCCCCGTCGGTCTGGGGGTCCTCCGGGTAGTCCGGGATGGCGAAGCCCAGGCCCTGCAGTTCCGCGACGGCGGCCTTGAGCTGGGGCACGGAGGCCGAGATGTTGGGCAGCTTGATGATGTTCGCGTCGGGTGTCTTCGCCAACTCTCCCAGCTCCGTCAGTGCGTCGTCGACGTCGTCGTCGAGGCGCTCGGGGAACTGCGCGAGGATGCGGCCCGCCAGGGAGATGTCGCGCGTCTCGATCTCGACGCCGGCCTGGCCGGCGAAGGCGTGGATGATCGGGAGGAACGAGTACGTGGCGAGCAGCGGGGCCTCGTCAGTGAGGGTGTAGATGATCTTGCCCATGCGAGATAACTCCTTGAGTTGGGATGCGCCTCCTCAGCTTAGCCATCGGCGCTGGTGTTCGTCGGCTGCGAACAGCGGTTGAGCGAGCCGGTGGGTCCTTTGGAGTAATTCCATCGATTGGGTAGCCTGTACCCACGAGTTAGTGATCAGATCCGCGGCAAGCACGCGATGAACAAAGCAAGGGGGTCGACCCGATATGGGGCGCGGCCGTGCAAAGGCAAAGCAGACCAAGGTTGCCCGTGAGCTCAAGTACCGTTCGGTCGAGACGGATTTTTCGTCTCTCGAGCGTGAGTTGCGCGGCGACTTCGTCGAGGATGTGTACGAGGACGACGACACCGAGGCACCCGACGACCCCTATGCAGAGTTGGCGGCCGAGTACGAGGCCTACGACGATGACGACGAGGGCTACGACGGCTACGACGAGCGTCGCTCCTCCTGACTGACGTGACCGCCAACTGGGTGCCCGACGCCGAGTTGCCGGGTTACGAGCAGTGTTCGATCGATCTTCCTGATCAACCCACCTACGGTTTGGAGCCGGAAGGTTCCCTGGTGGCCACTGTCGTGCGTCGCGGCGCGCCCAGCTCTGGGCGCGCCGTGCTGTACGTCCACGGCTGGAACGACTACTTCTTCCAGACGCACCTCGCCGACGCCATGGCCGCCCTGGGCTACGACTTCTACGCGCTGGACCTGCGCCGCTACGGTCGCTCGCTGCGTCCGGGGCAGCTCGCCGGCTACATCGCGGACCTGGCCGACTACTTCGTGGAGCTCGACGCCGCCGTCGACATCATCACGGGCGAGGGGCATGCAGACCTGGTGCTGATGGGGCACTCCACCGGGGGCCTCACGTCCGCCCTCTACGCGCACGAGCGCCCCGGCACCTTCTCCGGCGTGGTCCTCAACGCGCCGTGGCTCGAGGCCCACGGCAACACCCTGCTGCGGCCCGCCATGAGCGCGGCGGGTGCCGTCGCCCCCACCACGGTGCTGCCGCTGGGCGAGACGGGCTTCTACCGCCGCTCGCTGTCCTCCTCCGAGGAGGGGGAGTGGACCTACAACCTCAACCTCAAGGGAGACCCTGCGTTCCGCGCCAGGTTCGGCTGGCTGGCGGCCATCAGCAACGGCCACGCCCGCGTCGCCGAGGGCCTGCAGATCGACTGCCCCGTGCTGGTGGCCATCTCGAAGCGTTCGCTGTTCAGCAAGGTGTGGGGCGAGGAGCAGCAGCTGGCCGACATCGTCCTCGACGTCGAACTCATCGCGGCCCGGGCGCCGAAGCTGGGTGACAACGTCACCATCGTGCGGGTACCCGATGCGATGCACGACCTGACGTTGTCGTCTGAGGCGGTGCGCGCCGTGGTGTTCGAGGAGTTCGGCCGGTTCATCCGCTGCTACGCACAGCGTTGACATCAACGCGAAGTGTTAACGCGAGATGAGACGCTGAGCGCAGGAGGATTAGGGTCTGCATGGGCGCAGAGCTCCATCTCACCCAGGAATCATGACTGGTGGTGAGGGTTCATCCCGCGTGAGCGGGGAGCTCCACCTCGACGCGGGTCTGGTGGCGACGGCACGCGGGATCACCCCCGTGTGAGCGGAGAGCACTCCTCGAAGCCGATCTTTCCAGCCGAGGCGATCGGATCAATCCCGCGTGAGCGGGGAGCACGACCGTCCCGTCCTTGAGTGTTGTGGCTGTCGGCGGATCATCCCCGCGTGAGCGGGGAGCACCAAGACCTGGGCGGCGTGATCCCGATGGTGGCCGGATCATCCCCGGGTGAGCGGGGAGCACGAATCCGTACTTCCCCCAGACGGCGCCGTCCGGAGGGTCATCCCAGCGTGAGCGGGGAGCACGGCGCCTGTCGACGGCGCTCGAAAAGTAGACAGTTGCGGCGCCTTGGATTCCAGTGATGGTTGCAACGGGAGTGTCCACTTTTCACCGTCGAAAGTGTTCAGTTTTCAGCGTCGTCGATAGACAGGTCGCCGCAGGATCATCCCCGCGTGAGCGGGGAGCACCTCCCGAGCGCAGCATCCCCGGGGCGATCTACGGATCATCCCCGCGTGAGCGGGGAGCACCTCCTCCGCCTTGGCAAGTCGCCCAAACAGGTGGGATCATCCCCGCGTGAGCGGGGAGCACGCCCCCGGCCAATCTGAGGCCGGGGGCTGTTCCGGATCATCCCCGCGTGAGCGGGGAGCACTGGCTTTTGGTGGGACGCGCACATGGCATCGCCGGATCATCCCCGCGTGAGCGGGGAGCACCCGAGATGCCAGAAGTGGGGGAATTCGGTACAGGGATCATCCCCGCGTGAGCGGGGAGCACTCAGTGAAGGAGAGGCGCACGCTGCGGTGGTACGGATCATCCCCGCGTGAGCGGGGAGCACTTCTTGAGGTCCGCTGCGGAAAACTGGCCCCACGGATCATCCCCGCGTGAGCGGGGAGCACGATCCTGCCGCTGCTCGCCAAGAACGGCCTGAGGGATCATCCCCGCGTGAGCGGGGAGCACCACATGACCACCCGCGACAACCTGCGCGCCTGGGGATCATCCCCGCGTGAGCGGGGAGCACCCACGGACCTTGATCGGCGTAAATGTGAGGATTAGGATCATCCCCGCGTGAGCGGGGAGCACAAGTGGCGCGGCGTTGAGGTCGACGAGGTGGCGGGATCATCCCCGCGTGAGCGGGGAGCACTACATGCGGATCGTCATGGCCGCCTGGGCACGCGGATCATCCCCGCGTGAGCGGGGAGCACGCAGCTCGCGCGGAGGCGGCGAGGCGGCGAGTGGGATCATCCCCGCGTGAGCGGGGAGCACCGCGCCGCCTCCATGCGAGGTATCGGCTAGCCCGGATCATCCCCGCGTGAGCGGGGAGCACCCGGTGCGGTAGTGGCGGGTCATGATGCGGTCCGGATCATCCCCGCGTGAGCGGGGAGCACCACCCGACTGCCGCGAAGTGGTGGCGTCTCTTTGGGATCATCCCCGCGTGAGCGGGGAGCACTTGCCAGTGGTGGCGTGTCTCGGTGCCGTCGACGGATCATCCCCGCGTGAGCGGGGAGCACGACGGGAAGGTCGGCTACTACTCGGAGGACGGCGGATCATCCCCGCGTGAGCGGGGAGCACTCCAGCATTTCGGCGAGCTCGTCGAGGAGGCCGGGATCATCCCCGCGTGAGCGGGGAGCACCTGCTGCTGAACGGCATCGCATCCCACGAGCAGGGATCATCCCCGCGTGAGCGGGGAGCACGGTGAGCCATTGGTCGCCGCGGTCGGCCATGAGGGATCATCCCCGCGTGAGCGGGGAGCACCCGACCGGCCCGGTGTCAGCGGCCTCCTTCACCGGATCATCCCCGCGTGAGCGGGGAGCACGGCGCACCCGAACCCGAGACGCAGCCCGAGGACGGATCATCCCCGCGTGAGCGGGGAGCACCGCCGATGAGCCAGGTGATGCCGTGGTTGCCCGGGATCATCCCCGCGTGAGCGGGGAGCACGCCTCGCTGCTGACGTCCATCGCCAACCCCGACGGATCATCCCCGCGTGAGCGGGGAGCACCAATTCCCACTTCAGGGGGTTGACTTGTCTCCGGGATCATCCCCGCGTGAGCGGGGAGCACAGCCCGAGCGCTACGGCGCCGAGCACGTCGGTGGGATCATCCCCGCGTGAGCGGGGAGCACGGTCGTGGTGGCGTCGAGGGTGCGCTGCGTCTCCGGATCATCCCCGCGTGAGCGGGGAGCACGAGCACGTCGGCGCAGGTCCACAGGTCGGCCAGGGATCATCCCCGCGTGAGCGGGGAGCACGTGCCAGCGGCGGCGGCACTGTTGGACACCGACGGATCATCCCCGCGTGAGCGGGGAGCACGGCCAGCTCGGCCTTGAGCGCGGACTCTAGAAGGGATCATCCCCGCGTGAGCGGGGAGCACCAGCTCGTAGCGGCGCACTTCAGCACCGACGAGGGATCATCCCCGCGTGAGCGGGGAGCACCCTGCGCTCCCTCGATGCCTTCTCGATCAACCAGGATCATCCCCGCGTGAGCGGGGAGCACGTAAAGCTATCAGCTAAGCCGAGTCAGGCTCAGGGATCATCCCCGCGTGAGCGGGGAGCACACGGGTGGGCCGCAGCAGGGAGGGTCAGGATCGGGATCATCCCCGCGTGAGCGGGGAGCACACGTTCAAGGGCGGCGCCACTGCCCCGTACCACGGATCATCCCCGCGTGAGCGGGGAGCACCGGCACTGGCTACCCGTATCACTACGGGTATTACGGATCATCCCCGCGTGAGCGGGGAGCACGAATCCGGAGCGCGCGTCTGGGCGGATGCCGTCGGATCATCCCCGCGTGAGCGGGGAGCACCAGCACGTTCGACGCCTGTTGCGCGGTGGTGGGGGATCATCCCCGCGTGAGCGGGGAGCACGCCCTTGTCCTGCGCGCCGGTTTTGGCGCGGCGGGATCATCCCCGCGTGAGCGGGGAGCACGGGTCGTCGAGCGCGGCTTGCAGGGCGGAGCGGGGATCATCCCCGCGTGAGCGGGGAGCACAGGTCGTGGATGCGGGCGCCGTAGCGGAGAATCGGATCATCCCCGCGTGAGCGGGGAGCACGCGGTCAGCCACAGCGCGGCAGGGATGTCGAAGGGATCATCCCCGCGTGAGCGGGGAGCACGGCCACCGTGTGGCGCCCGGCGACCTCATGCAGGGATCATCCCCGCGTGAGCGGGGAGCACCTGCGGGCCTTCCTCGTAGAGCCATGCCGGGGGGGATCATCCCCGCGTGAGCGGGGAGCACCGACCGATGAGACGCGCCCTCTGGTTCGCCGCAGGATCATCCCCGCGTGAGCGGGGAGCACACCCCCAGGAGCACGAGAGCAGTGGTGCCGACCGGATCATCCCCGCGTGAGCGGGGAGCACAGCCCGGCGACGGACAGCAGCGCGACGACGCCCGGATCATCCCCGCGTGAGCGGGGAGCACCATGCCGCGCCCTTGCCGCCGATGATCGGCGCGGGATCATCCCCGCGTGAGCGGGGAGCACGGCCCGCATGCACGGCAGCGGATCAGCGGCGTGGGATCATCCCCGCGTGAGCGGGGAGCACGCTGGTCTCCTGACCGTCGAGGACGGTGAGGACGGATCATCCCCGCGTGAGCGGGGAGCACGCCTCAAAGTCGAGCCTCAAATAGGTGGCGCCAGGATCATCCCCGCGTGAGCGGGGAGCACGGGTGATGGATTCGTTGGTGGTCATGGTGGTCCGGATCATCCCCGCGTGAGCGGGGAGCACTCCGACTCCCTCGCCCGCCGGCCCGTCTTCAACGGATCATCCCCGCGTGAGCGGGGAGCACGGCACATGGGCCGCGATCATCACCGTCGGCACCGGATCATCCCCGCGTGAGCGGGGAGCACCGCTGCATCGGCTGCACACGGAAGATCGCGGACGGATCATCCCCGCGTGAGCGGGGAGCACCTGGCGATGCGGAGGTTGGTGATGGCTTTGCCGGGATCATCCCCGCGTGAGCGGGGAGCACCGCTGGCCCGGCGACTACCACTACGTCGAGGACGGATCATCCCCGCGTGAGCGGGGAGCACAGCCGCCGGCTCAACCTGGCGACGAACGGCAACGGATCATCCCCGCGTGAGCGGGGAGCACCCCGCCGTCCACGTCAGGTCGATGGTGACTGCCGGATCATCCCCGCGTGAGCGGGGAGCACGGTCATGATGCGGCCCTCTCTGGGTTGCTGTGGGGATCATCCCCGCGTGAGCGGGGAGCACCCCGGATCGACGGGCTCGCCGTACTACTACGGCGGATCATCCCCGCGTGAGCGGGGAGCACCGTCGCCCTGTATGCACTCGCCGGGCTGGGGGTGGATCATCCCCGCGTGAGCGGGGAGCACTCATACAGAGCTGCGAGCGCAGCACGGGCCCCGGGATCATCCCCGCGTGAGCGGGGAGCACTCTCAACGAACTCGCGGTCGCGCGCGGCGACAAAGGATCATCCCCGCGTGAGCGGGGAGCACCGTGAGGTTCCTGCCCGCTCGAACTCCGTGCCGGGATCATCCCCGCGTGAGCGGGGAGCACCCAATGCACCCCCCGGCCTCAGCGGTCGACACCGGATCATCCCGGCTCTTCGTACCTGAGCGTGGGGTCATAGTCGTAGACCGCCGCCGATGAGGAGCATTCTGAGGCGGTAGT